>PLZO01000034.1 GCA_003152165.1 Chloroflexota bacterium
CGTCCGTAGTTGCAGATGCAACTATGTTCCGGGAGCGACGGTCTGTCAAACGAAGCAACGACGATGAGTTGTTCGTGGTCAGCCGGCAGACCGCCTGACGCTCGTCCATCGGGCCCTGTCAGGCTTCTGGCTGTGAACGATCGATCAGAAATATCTGGTCGCACAAATGGTGCCTGGTTTCTCGCCGGATATGCCGGCGTGGCCGGGTTCTTCGCCTTGGAAGCTGCAACCCGCGAGGGAGGCAACGCCGCGAGTCTCAACGCCTCCAGCGATGAGAGGAGGGTGGATACTGTGCAATTGCAGCGTGGGTCAAGTCCGGGATACGAGGCCGATAGGAGACGTGACGGTCTGGGCCGACACCCCCTGCCACGGCTACGTGGTCGTAGGGGCCGTCCGCAAGCGGCGCGTCCGGTTCAACATCATTTGTTCGTGAGTTCGCCTGGGTCCGGCGGCTCATCGAGGCGAACCCGACAATGCCTGGCGGACGATAGCCACGACGGTGAGGAGGCGATGGAGACGCGGTTGAACGGTCGGGCGATCGCGCATCGGGACGCTTGGGTCGAGGTGGATCTCGGGGCTGTGGTCGCCAACGCACAGGCGCTTGCCGAGCGGCTCGGCGGCGCCGCATGTGTCGCTCCGGTGGTCAAGGCCAATGCCTATGGCCACGGCGCAGTCCCGGTTGCTCGGGCGCTGGCCGCAGCTGGCTTTGGGCCCTTCTGCGTCGCGACGGTCGACGAAGCGATTCAACTGCGTGAAGCGGGTGTTGGCGGCTCGATCATCGTCCTCTACGAACCGCCTCTGCGCGCTTTCCCTGACGCAGCGCACGTGGGTCTCGACATCACGCTCGGTGACGCCCGGACCGTCGAGCTTATTTCCCAGCGTCCACTCGTTGAACGGGAACGGCTTCGGCTCCAGCTCAAGATCGACACGGGCATGACTCGTCAGGGTCTCCGGCTCGATGATCTGGAGGCGCTGCGACGTCCCTTGCGCATGCTCGCCGGCAGCGTGCGTGGCATCTGGACCCATTTCGCCGACGGGGCCGATAGAGAAATGACCGGCGTTCAGCTGGCGCGCTTCGACGACGCGGTCGCGACGCTGCGCAACCTCGGCGTTGAAGCCCCGCGGCACGTGGCGGGCTCCGCAGCGGTGCTTGCCGGTGTCGGTCGGCGCTACGAGTTTGCGCGACCTGGCCTATCGCTGTACGGCGCGATCCCGGCCGAGTTCAGCGAACACAGCGGGCCGGCCGGCATCGAGCTGCGGCCCGCGATGGCCGTCCGTGCCCGATCCGTCCGGCTCGCCGACGTGCCCACCGGCACGGCGGTCGGCTACGGTGGAACATTCGTGACGGAACGCCCCAGCCGAGTCGCCACGCTCCCGCTGGGCTACGCTGACGGTTTGCGGCGCTCGCTCGGGAATGGGCAGGGTTGCGCGCTCACCACAGGCAGGCGGGTCCCGATCGTGGGGCGGATCAGCATGGATTCATGCGTCGTTGATGTGACGGACATCGACGGAATCGATCCCGCCACCGTTTTCACGCTGCTCGGGTCCGACGGTGCCGACGCGATCACCCTCGAAGAGATCTCGCAGCGTGCCGGCACGATCCCGCAGGAGATGGCCGTCGCGTTCGATTCTCGGCTGCCGTACACTTATGCGGAGCCGGGCAACGACAGGGTCTTGGGCGCATGACACCGGCCGTTCGTTGACCCCTAGGTAGCCGCGCGAGTCGTGAGACGCGGCGTCGACCCACTCAGCTAGGTTCCACCGCCTCGATCGCCACGGCGGGCCGGTTGGCCGGCGGCGCAAGCGGACAGCTGCAGAAGGAAGTCGTAGACGCCTGGCCTGCTCGTCGAGTGCCTCGAGGCAGAGGGTTGTCGAGACCGCCTGCCACTCGTTGAACTGGGCCGGCCGGATGATCGTGGTCGTCATCCGCGTCTTGATCGGGTGGCCATCGCGGAGTCTCCTGTCCGGCTTCGAGCCCGTCATTCTTCACTCGCGTTTGATCAGAAGGCAAAGCTGAAATTGACTGTGACACGCGCAGGCCGATCGCGTACGCTGGTGTCCTTCTTCGACCTCTACTGGAGGCACTCGCTTGGCCAAGTTCGCCACGATCAAGGTCGGCCAGCCGCTCAATCTTGACGACCTCAAGCGCAAGCCAACGCCGCGTGGTCATCGCACCAATCCGCGCGATGAGGATCTCACTAAGCTCGTCAATGAAGTCAGCGTGGGAGCGGCATCGCAGGTCCTGCCCTGGCACTACGAGGGCAAGGCGGCCACGGCCCGCGTGGCCGCCACCAAAGTAATCAAGGGCACCGGGGCAAAGGTCTATGTCAGTAGTCGCCCGGATATGCCCGGGGTGCTGTTATTCAGTCGGGTCCCGCTGACCGGCCGCCAGGGCAAGAGCTGAAGATCGGACACGGTCCGCCGAGACGCCGGACGCCGACTCCGCCTTGAGGGGATGCCTCGACCGTCCGCCGGCGAGAGCGATCGGGAGGTAACCACCCGGCCCAGGGGACCCTTCTAAAACAGCTCGTTCGTAACCAGCCGGGTCCTCGGTTCAAATCCGAGCGTCGGCTCCAGCTTGTCCCGATCAAGGAAGCCGAGCCGTATGCATGCGCTCAACGTCTCGCCGGCGTGCCTGCCCGTGGCCGACGCTCGGCGGCCCCGGATCGGTCGAGCCATCCTCGGGGCGATGCTCGCCGCCGGGCTATTCGAGGTCTTTGCATTCGGAACGAAGGAGTTCCGGCCGCTCGGTGACCACGCGCCATGGATGGACGATCCGTACGACGTGGTGACCTCGTTCGCGATGTTCTTTCTCCCGATCGTCGGCGGCTTCTCGGCCGTTCGGCTGATGCTCTGCCGGCGCTTAGAGCCCCTGCCACTGAGCCGCCTGGTTGACCTCGTCCACGGTTGCAATGTGCTCCTAGTCATCGCCATCGTCACGGCGGGATCCGATTGGATCGCCGTGATCCTTGGAGCTGATCGCGGGTCCTGGAGCACGGTGACGCCCGCGCTCGTCGGTGCACTCGGCATCTTCACTGCTGGCCTGGCGCTCGGCGCCCTTGGCCTGATCAGCGAGATCCGTCGGATGCCCACATTCGACCGGGCCGACCCGACTGCGTCTGATTGGCTCGCCGACGCCACCGCGCTGGCGAGCCGCATGAGCCAGCGCCTGGGGCCGCTCGAACCGATCGGCACCGGCATCGTTCGGGCCGTCGATCGCTGGGCTTGGGCTTGGGTTCGGCGCCGACCAATCACGGCCGCCGTGCTGACGGCTGCAGGGTTCGCCGCCCTGTTCGATGTCGGTTCGCTCCGGGAGGGCTATTCGCTCCCGCTCCTTGTCTTCGTGCTCGTCGTCGCCTGGTGCGGGATGTTCGCCTTCCTCGTTGCTGTCGGGTCGTATCTGGGACTTGTTCGGTCGTCAGCTCGCCGCCCGGGGGCCAGCCGTCGGCAGCTCGACGCTGCGCTCCTTGGCTGCGCGAGCGTCCCGATCGTGTTGGCCTTCAGAGACTCACTCTGGGGGCTCGTCGGTACTTCGACGAGCCAAGCGGGTCTCGCCGACCTCGATCGGCTCTTGATCTTCGTCGCGGCGTCGGTGATCTGCGCGACGCTTGTGACCGAGTCCATCGCCCATGTCCACGAGGCTTTGGGTCCGATGTAGGCAGGCTCAGCCCCGGCCCGGTGCTCGGCCATCCACACAATCAACTCATCGCGTGGCAGCGAGGCTGTCGGCCGGAGCCGGTTCTATGCGGTCCGCCGTTCCAACAGAAACAGGACTGCCGCCAATGCGAGCAGAACGAAGCCGGCGATCGCGACCGGCCGCCGCCTGCCGACTTCGGCCGACAGCGATGAGAAACGCAGAGATGATCGCGAGGACCCATGCTGCGCGAGCCATCGCTGGACATCCTCCTCCTCGATGGGTGGTTTGAGATCAACGGGATCTGGTCCCGGCGGTCGTCAATGTCGCCGCGTTTCTCCTCGTCACGCTGATGACTCGGATCCGGCGCCGAGCGGTTCTCATACCCGTCTCAGGACAGCCAGCGATACCCTGAGCGCGAACGGCGCCCAGCCGACGAAGAAGGAGGCATCTCCGATGGAGCGAGCGCTCGTCCGCGCCGTCATCTTGGCGGCCGGACTGATCCTTGTTGTTGGAGCCTGCACCGCGACGGCCTCGCCGTCTCCGACGACCCCGCCGGCAAGTCCGTTGCCGTCCCTGGTGACCGCGGCGTCGCTTCCGCCGGTCCAACCGACGGCGGCCCCGACGGCGATCTCCTCGCCGGTCCCCTCCGCTTCACCGGCTCCGTCGGCCCCAGCGGGCCTCGCCGGGACGTGGAATGGGACGTGGCAGGACGTGACGCCTGACCAGGTGGCCGGCACATTCGCCCTGACCTGGACACAGAACGGGAGCACTCTGACTGGCAGCATCCTCGTCAAGGGGACTCCGTGTCTCACCGCCGCGGCCGTGAGCGGCACCATCAACGGGAGCACGATCAGTTTCGGAGCGGTCTCGGGTACCCAAACAGTCGTCTACGACGGCTCGATCAGCGGCACCACGATGACGGGGACCTACACTGCCCCAGCCGCCTGCGTCGATGCCAAGGGCACCTGGACGGCCACCAAGAAGTAGGTCGGGCGACCGTCCCGGCTCGGACGGCCGTGGACGTTCAAATGCCGACACCATTCACTCATAGCGTCGGCGCCAAGAAACCGCCGGGCACGAACCACCCTACTTGCGCCCATGTTGCACAGGCGGCGGAGAATGGCTGGGGTCGTCGTTAGCAGCAGGAGCGCAAGCGGTGTCAGAAGAACAGACCACAGACCAAGTCGGATCGGTCACCGGGAGTGCCCGCGATGCGACCGCGGCCGGCGACGCCGATGCCTTGGACCTTGCCAACCGGCTGAAAGCGATCGTAGCCGAACTCGAGACGGGCGTGCCCACCGAGCCGGGTGACCGATTGACGCCGAGCGAGAAGTTGCGGGCGATCGCCGACCTGATCGACGCGCGGCAACCGCGGCGCCACCGACCGAGAGCTAGGCGGCCTCAGCCGCTGCAACCGCCACCGGACGCGACCGAGACAGGCCCCAGGTTCATCCGCAAGGGAGCGAGCAATGAACGCCGAGACCACCGACGAGACCGTCGCCGAGTGGCTGTCGATGGCCGAGAACCTGCGGGCGATCACGGCCGGGATCAAGACCGAAATCGAGATCAATGGCGGGGATGTCCGCGAGCCTGGCTACGAGGCGTCGATCAGGAGGCTCGAACAGGTCGCCGACTCCATCGAACAGCGTGGACGCGAGTACGCTGCGGCCCTCGCGCCTCACGGAGGCTTGGCCGATTCCATTTGATCTCGGCCCTGCTAACACGATGATGTCGTCGTGGGGGCGAGAGGCCGCCTAACGGGTCCCCTGCCTGCGCTCGCCAAGCCGTGGCCCAGCACCGAGGCGTCTGAAACAGCGCCCAGGCGCAGTGCGTGCCGCCGAAGCAGCCCGCGAGATCCTTGCGCGGCTGGGCGCGGGGCCGTTTCTCGATCGGCTCGAGGCGGCCGTGGCGCGTCCCTCGTCGTTCCGGATATGGAGTCAGGACTGGAGGACGGCCTGCGCCTCGCGGATCTCCGTAATCGGATCTCCGTGGCGGTGGATGATCTCCCAAGCGGCCTGTTCACGGCGCAAGACTGAGTCACGCGCACAGCGAGTGGAGCCGGCTGGTCGCGGCCTTCGACCAGCACCTCGCCGCGTTCGATCCACACGGCATAGGCCAGGTCACCGCTCGCGCCCGCGGCCAGCTCCTCGCTCGCGGACAGCTCACCACCGTCGTCGTCCGGCCGCGGGAAACCCCCGAGCGCATCGCGTCACGCGCTCAGGAGCGGCCAAGGTCGGTCGCGGCGACCGGTGTGGTCTGCCGCGTAGCTCAATCGCACATGCTGACGGGCCGGTCGACGTTGGGTCACAGCTTGCCGAGCGCGTCGAGGGCGAGGGTCTTGTTGGCGGCCTCGATCGCCCCATCGGACGAGCCGACTGGGAGGACCACCGCCGCCGTGTAGGCCTGTCCGCCTTTCTCAAACGTCAGGTTCGTCGAAACGCCGAGCCCGGTGATCGAGGAGTAGCAGGCCCCGTTTCCGATGCCGCTCAACTGTGTGATCGTGATCCCAGCCGCGGCATTCGACGTGCCGCCGCACAGGCTTGAGAAGGCCGTGCCGACGTCGATCGTGATGGTTGCCTGTTCACTCGGCACGCCACTCGACGGATACAACCAGGTACACCCCCGCGACCCCGAGGGCTGGCCCGGGCCGATCGATACGCCGAGTACGGCGCCGACCTCCGCTGGCGTCAGCAACGAGCAGGGGTCGGCTGTGGATCCGCCGCCCGGCGCGGCGGTCGCAGCGGATGCCGGTGTGCCGCTCGTGGGGGCCACGCTCGAGCCTCCACCTCCCGCGGCGGTCGGCGTTGGATTGGCACTCGAGCTGCAGGCGCCCGCTAGGAGACCGACGAGCAGGGCCACCGCGATGCCACGGCCGGCGGCCGTCGCCCATGCTCCGTTTGGGGTCGGGCGTACCGAAGGGGGCCCGGCACGGTGGTCAGCCCAGGCGTCAGGCGAGGTTCCTTCGGCTTCAAGCTGGTGCTCAGGCCCGAGCACGAAGCGATTCATGCGACCCCTCCTTCTGCACCAAAGTGTCGGCAACCCGGGTCACGGCCCGACGATCATACGAGCCGTATGCCGCTAATCCAAGTGCCCAGATCAAGATCAGTCCGGAGGGTCACCTCGAGCTGATCCGCTGGGCTCGTCGGTGGCGGGATCGGACGTGGGCGCTCGAGGACTGCCGCCACCTGACCCGACGCCTTGGAGCGGATCTGCTCAAAGGTGGGCGAGCAGGCGGTGCGCGTGCCACCCAAGCTTATGGCCGGCAGGACGGCGTGGAGCGCGAACTGCGCCTGCTCGTCGACTACCGGGTGGACCTGATCATCGAGCGGACCCGTCACCAGGCGCGGCTGCGCTGGTTCCTCGTCGAGCCATGTCAAGCGGGGACACAATTGGGGATTAGGGGGTCGCCGCCGCACGACCGGGCGGGCAACATCGCCCCATGAGGGGATAGGAACTCGAGCATCACGACTGGGGCCCGGATCACCCCCCATTTGAGGGATCACAAGGCCCTGCGCGGGTACTCGCCGACACTCGGCGCGACGAATGGAACCGCTGTGGCACCGGGGGCGTCTCCTG
This sequence comes from Chloroflexota bacterium, assembly GCA_003152165.1. Classification (GTDB taxonomy): domain Bacteria; phylum Chloroflexota; class Limnocylindria; order Limnocylindrales; family CSP1-4; genus Palsa-1033. The sequence continues at coordinate 7,214 of PLZO01000034.1, forward strand.
AGCATCCGGCCGCAGGTGCCGATCGCCACTGATCTCAGGAGCTACCTCGATGGACCGCCTCGGCACTCCCCGAACCCTGATTGCCCGGCGACGCGCCGGCCTGCTCGTTCCCGTCTTGGCTATCCTGCTCGGCGGCTGTTCGGCGGCTGGGACACCTTCGAGTACACCCCAGTCGACGACTCCTGCCAGCTCCGAGCTGGGTGCCCCAGCCATCGGTGCCCCGGCTGCCAGCCTGGTCGGGCCGGGGGTCGCCCCGATCTCAAACGGGACGGCAACGAGCGGCGGGAGCGCAGGTGCGGGTTCCTCGGGCAGCGGGTCGGCGAGCGGCGCGATGATCTATCCGTATCCGGGCTTCGGCGGCAGCGCCGGTCTCGCCCCCGATCATGAGCTCGTCGTCAGCGGGACCGGCTGGGCGAGTGTGAAGGTTGATCTGAGCAACCGTGCCTCGGCCCAGCGCGATGCTCTGGCGGCCGCCCTGGCCGATGCGAAGTCGCAGGCCGTGGCGGCTGCTTCCGATGCCGGGGTCACCCTCGGCGGGGTCGTCTCGCTGAGCGTCTCGGTCGGCGGGAACTACGCGGTGCCGATCGGCGTGGTCGAATCGCCCGTGACTGGACCATCGACCGGCGGCGCCACGGCCGTCCCACCCGCGACCACCGGATCCGCTCCGAACGAGCCGACAACCGAGCAACTCGAGGTCACGGTCACGGTCGCCTACTCGATCAGCTAGTGTCGCGAATCGAAATTAGCTGGGCGCCTGCGGACCGCCTTGGCGAGGATCTCGTCGGCGGTCTTGACCCAGACGAACGGCGTCGCGCCGATGGTCCAGTTGGCGGTGAACAGCTCGATCTTGGCGATGAGCTCGTTGACCGAACCGACGCTGCCCCGGCGGAGCGCCCCTCGGGTGAGGATCCCGAACCACGTCTCGACCTGGTTCATCCACGACGCCGAGGTCGGGGTGAAATGGAAGGTGATCCGCGGATGACGCTCGAGCCAGGCGCGAACGTCGGGCGTCTTGTGGGACGACACGCCCTCGAGGACGACGTGGAGGATCGTAGTTGCGATCGTCATAATCGTCTCTCTATTTCCGCAAGGTGACACTAGCTGATCGAAACAAACCGCCGGCCCTTGACGCTCAACTAGGAACTGTGAGGACCAACGCGTCGTGCCCTTGCCGAAAGGGCCCTGTCCATAGAGAAGCATCGTCGGCAGGCAAAAGACCAGTCTTGTCGTGGCGGATCGTGTCTTCTACCATGCCCGCGGAGGCACCCGGGCAGTGGGTTGATACTCCGGCATCGTCGGCGGGCAGCTGGATGTGAGCGCGGCACCCCGACCGTGAGAGGTCGTCACCGAGAAGTTGGTGGCGGCGGAGGGAGGCGGGTATGGTCGAGCCGAGCGGTACTCCCGGACCCGAGGTCGGTGGGGAAGAGATCCTCGAGGCCCTGGGCTACAAGCAGGAACTGAGCCGAGCGATCGGTGTAGCCGGCACCCTTGCTCTGGTCCTGTCGGACATCACCCCGACCGCGTCCTTGCTGGTGATCGGACCCGTCGTCATTGCAACGGCTGGCTCCGGCTCCCTGCTTGCCTATCTGCTCGGCTGCTTTATCGCCATTGCCGTCGCCCTATGCATGGGCGAGCTCGGTTCCATGTTTCCGGTGGCCGGCGGCCTCTATTCGATCGTGACCCGGGTCCTTGGCCGTCCGCTCGGATTCCTCGCCCTGCTCGACTACATCGGCCAGGCGATTTTCCTGCCGGCAAGTGTGGCGATCGGCATCGGTGTCTACGTCCAGGCCCTCAACCCGAACATTCCCTCGAACCTCGCCGCGGGCGTTGTGATGGTCTTGGTGACCCTCCTGGCGATCCTGAAGATCAACTTCAATGCCGTGGTCACTGGGATCTTTCTGTTGATCGAGCTGATCGTGGTGTCGGTGCTTGCCCTTGCCGGGTTCACCCACCTCCACCAGCCCCTCTCGATCCTGACCAGCCCAGTGATGAGCGACGGGACCGCGGTTGGACTGGGCCTCGTATTCACCGCCGTCGCAACCGCGATGTTCTCGGTCAACGGCTACGACTCCGCGATCAACTTCTCAGAGGAGACCAAGGGCTCGGCGGCGCACGTTGGTCAGGCGGTGGTCATCGCGGCCCTGATCGGAATCGGGTTCGAACTCATCCCGTTCATCGGGATCGTGTTCGGCGCACCCGACATGGCCAAGTTCATCCAGTCACCAACCCCACTCACCGACGTGGCCCGCTCGGCCTTTGGCGACACATTCGTCAACATCATCACCTATGGGGCGATCCTGGCGATCTTCAATGCCTCCCTGGCAATCACCCTCCAGTTCGCCCGAATCGTCTGGTCCAGCGGGCGTGACCGAGCGTGGCCCGGGCCGATTAGCGACGCGATCGCCCGGGTCCATCCGACGCTCCGCTCGCCCTGGGTCGCAACGCTGCTCGTGGGTGGACTGGCGACCATTCTGTGTATCCAGTCGAGTCTCGTCGCCGTGGTCACCTTCACGGCCGTGCTCCTCATCCTGCTGTACGCCTTGATCGCGATCTCGGCCCTCGTCAGCCGGGTCCAGCAGAAGGGCCTGCCCCGACCATACAAGATGCCGTTCTGGCCGATCCCGCCGATCATCGCCCTGGTCGGTACCGGGATCGCGATCACGCAGCAGAAGCAAACCGACTTGATCATTGTCGGAGTGATCATCGTGGTCGGCGTCATCTACTACTTCGGATTCCTCCAGCCACGCAAGGACCGCTACTGGAGCATGACGACCGACCCAGCCACTGAACTCGCCAAACTCGAGGCCGAGCGCAAGGGCTGACCATGTCTCCCTTAGAGGCGACCAACGAGCCACGCGGGCGGATTCGCGAGTTCGGGTTGGTCGTTGGCCGACATCCGGCCGGCCCGCACAACGCGATCACGGACGTTCCTGGGGTGCGCGTCGGTCATCGGACGGTGATCCGGGGCGAGCCCGGTGGTTCGGAATCGGTCATCCGGAGCGGCGTCACTGCGGTGATCCCCCACGGTGGCGACCTGTTCCGCGAGCGCGTCTACGCCGCGACATCGGTGTTCAACGGCTACGGCGAGGTGACCAGCAACATCGTCATCGACGAGTGGGGCATGATCGGTAGCCCGATCGTGATCACCGACACGACCCATATCGGCCTCGGCTACGACGCCGTCTGCCGCTACATGGCCGACCGGGATGCCGCCGTCGGCGACCTCGACGTCGTGATCCCGGTCGTCGCCGAATGTGACGATGGGTTCCTGAACGATAACCGTGCCTTCGGCTTGGCCCGCGAGGATTTCTTCGCGGCGCTCGACGGAGCATCCGAGGGTCCGGTTCCAGAAGGCGCGGTGGGCGGCGCGACGGGCACCCAGCAATTCGACTTCAAGGGTGGCATCGGCACCGCCTCGCGGGTCCTCGACCTCAAGGGCCAATCCGTCACCGTGGGCGTCCTGGTCAATACGAACTATGCGAACCGGCACCAACTCGAGATCCGGGGCGTCCCGGTCGGGCGCGAGATCACCGACCTGATGCCCGAGTATCACAAGGAAGGTTCGTGCATCGCTGTGGTGGCCACCGACGCGCCACTCCATCCGCGCCAGCTCCGCCGGCTCGCCCGGCGGGTCGACGTAGGGCTGGCCCGGACTGGCTCGGTCGGCAACGATGGCTCGGGCGAGATCTTTATCGCCTTCTCCACGGCGAATCGGATTCCGCGGGAGACTCCTCGCCTGGGCCATCCGGTGGAGGTGATGGCCGAGGGCCAGTTCTGGACGCAGGGCTCGCCCATGGATCGGCTCTTCGAGGCCGTCGCAGACGCCACCGAGGAGGCCGCCCTCAATGCCCTGTTCCAGGCAACGACGATGCGCGGCCGGGACGGCCACGTACTCCACGCCCTGCCCATCGGCCGGACGCTCGACCTGCTGCACACCTGGAGGATCCTGTGACTGACTCTCCTGCGCCGCTCGCCGAGCGCTTCGTCCAGGACCCGGCGTCCTACGCCTGGACCTTTGGCGGCTATGACCCGATCCGCCGGGTGAAGCCCGGCGAGGTTCTCGACTTGTTCGTCGAGGACTGCTTTGCTGGGCGGATCCGGAGTACCGCGGATCTGCCTTCGAAGTCGATTGAGTTCCCGTTCATCAATCCCCAGACCGGGCCGTTCTACGTGGAGGGTGCCGAACCCGGCGACACGCTCGCGGTCCACCTGATCGACGTCCGGCCGGCCCGCGACTGGGCGGTCAGCGCTCACGTCCTCTTCTTCGGCTCCCTGACTGGCACGCGCTACACGGCCGGGCTCCAGGAGGCGCTCCCGGAGAAGGTCTGGCTCTACCGGGTCGACGCCGCGGCCAACGAGCTGACGTTCGATGCCCTTGAATCCGACTTCGAAATGCGCCTGCCGCTCGAGCCGTTCCACGGCACGATCGGGGTGGCACCGGCCGCCTTCGAGGTCCGCAATGTGCTCGTGCCCGAGGCGTTCGGGGGCAACATGGACTCGCCCGATGTGAAAGCCGGAACCACGATCTACCTCGGGGTGAACGTGCCCGGAGCGTTGTTCTCGCTCGGCGACGGCCACTACCGGATGGGCGAGGGCGAAGTCTGCGGCGCGGCCGTCGAGGGCGCGATGAACACGATCCTCACCGTCGAAGTCATCAAGGGCGTCTACTGCGAGTGGCCCCGTTTCGAAGACGACGACTCGATCATGGTCGCGGGTTCGTATCGGCCACTCGAGGACGCCTTCCGAATCGCCCATAGCCAACTCGTGAAGTGGATTTCGGCATCCGCTGGCCTGTCGATGTCTGACACGTACCAACTGGTCTCACAGATCGCCACGTCGAGGATCGCGAACGTGGTCGATCCGAACTACACGATCGTGGCCCGAGCCCCGAAGCGGTTCTTGCCCCGGGACATTCCGTGGATGGGTGGCGTCCACGATCGCCTTCGGACGATCGGGCGGACCGTCCTCGCGACCCAGGGACGGTGACCCAGCCGCCCTCCGACGTCGCTGTCATTGGCGGAGGCATCGTCGGTGTCGCGACGGCCGATCGCGCAACCCAGCCTGTGTCCGGATGCGCCGGAGGCTATCCGGCCAACTAGCACCCCGTCCCGCCAAATCGGCTAGTTCTGATGGGGGAGTGACTCGGGGTCATCGAGGGGAAGACCGCGAGCGGTAGACTTGGCGTGCACGAGTGCGGGTTGGAGCCATGCCGACCCGGCGTGCCGGAGGAGGGGTGCGCTGTGGACTCCCGTTTCCTGCGTGCGGCCGTGATGTCCGGCGCGCTGCTGGCCATGGTGGGGCCGGCGCTCAGCCTGGCGCCCTCCGCCTTCGCCCAGAGTGACCCGGCCACGCCCACGACGAGCGCCTCGTCGACCGTGTACGACATCGGCTGGCCCCACGACGTCTCCTGGCCCCAGTGCAGTGGGTCGTACCCCGCCGCGCCCGCCTATGCCATCGTGGGGGTGAACGGCGGGATCGCGTTCAGCCTCAATCCGTGTCTCGTGAGCGAACTCGCCTGGGCTGGCGGCGCAGGCGCCGGACTCTACGCCAACACGGGCAACCCGGGCCCGGCGCTCTCATCACACTGGCCCCTGGGACAGGCGCTCCCGATGCGGTGCGATCCAGCCAATCCCGACACCGCCGCATGCGCCTATGACTATGGCTACAACGCGGCGGCCGACTCGTACAGCGATGCGGCGGCGGCGTTCGCTGCCCTCGGACTGTCGCAGTCCCCTGCAGGCAGCGCCTGGTGGCTCGACGTCGAGACGACGAATAGCTGGCGGACCGACGTCTCGCTCAACGTCGCGGATCTCGCGGGTGCGGTCGACTACCTCGGATCGGTGGCGAAGGTTGCGAGCATCGGGTTCTACTCGACCCAGTACCAGTGGGACGTGATCACCGGCGGGACGAGCACGTTCGCCGCGTACCCGAGCTGGGTCGCCGGCGCTTCGGACGCGCTCGGTGCGAGCATCAACTGCGGCGGGCCGGGGTTCACCGGCGGCGGGGTCGCGCTCTCGCAATATCCGTCCGCCGGGTTCGACGCGGACCTGCGCTGCAGCAGCGCCGCACAGGTGCTGACCACCATCACCCTGTCACCCGCCAGCGCCTCGGTGGGGACGGGCGGTTCACGGCTGCTGAGCGCGACGGGCCTCGACCAGTTCGGCCAACCGCTGTACCCGCAGCCATCGTTCACCTGGAGCGTGAGCGGCGGTGGGACGATCTCCACGGGCGGGCTGTTCACCGCGGCCGCCGCCGTCGGAGGCCCATTCACGGTGACCGCCTCGAGCGGCGCCCTGAGTGGCACGGCCAGCGTGACGGTGACGGCACCTCCTGTCCTGACCACCATCATCGTGGCTCCGGCCAGCACCTCGGTGCAGGTTGGTGAGACGCAGCAGTTCAGCGCAACCGGCCTCGATCAGTTCGGGCATCCACTCAACCCGCAGCCGACCTTCACCTGGTCCGCGAGCGGCGGCGGCACCATCGGCACGTCCGGCTTGTTCACCGCCGGTTCCACAGCGGGCGGGCCGTTCACGGTAACCGCGTCGAGCGGCAGCATCAGTGGCACGGCCAGCGCGACCGTCATCGTCGTGGGTGATGTTGCGACCGCCACGGGAGGCAACAACGATTACTCGATCGCGTACGGCCTGACCACGCAGCCGGCGGGCGGCTCATATGCCCTCGACGGCACGAACGACGCGATCTCGGTTGCCGTCACGGACGCGGCGGGCAGCAGGATCGGGTCACACGTTTCCTTCAGCTACGCGTACACCCCGGCCCACATCTTCACGCTGGTCCTGGACAAGTACGACTCCACCAACAAGGTCTGGGGCTTCAACGCGACCTGCGCCGCGAATGGCAGCGCGACCGTGACGATCACGGTGAACAGCACGCTGTCGACCGCGACCGCCACCACGAGCGCGCTGACCCTCACTTGCGCGAAGGTGCTCACGTCCTCGGCGACCGGCACGTTCACCACGTCGGCCTCCGCGACCACCGTCGCTGCGAACGGGACGGCGACCATCACCGTCGCCGTCAGGGACGACAACGGGCTCGCCGCCCCTGACGGCACGCCGGTTATCGCCGTGACCAACGGCGTCGGCAACGTCGTCGGCTCCAGCGGGACCGTGGGCAACTCCACGACGTCCGATGGCGTGGCCACGTTCACCTACCTCGCCCCCGCCAATGCGGGCAGCGGTGCCGTGACCATGTCAGTGGCCAACGCGACGCCGGCCGCCCAGGTGCGCACCTTCACCATCAGCACGTCGGCGCCGGCCGTCAGGTCCACGGCCGCCTCGGCCCTCGGAGTCACCAAGAGTGGCCCGTTCACCACGGCGACCAAGATCGCCAAGCTCGGCACGTACGTTACGCTGGAGGTCTCCCTCGGCGCCGCAGCGGCGGGCAAGCACGTCACCATCCAGGTTGCCGCCAAGACCCGAGGCGTCTGGAGCGCCTTCACGGCCCTCGCGGGCCTCGTCGCTGACAGCAACGGCCACGTGTTCTTCTACCGGAAGTCTGCATCCGCCGCGTGGCTGTCGATCCGGGGCGAGCTCGGCGGCGTCCGCTCGAACGCCGTCCAGGTTCGCTGGCGGTAGGTCCGGGAGCGGGGTCATCCCAGGCGACTACGCCGTCGACTGGTCACCCGGACGGGTCCCGCAGCGACCCCTAGTGAAACACGTTGCGATCGATGGGCGGACCGAGTCTTGCCGCGTCGGGATCGGCGTGGGGCGATGCGTCCAGCCGCGATGGCCGCCAACCCCGAGGCCGACCGCTCCGCGACCAAGAGGAGGACAGCTCGGGCCAGTCGTGGTTTCGCTGCCACGCCCGAGAAGTCTAGAGTCGGCCCAGGATGATCTTCGCGAGTTGGATCGTCTTGTCGGGGATCACGGTTGGAGCGTAGCCGAATCTCCCGACGGAAACGAGCCGGAGCCTAGCAACCGATTCGGGCCTTGCAATGCTAGGGTTGGTAGGGACCCTGAGCCAGCGTCGGGTCCGCCGTGGTTGGAGTCAGGGGCCTAGCAACCTACCGGGTGCCCGACGAGCACTCGGGCAGAGCTCGCCGGACGATTGCGCCGGTGAGAATTCGGGGGTATCGTCCTACCTGACCGCGCGGACAATCCGCGCCTGCAGCACAAGCGAGGTTGTTGCGCACAGCTCCTGATCGCGGAGCCACCGAGGCAACCCTGACGCACCGACCCACGGCCAAGACGGCCGAGGCGACCGGTGCGTTGTCGATTCCCGAGCCGACCAAGCTCACGGTGCTCGTCCCGACCGACGTGCGGCGCTGCAGCTCGAACCGCCGCGACGGTCAACCGTGCGAGGCGACGCCCGGCCGCGACGCGCCGTTCTGCTTCGTCCATGACCCGGCCAAGCGGGAGCTCGCCGCCGACGCGCGCCACCTCGGTGGCCTCCGTCGCCGGCGCGACAAGTCGCTCAAGCAGGAGTACGACGTCGGCGGAATCGAGACCGTCGTGGAGATCGGCCGCTATCTCGAAGTCGCCCTATCCGACTTGTTGGCACTGGACAACTCCGTCGCGCGCAACCGGGCGCTGATTGCGGGGGTCCTGGCCGCGGTCCAACTCCACGAGCACGGCGAGCTCGCTGCCGAAGTCAGGGCCATCCGGGCCGAGCTCGATCAGATTGCCGCCGAGGCAGCCGACGAACAGGACCGCCCAGCATGAACCTCCGGACCCAGATCGCCCAAGCCCGGCGCCAGCTCGCCAGTCAGGCACGCACCCTCAGTCGATCGCTCGACGTCGGTCGCGCCGCCGCCTGGCTCGCCACGGCCCGGCCAGAACAGCTCCTCCCGCCCGGCCCCTGGCGGACCTGGTTCATCCGCGCCGGCCGGGGCTGGGGCAAGACCGTAACCGGTGCCCAGGCAGTCGCCACCCTCGTGCGCGCCGGGCTCGCCCGACGGATTGCGATCGTGGCTCGAACCGAGGACGACCTTCGGAACGTCGCGATCGCGGCGCTCCAGGATGCCTATGGCCCCGGCTTGCACTACTACCCGGCAACCCACCGCCTCGTCTTCGCGAACGGAGCGATCGGGTTTGGCTTCTCCGCCGGTCAGCCCGACGGCCCCCGGGGCTACGAGTTCGACCTCGTCTGGTTCGACGAATTGGCCGCGTTCCCGAATCCGGAGATCTACGACCAGTTTCAGTTCGCGCTGCGGATGCCGGGCGCCCGCCAGATCATCACCACGACCCCTCGGCCGACGCCATTGATCCGGGCCATCCTTGCGGATCCGACGACCCACGAAACCACCGGGAGGACAAGCGACAACGCGGTGAACCTCGACCGGGGATCGCTCGTGTCCTACGGGCAATACGAGGGAACGCGTCTCGGTCGTCAGGAGCTCGAGGGCGAGCTCCTCGACGAGCTCGATGGCGGACTGTGGAAGGCGAGCTGGATCGATGGGAACCGGGTGATGGCGCCACCTGAGTTGGTCCGGACGGTTGTCGCGATCGATCCCGCAGTGGGCACCGGCCGCGGCTCGCACGAGGTCGGCATCGTCGTGGCCGCCAAAGGCATTGACGGCCATGCCTTTGTGCTCGCCGACCTGTCCGGGCGGATGGGCCCCGACGAGTGGGCGCGGCGTGCCGCCCACGCGGCGCGCTTCTGGGGCGCCGACGCTCTCGTCGCCGAACCCAATAACGGCGGGGATTTGATCCGGACCGTCATCGAGGGCGTCGACTCGACCCTGCGCTACAAGGCGATCCGCTCGAGCGCGAGCAAGGTCCGCCGAGCCGAGCCGATCGCCGGATGGTATGAGCTCGGCAGAGTCCACCACGTCGATCGATTTGACCTGCTCGAGGACCAGCTGGTCACAGCTAACCTTGAGCACGACGAAGGGCCGAATGATCGTCTCGATGCCCTTGTCCTGGCGCTGACCGAGCTCGAACTCGGAGCTTCGGCCGTCGACGAGCCGGGGGTGATCCCATGGCAGTACGGGGTGTGGCCGTGTGTGTGCGGCCACCCCTTTTATTGGAAGCCGAACCGGCCGTGCCCGAAGTGCGGAACGCCGGCGGCGGCTACCTACGATGCGCCGATCAACCGGAGCACTGGCTAGGTCAAGACTCGCCCCAGATTCACCTCGGCGGACAGAGGCGCGCCGATCTTGCCGAGGATCAGGCCGAGCGTGGACAGCCTGCTGCGAGCGCCCGGCGGGGCATCGTCCACCGGGTCACTTGCAGCGCCGCCCGCCGCCGCTGAGTCCTACGGATGGCCGCCTGCGAACGAGCCATTGGCTTGGGCCGTGGCGCGCTGGAGGATGGCTGCCTTCTGGGCGTCGGCCTGGGCCTGGGTGATCGTGCCCTTGGCGACCTCGGCCGCAAGTTCGTTCGTCCCGTCGGCGACGAGCGCGTCGATGACGGTCTGCAATGGGACGTTGTGGGCCTTGGCCACGTCGGCGACCGTCTGGCCACCGGCCAGGGCCGTGTTGAGTTCGGCCTCGGTGATCCCGATCGTCGTGGCAACGACCGAGGTGTCGCTCACCGCTTCGTCATGACCGAAGCCTCCCGGGCCACCGGCGTGGTCGCCATCGTTGTCCGGCGTCGTACCGGTCGCTCCAGACGCAGGCGTTGCGGCGGGCAAGGAGGTTGTCGTCGTCGGGCTCGGTGAGGCCGCCGCCGCCGAAAGCGGCCCCAAGATCGCCGCGCCGGCGATCCCGCCAACGACGAGCGCCCCGACGATCTTGGCCCGCGCGGTCTTCCGACCTGGTTTGGGGGAAGCGCCTGATGCGGTCGGCCGCGGCGGAGCGGTGTAGTCGTCGATCGTCAGGGGATCTTGATCCATGTCATTCATTGGGTTCGTCCTCGGGTTCGCATCGCGGAGAGAGTGGGGTCGCTCCGCGGTCGACGTGAACCGCACGTCACGGTTCGTTGGACGACTCTCTGCCGTCTAGCCTTGCGATCGGATTACGGGTCGACGGACGCCGCAATGCGCGCTGACCCCACCTCGATCGACTCGAAGCTGGAGCCCTCGAGCCCACGCCTATTTGTCTGGGGCGGGTTCCTGCTCAGCCAAGACCCGACGGAATGCCACCTCGGTCACGCGGTCGATTAAGGCCTCGAGTTCGGGATCGGTGAACACCCAGGAGCGTCCGCCGGTGCCCTCGTAGGACGAGACGAGCTCGGACAAAGTCGGAGGCTCGTATTGTCGGGAACGTCGCCCTTCGTCCACGAGCTCGTAGCCGTCTTGCCGATCGGTGCTTGCCCGGTCGAGCTCCGAGCTGAGCTGCCGCTTAACGCATCTGGACGCTCGCGGCTGAGGAACAGGGAGCTTGATGAGGGATTCTTGACACTTGTGTCCATCTCCAGGTGTCCGTCCGGCGGGCCGGAAGCACGCCAAGCGGTATCCTCGAGCCCCGGGCGGATGTATGACAATCACTCGGCCTACGGTCTACGTCGCCCTGGCCCAGTGACGCGGTTGCATCTCGCGACAGCCGATGCGGGGCTGGCCGGGTTCGACTGGGTCGTCGCGGCGGAGCATGCCATGGGTGGACCGCCCGTCCACGGACCCCGCCCTCGACGAAACCGCAAAGGAGTCGCCGATGAGTGCACCGATCATCCTGGTCCCCGGGTTCTGGTTCGGAGCGTGGGCGTGGGACGAGGTGGCCGAGAAGCTCCGCGCTGACGGCCGTGACGTCACGGCGCTGACGCTGCCCGGCTTCGAGTCGGCCGACGCCGACCGGTCCTCAATCCATTTCGCCGACCACGTCGAAGCGATCGTCAGGGCGATCGATGCCGACGACGCTCCGGTCGTCCTTGCGGTCCACAGTGCCACCGGGTACTCGGGCTATGCGGCGAGTGACCGCGTGCCCGAGCGGATCGCCGCGATGGTCTACGTCGACACCGCGCCCGGGAAGCCGCCGCTCGACCCCGACTTCGCCGACGTCGAGAAGCCGCTCGTCTGGGACGACCTCGCGGCCGAGGAGAACCTCGATGGCCTGTCCGAGGAGCAGCAGACCGAGTTCCGCGAGCGAGCGGTCCCGGTCCCCGGCGCCCTGCTGCGCGAGGGCTACGAGTTCACGAATGACGCTCGTCTGGACATCCCCTCGACGATCATCGCGACCGGGTACTCGGCGGCCGACTACCAGAAGTACGCGAAGGAGCACCCGGAGTGGTCGTTCCTCGCGGGGATCCCCGAGCTCCACGATATCACCTGGATCGACCTGCCGACGAGCCACTGGCCGATGTGGTCGCGCCCGGCGGAGGTCTCCGCGATCATCGGTGAGGTTGCGACGAAGGCTGGCGCGGCGCACGCGGCCGGGGCGTCGCGATGACCTCGCTCCTCGACGATGCGTTCGCCCGCCACATCCGGGCAACGGAACGACTCCTCGACGCCTGCGCCAGGATCGAGGCTCCCAAGTTCGACCTGGGGGCCTACGGCGAGGCATGCGGCCGGATGAGGGCCATCGAGGGGTGACGATCCGGCTCTTCTACGACCGCTGGCCGCAGTACGAGCGGCGTCTCGTCGAATCGATCCGGGACCTCACGCCCGAGCAGCTCGCGCTCCGGGCCGCGCCGGAGCACTGGCCCGTCTGGGCGATCGCCAGCCACGTGGCCGGCACGCGCGTCTACTGGCTGTGCCACGTGCTGGGCGAGCCGGGCGCCGAGACCACGCCGTTCACCGACCGCGACGGCGCTGGCTGGGAGGACGACCTCGATCACCCGCGCAGCGCGGCTGAGGTCGTCGGTGCGCTCGAAGTGACGTTCGAGATCATCGACGCTGCCCTCGACCGCTGGACGCCCGAGATGATGGGCGACACGGTCGAGCGCTCCTCCGGGGATGTGCGCCAGATCCACTCGCGGACGTCGATCCTCCAGCGCCTCCTAACGCATGAGGCGTACCACGGTGGCGAGCTGGCCATCGCCCTCGGCAGCCACCATCTGGATCCGACGTTCATTTGGCGCGCGGACGACCCGCTCCAGTCCTGACGGCGTACGGCTCGAGGTATGCGGTAGATCGAGGCACGGGGTGCCCTGAGATCCAAACAGATCGACTTAAGCCGGATACCCTCGAGAGCTGGCTTACTTGTCCTCGGCGCGATTCTGTTCCGCCAGCACGCGGCGAACTGTCGTCTCGGACACACGATCGATTAGGGCCTCGAGTTCTGGATCGGTAAGTACCCAGGTGCGTCCGCTCGAGCGATCGTTCGGGTGATCACGATGGCTCGTCTTGTGCCGATCGGCCGAATCAGAAACGGATGCCTGGCTAGCTCAGATCCTCGCCCGCAATCCGGAGGAGGAGATCGAGCAGGATCGAGCGCTCCTCCTCCGAGAGGCCTGCAAACGAGGCGCCCAGGACGGCGCTCGCGACCGGGAGCCCGGCGGCCAGGATCACCTCTCCGGCCGGAGTCAGGCGATGCTCGATCCGACGGCCGCGACCCGGTCGGCGGTCGATCAGCCCCTGGGCCACGAGCCGGTTGGCCAGCGTGCCGAACGCCTGGTCGCTCTGGAACGTCTCGATCGCGAGGGTGTGGGCCGAAGCGCCCGGAATCCGTCCGATCGCCCGCACGGCGTCCCACTGGGCGAGCGTCGTGCCGACCGCCGCCAGCCGGGAATCGAGGGCCCGGTGATGTCGGTACTGGACCTGCTTGATCCGCCGCCCGAGCGCTTGCACGTCAGCCATTGACAGCAGTGTAGGGAGGTACTAAGGTTGTGTATATCAGCTAGTTTAGATGACGAGGACGAGGATCCGACCAATGACGACGACCATCCGAACTGTCTCCCTTCGTCCAGACTTGGCGATCACCCTGTCCGAAGCCGGGGTTGGACGCACGGTGCTCAATCTCCACGGCGGCGGCGGCCCGTTTACCGTTGCCGCGATCGCTGACCACCTGGCCGAGACGATGCGCGTGATCACCCCGACCCATCCGGGCTGGAACGGCACGAGCCGTCCGGACTGGCTGGCGCGGGTCGGCGATCTCGCCGGCGCGTACCTCGAGCTCCTCGAGGCCGAGGACCTGCGGGACGTCCTGGTCGTGGGCTCCTCACTCGGGGGCTGGATTGGGGCCGAGATCGCCGTTCGCGACCAGGGTGGCCGGGTGAGCGGCCTGATCCTGCTCGACGCCACGGGAATCCTCGTGGAGGGGCAACCGATCCGCGACTTCTTCGCCCTCGACGCCCGGGGGATCGCGGAGTACGCCTACTACGACGCGGACCGCTTCTACTTGGACCCGGCCACGATCCCGCCCGAGCAAGCCGCACGCCAGCGGGCGAATATGGCCACGATGGGGGCCATTGCCGGCCCGATGTACGACCCCGAGCTTCTCGATCGCCTCGAGCAAGTGAGGATCCCGGTGCTCGTGGTCTGGGGTGAGGCCGACCGGATCGTCACTCCTGCCTACGGCGCGGCCTACGCCGCGGCATTCCCCGATGCGCGCTTCGAGCGCATCCCGAAGGCCGGCCATCTACCCCACATCGAACAGCCGATAGCGACGTTCACGGTCATGGATGACTTCGTGCGCGTCCAGTCCTTGGTCTGACCTGCGTTGCTGGGTCCCAGGAGGAGCCTGCTCGAGCGCCGGAGGCTCCAGGCGCCGGCGAGCATGGCGACCCCCGTCCCGACGAAGTTGGTCCGCTGGATCCAGCCAGGTCAAACGTGGAGCCGCGCACTACGTCGGGCTCGGTCCAGGCCGCAGACCTGGCCCGGGCGAGCGATGCGTCAGCGAGTTTCGTCCAGTGGCTGCGGCGAGCCGGCGGCGATGTGGCCCACGAGGTCCGAGAGCAACCCAGTGAGTGTTTGCCGCTCAGTGAGTGTTAACCCGGCGAGGATCTCGTCGTCGACCTGACGGAACGCGCGGTCGACCTGGGCAAGCAGCTGCTCGCCGGGAGCCGCGAGCGCGACGATCGCGCGCCTGCGGTCGGAGCGATCACGACGCCGCTCGATCAAGCCTGCGTCCTCGAGACTATTGAGGACCGCCACCAGGTTGGTGGCGTCGACGCACATCAGCTCCACCAGGGTCTGCTGGGCGGACGGACCGCGCTCGTGGAGATGCACGAGCGCCAGCACTTCATTGAGTCGGAGCCCGGTCGGCGCGACTGCCTCTTCGATGCGTCGTCGCGCTCCGCGGACGAGTTGGACCATCAGCAGGCTGCACGCTGCCCCGACGTCTGAGCGGGATTCAACGATGGTCATTGGGGCGAGTGTACCACATCAATCATTTGCACCGCGCAAATGATTTGTGGTATAACACCACTATGTCAACCGCAACGATCACCCGCGCCGACGGAACAAGCGTCAGCATCACCCTTGCCGATCCGGGACCGCCCAACCTCGAATTCGAGCAACCCGCCGATCGGGCGCGGCTCGAACGGGTCGCCGCGGCACTCACGGCGAGGGGGTTTCAAGCGCAGGTCGCCGACAGCGCGGCCGCCGCGCGCGCGCTCGCTCTGGCCGGCATTCCCGAGGGCGCCGAGGTCCACATCGCCCTCTCGGAGACCATGCGCGAGCTTGGGATCACAGACGAAGTCGATGAGTCCGGCCGCTACGAGTCGGTCCGGACGCGATTGCGCGCTCTCGATCGCCAGACCCAGGGGCGCGAGATGCGCAAGCTCGGCGCCGCGCCGGACTACATGCTCGGGAGCGCCGCTGCGGTCACCGACGCCGGCGAAATCCTCGTGGCCTCAGGTTCCGGTAGCCAGCTTGGTGCGTACGCCTACGCCGCCGGGAGGCTCATCCTCGTGGTCGGCCACCAGAAGCTTGTGCGCGACATTGACGAGGGCCTCCGCCGCCTGCGCGAGTACAGCCTGCCCCGCGAATACGCGCGGATGCAGGGCCTAGGCCATCCGGGCAGCGCGCTCGGCAAGACCCTCATCCTGCACGAGGAACGTTCCGGTCGAACCCGCGTCATCCTCGTCCCCGAGACGCTCGGCCACTGATCGAGCATCAGGGCTGCCGCCCCCACGAGGACCACCAGGAAGTCCGGACCCGATGGTCAGCTGGCGAACGGGCGGCCGGCGGGCGCCGCCGGCTGGAACGGGGTGTCCTCTGCCGACGCCCGCCCGCAAGAGAAAAGTCCGGTGGGAACGCCCTGCCGTCCATTCCGGCCCACTCCCTAGCCCGCCGCCTGCTTCACCAGCGCGGCGATCCGCTCCTCGACCTGAGGCGTCAGCTCGAGCACCGCGAATGCGTTCGGCCACATCGCGCCGTCATCGAGGCGCGCGTCTGGCTGGAACCCCAACGTCGCGTACCGCACGTTGAACTTCGACGCCGCCTGGAAGAAGCAGATCGTCTTGCCATCCTTCGTATAGGCCGGCATCCCGTACCAGGTCTTGCACGCGAGGGCCGGCGCCGCGGCCTTGACGACCTCGTGGATGCGCGCGGCCAAGGAGCGGTCCGGCTCCGGCATCTCGGCGATCTTCGCGACGAGGTCCGCCTCGCCCTCGGCATTGTCGGCGCCGCGCTTGGCGGCCCGTTTGGCTTCCGCGACGGCCTCCTTCATCGCGGCCCGCTCTTCAGCAGTCCAGACATTGGATTTCGCGGTCTTCTGTGCCATGGCCGGTTTTACTCCTTGATCGGGTTCGTGGACGACAAGACGATGCTAGCCACCCGCCGCCGTGTCGACTTCTCGAAACCTGATCGAGTGAAGCCCGGCCCGCCGTGGACGGGCCGTGCCACTCACTGGTGGGGGTCAGATGTCATCCGAGTGCACAGGTCCATACGCACGAAGCCACCTCATCAGCGAGATTGGTTCTAGGTTCACGTCTAATGCGTGCCGCAGGGCTCCCGGCGCGCGTCGAGGGTCGGCCTCAGCGGGCGCTTGATGAGCTCGGACGCGAGTCAACGGCGGGCTCAGAAGGACGGCGGGCCCCTTGCAGGCTCCGCCACAGCACCGAACCCGTCTGGGTCGAGGGGGCGGAGCAGCCCTCAGGAGAGCCGCTCGAAGCGCACCATCTCCGCAAGGGGTCGTCGGGCGGCGCCCAGTGCGGATTTCCCGAACTGTGGGCTTCGACCCTGGCGACGAGCTTGGCGATGGTCGACCTAGCTCGAGGTGCGCATCGACGCCGGTGAACGGGACTGCGGATCCTGCGCGTCGAGGATCGGTACATCGCGCTTCTCTGCACTGTGCCCGGCATCAGCTGGGTCCTGGCCTCGACCAGCGCCTCCGAGATCGGCGACATCGAGCGGTTCGCCACGCCCAAGAAGCTGGCCGGGTCCACGGGCCTTTGCCCGATCGTCCGCCAGTCGGGCAACCGCGACGTCCGCGGGCCGCTCGCCAAGAATGGCCCCAAGTACCTCCGCTGGGCACGCATCGAGGCAGCTACACCGGCCTGCCGCAATGCTCGGTATTACGAGCGCTGGCGCAATTGGCAACGGCGGCCCGTGGGCACCTGCCGGCTGAGTCAAGTTGGAGCGTTCGCGGCGAGCCGTGCGACCTGGATCCTCAGGATTCCCGCTGCTTCATACTGCCCGTCAGTCCCAGCCGTGAGGAGAGCCGTGCGAATCTTCACTGACGCCGAGATGCGGCGGCGTCTCGAGCTCGTCAGCCGCGGCCTGCAGGAGCGTGGGGTGGAGGTCGCCGTCCTCCATACCCCGGACCACGTCTACTACACGACGGCAGTTCCTCTCCTGTCGGCTTGGGGCCGACCGATGTGGGCGGTCGTCTGGGCGGACGGGCGTGTCGCGATCATCGGGGCGATGATCGAGAACGAGACGATGGAGCGATACGCCTGGGCGGACGAGATTCGTGCCTACGACGATGAGGAGAACGTCTGGAGCGCGAGCCTCCGGATCGTCTCCGATCTCATTGAGGGTCATCGTCGCACCCCTAGACGGATCGGTGTGGAGCGTCGCTTCCTCGCCGTTGACACGCGCGACGCCCTCGCGGGGCTCATCGACGCCGAGCAGGTCGATGTGGCGGACATCCTGTTTCAGGCTCGCCTCATCAAGAGCGACGAGGAGATCGCGCTCCTTCAGCTCGGCGGCGAGATCGGCAAGATCGGGGCAAACGCATTCCTCGAGGCCCTCACCCCGGGCACAACGGAGCTCGCGATCGCGGGCCATGCCGTAGCAGAGATGAACCGCGCACTGGGTGCTCTCCACCCCGATGCGGCTACCAGCAGTTACGCATATTGCCAGCTCGGCGAGCACACCCTCTCGCCGCATCGCCACCCTTCGAGCCGGCGTTTACGACCCGGGGACATCGTCGCACTCAACGTCTTCCCGGTCGTCTGGGGCTACTGCATGGAGCTCGAGCGCACGTATGTGTACGGCGACCCGACAGCGGACCAGCGAGCCGCGCTGACCGCGGCGACCGAGGCATTCGACGTGGCGAAGGGCCTGTACCGCCCGGGCAAATCGATTGCCGAGCTACATGCCGAAGCAACAGCCGTCCTGGAGCTGGCGGGTTTCGGCGCCTACGTCCGCCACGGCACGGGCCACGCGCACGGGATCATGGTCGGCGCCGCGGGTCGCGAGGAGCTGGGCGAGCTCCGGAGCTACAACCCAGGGATCGTGCGGCCGGGCATGGTCAATTCAATCGAGCCAGGGATTTACCTTCCGGGGCTCGGCGGGTTCCGGCACTCGGACGTAATGGTCGCGACGGAAGACGGCGCGCGGCTCCTTACCGAGTTCCCGGTCGATGTGGCTTTGTAGGACGGTGTCAGGTGGGATGGACCGGCGTGTGCCCGCGCTTGATCGGATCGTGCACCGGCCGGCCACGCACTACGGGGTAAATTCGCGCCGAATGATTGCTTCGATGCGATCAACGAGGTAGCCGAAGATCCGAGCGCCGATCGCTGGCGAGGCACCGGTGGCGCCCCGGAGAACGCCCGAGGGCGGCACGAGCCCCGGCGGTTCGGGCAGCACCGTGTAGGTCGCCAAAGGCCAGCTGACGTCCGGTTCGATCCGGTCCGCGAGCACCCGGGCCGGGTCGAGAAACATCATGAGCGATGTCTCGACAACTCCAGCGTGCTCGGCCTCCCAGCCAGGGAATTGACCAGCGAAGATCTCTTGCAGGTCCCCGATGGGGATCTGTTCCCACCAGTTCACGAGCAGAACTTTGACTTGGTTCCTCGGCAGCATCCGGACCGCGAGATCGATGCCTTCGATGCCGAAGTAGGTGTTCTCGTAATTGCCATTGAGGAAGAGGAAATTCGCCTGACCCTGGCGGGCCAGGTCGGTGATCAGATCCCGCACACAGCTGATGAAGGTTTGCCCGTCGAAGCTTGTTGTGCCCGGAAATAGCCCGCCGCCACCACTGCTCGGTTGGGACTTGTAGCCGTACTGGAACGAGGGCATCACAACGCCGTCGACGCGTTCGGCGAGCGCCAGCGCAAGTCGAGTAGGGACGACATTGTCGGTGTCCAGGGGGAGATGATAGCCGTGCTGCTCGACCGCACCCAACGGAACCAGGAGCGTCGTCTGTCCCAGGCGATCGCGAAACTCGGGCCAGGTCAGGTCGGCGGCAGAATGCAGGTCGCGCGTCATCGAGACTCCTCCGACATCGCTCGCAGGGCTTGTCGTCTGGCGGCTACCAGCTCGATCCAAACATTGACACGAGCCGGACGAATCGTCAAAGTTGCACAATTCTTGTAGGTCGGAGGAGTTCGTGCCATCGCAAGGAGTGGGCGGTCTCGAGGGCGAGCCCGACCGCCAGCAACCTGCCGCCGGCACTGGGGTTGGATTCCGAGCGGTCGACCTGCCTGCGGTATTTGAGTTGCTGGCCAGAATCGGCCGAGCAGCAGTGGCGACGTTGGGGGCAGACTGCGAGGTCGTCGTCCACGATCTGCGCCATCCGGAACATTCCGTCGTGGCGATCAGCGGGAATTTGACCGGGCGCCAAGTGGGAGCTCCGATTCCCGACCCTCAGCTCCTGCCCGGCGAAGTGGACAAGTACACCGACGACGATCTGCGCCATACGGCCACGACCCTCGCCGGACGAGAGCTCTTGGCCTCAACGGCCTGGGTTCGTGATACCCGCGGGCATATCGTCGGGGCGATCTGCATCAACGTTGATCGTTCGGGCCTGGTGCAGGCACGTGACTTGATTGACGCCCACCTCGGGTCGGACGAACCCAATACCCGGCTTATCACGAGCTTTGCCTCGGACGTCGCGGAGTTCACCCAGGCGGCGGTTGCGTCTCTGATCGGACGTGGCCCCCGACGACGCCTCAATCGAGTCGAGCGGGTCGGATTGCTGCGGCGTCTCGATTCTGATGGCATCTTCGCCCTTCGAGGCGCGGCTGATGCCATCGCGACCGAGTTGGGTATCTCACGCTCGAGTATCTACACCGACCTTCGCGCAGCGCGAAAGCTGGGGACTGACATAGTTCCGGGAGTCGCGAAACTCAACGCCTCAAGGCCCGAAACCGCTCGGCGCGATTCGCGCGAGCCACGGCGGCTACTCATGGCACCGGACAAGGAGGTGCGAGCCTCGCGTCACCTGACGCCTCTGAGCGAAGGAGGAAGAGCAAGGGGAACAGCCGGCAAGAATTCACGACGCGCAGCACGGGCCGCGCGACCGAAGACCGGATGAACGTCTGAACTCGGCTTCGCCGCTCGTCCAACGAGACGGCCGCATTTGTCCTACGCCCGACGGCAAAGAAATCGGAGGCAGGAGGATCTCATGGCGGAACCACGGGTAGGGAGCACCCCGGGTCTATTCGTCCGACAAAGCTCGGGGCTCGTTCGAGACATTGGCACGCGCGACACCATCTTCTACGGCCTCAATGCGATCACGATCGCCTACGTCACCTTCACGATGACCTCATGGGCCTTCTATCCGGGCGCCTCCTATGAGTGGTCGACCGTTCTGACTACCGTGGGCGCTATCGGGGTCGGCGTGGTCTACGCGCTCCTCGCGGGTGTTTACCCGCGATCCGGCGGCGAGTATGTCTTCCTCTCCCGGATTGTCCGGCCCGACCTTGGCTTCGTCGTCAGCTTCGTCCAAACATTCTGGTACATCTTCTACTTCGGGGTGAATGGAGCGTTCTTCTCCATCTATGGCTTGGCGCCGATGTTCAGCACCCTCGGACTGCAAACGGGCAATACCGCGCTGACGAACATCGGCGCGTGGTTTGCCCAGCCGACCGGAATCTTCGTCGCGGGCACAGCGGTGCTCGTGGTGGTGGCGTTCATGATCTTCCGCGGCATGCGTTCCTACTTCACGTTCCAGCGTTGGGGAACGATCATCGGGTTGGCGAGCGCGGCCTTGACGATCTTGGTGCTCGCACTGGGCGCGGTCGGCGTCTTCCATTTCCAGGCGAGCTTCGACGCACTGGCCGGATCAGGTTCGTTCCAGAAGGTGGTCACCGGGGTGACCGTGCCCGGGTACACCTTGCCGGCCACGCTCAACTTCATGGTCTGGCCGGCCTTCTCGATCATCTTCTCGGTCAACATGGTTGCGTTCAGTGGCGAGATTAAGCACATTGGCCGAGGCCCCCTACTCGGGATCGTCGGCTCGATGCTGCTCGCGGGGCTGATCTTCATCGCCTTCATGTTTTTCGCGCGCGGCGCGATGAGTGATCAGTTCATGATCGGGGCCGTCACGACGACGAGTTTCCCCCTGCCGATTGCACCGTTCATCAACTCCCTGGCATCGATTCTGGTCGGGAATCCTCTCCTGACGATCTTGATGAATCTCTGGGTGATCCTGATCATTCCGTACGCCCTGGGCAGCAACATCATCTACGCTTCGCGTGCGCTGCTGGCTTGGTCGATCGATGGGATCGCACCGACCAAGTTGGGCGAAGTCTCGGAGCGCTACCACTCACCCGTGGTCGCGATTCTCGTGGTGGCGGTCTTGTCGGAAGTATGGCTGATCATCTACGCGTTCACCACGCTCGTGACCGTCCTCTCGGGCCTCCTGGGATTTTCCATCGCATTCCTCGTGGTCAGCCTGACCGGAATCGCCTTTCCGTACGTCAAGCGCGAAGTCTTTGAGCGATCGCCGGCCGCGGTGCGCGTCGGTGGCGTCCCGGTGATCACGATTGCTGCGGTCGTAGGCGCAGTCTTCTCCGGGTTCCTGTTCTACCGGGCCATCGTCGACCAGACGTTTGGTGCCAGCACGACGTTCTCGATCGAGGTCACGGTGGCTGCCTTTGTGGGTGGCTTCGTTTGGTTTTACGGTGCCCGGATGTACCGGCGCGGGCGAGGGACGCCGGTGGACAACGTCTTTAAGGAAATCCCGATCGAGTGACAGGCGCGGCTGGATCGCATTCCTAGGTCATCTTTGTTGAATCGCGCGGAGGCGATCCCAGGGAGGGGGCTTCGGGAGCGGCGGGCAGGCGTGGCCGGCTCGCCGCTCCCCACGCATTCACAACGTGAAACCGTATTTGTTGGGTCGGGGGACCAAGGCTAGCGTGCGCTTGTACTTTTGTTCCGATATCCACGGCTCCGAGGTGTGCTGGCGCAAGTTCCTCGCTGCGCCGGCGTTCTACGGGGCCGACGTCATCGTCGTCGGCGGCGACATCACGGGCAAATTCATCGTGCCGATCCAGCGGGAGCGGAATGGGCACGCTCAGGCAGAATTCCTTGGAGTCGTTCGGCGGACGAGGACCGAAGCGGACTTGGCCACGCTCAAGCGCCGGATCGCCGACGCCGGCCAGTACGCGTACGAGACGACATCTGAGGAATACGCCGTTTTGGCAGCCGATCCCACAGCGATCGACGGGCTCTTTCAGCGCCTCGTGGCAGAGCGCATCTCGGGCTGGCTGCAGATGGCCGACGATCGGCTACGGGACTCGGGCGTGCGCTGTTTGGTGAGCGGCGGCAATGACGACTTTTTCTCGGTGGACGAGGCGCTTTCCCGGTCCTCGCTGATCGAGGATCCGAACGGTCGTCGGCTGGACCTGCCCGACGACGTCGAGATGATCGGAATGGGCTACGGCAACTTGACCCCGTGGGCTTGCCCACGCGACATCCCGGAGGATGAGCTTGCGGCAAGGATCGCTCCGTTGGCCGAAGCGATCAGGAACCCGAGCCGGGCCGTGTTCAACTTTCACGTGCCACCTTTTGATAGCGGGCTCGATACGGCGCCGAAACTCGACGCGCAGTTGCGCATGACGATGACCGGGTCGGGACCTGAGATGGTGCCCGTGGGGAGCACGGCCGTGCGCGACGCGATCATCCGGTATCGGCCGATGCTGGCGCTGCACGGCCACATCCACGAGTCGAAAGGGGTGCGCCAGGTCGGGCCGACAACGGTCGTCAACCCAGGTAGCGAATACGCGGAGGGCGTGCTCAACGGTGCGGTGATCGAAATCGACCGCAAGGTGGGTGTCCGAAGCGTGCAACTAGTATCTGGCTGATGCCCGACTTGCCGATCGGGCAGTTTGTGGCGCGCGACGGGATGATTGACCTCGCGTGGGGTCATCCGAGTCCCGAGCTGCTGCCTGTAGATGGGTTACGCCGGGCAGCCGACCGCGTATTGGACCGCTATGGAACGGATGCCCTGACCTACGGCTACGCTGCAGGCCCCGGGCCACTCATCGACTGGGTCTGCGACCGTCTTGGCGCGATCGATGACCGCGCGCCGGCGCCGGAGTCGGTCCTGATCACCGGCGGCAACTCTCACGCTCTCGATCAAGTGGCGACGCTTCTCACAGAGCCTGGTGACTGCGTCCTGGTCGAGTCACCGACGTACCATCTGGCGGTTCGGATCCTCCGTGACCATCCCGTCGAGCTCGTCCCGGTGCCGAGCGACGCCGAGGGCCTCCGGGTGGATGCGCTTCCCGAGACGACGGCGGCAATCCGGCGTCGCGGCGGTCGGGTGCGCCTACTGTACTGCGTGCCGACCTTCAGTAACCCGACGGGCGTTTCGTTAGCGCCCGAGCGTCGTCGCCAGCTCGTCGAGTTTGCCGCCGCGGAGGAAGTCGTCATCGTCGAGGATGATGCGTACCGCGAACTCTCCTACGACGGTCCGGCGCTTCCATCGTTGTGGAGCCTTGCGGCACCGGGAACCGTCGTCCGACTCGGATCGTTCAGCAAGTCGCTCGCTCCTGGGCTCCGCGCCGGCTACCTCACCGCAAATGCCGACATTGTCGATAGGTTCCGCGACGGCGGCTTGCTCGATTCTGGCGGCGGCGTCAGCCATTTCACCTCCCTCATGGTGGCCGAATTCGGGCGCACGGGCGAATACGCCACCAATGTCGAGCACCTCCGAGCGGCCTACTGCGAGCGGCGCGACGCCCTGACTACCGCGTTATTGGCCGAGCTCGGAAGTGAAGTCGAATGGCGATTGCCCGAGGGCGGGTATTTCTTGTGGATCGCGCTCCGGCGTGAGGTCGATGCCCGCGCCCTGCTACCGCGGGCCGAAGCGGCCGGCACGTCATTCATGCCCGGCCCAACATTCTTCCTCGAGCCCGACGATGCCGACGGGCGTAGGTCGCTGCGGGTCGCGTTCACCCGGTATCCCCCGGCCGTGCTTGCCGAGGCAGCCCGACGGCTTGCGCGGGCGATCCACGGGTCGCCCTGACGGCCCAACCCTGATAAGGCCCTCACCGGGACGCTGCCGAATCGGCATCCATCATCTATTCGAATCGTGCATCGCGAAGTGCCCGAATAACGACGAGTGGGAGGATCGCGCCGGCGTCCCGTCGACGCGATCGACGCGAGGGACCCTCGGTGGTGGGGTCGACAGCGGGGATGGCGAACCGTTTGGATCGCCCGAGGCCGCCCACTCACATCTTGGTCGGCTCTGGCATTGCTCAGACATTTGTGCCGAGCACGTACCGAATGCTTGCCGAGAGCACCCTTGGGGACGGCGACTACTGGTCGTCCGCCAAGTTGGTGCCGGTGCTCCGACCGTTTCTCGTCAACGGCTGAGGGAGCAAGTGCCGGCGTAGCGTGCCGTTACGGGCCGAACCGCCGGACGCGCATCCACATCGATCGGAATGCGTCGTCTCAGGCGGCACGTTAGGGGGTGGTTATCGTGAGTCCCGAGGTCCGCTACGGGCGGAGGTGCCTCCGAGGTTCGCCTCAATTGGGATGTTGGCCTGACCGATCTAGGCAGGGGCGTCAGGTAGCGTGACCGGAGAGTGGCGGCACCGCTACGCTTGCAGAGGTCTCGACAAGCATGTGCACTTAGGTGGGGGCCCTCGTGTCAGGAGACGACCAGCGGCGCCGCCAACTCTGGCAGCTGGCGGATGAGCTCCGCGGTTCCACCGAGGGCCGAAGCCGACTAAGCCTGCTCCGCGAAGCCGCTCTCCGTGGTTTGATGCCGACCTGGCGTGACCAGGCAGAGCTGGCGGCAGCCGCGGGGGTCGAGGATTCCGTAGATCCGTCGATCGTCGCCGACTTCCTGCTCGCCCTGACGGACCGCGAGGCGCCGAAACGCGTCCTTGACCCCTGGGCCGGACTCGGCGTGACGCTCGCGGCGCTCGAGTCGGAAGGCCGCGTTCGATCGGGCGTCGCGATAGAGATCAACCAGGACATCTACGAGCTCGTCATGGCGCTCCGTGGAGGATCGCGGATCCAGTGGCTGCTCGGCGACGCGTCGGAAATTCTGGCCGATGGACTCGATCCCTTCGATCTGATCGTTGGCTTCCCGCCGATCAACCTTCGGCCTGCGGTGCTCGAGACGCAGAGGCCCCACATCAGACTGAGGTCGAGCAAGACGTACACGATGCTCGTCCAGGCGGCGCTCGTCCTTGGGCCTGCGGGGGTTCTCGTGGCAGTCCTGCCAGAGAGCTTCTTCGGGAGCCCCAACCTGGCGGTGCGCGAGGCGCTCAAGGCCGCGTCCGTCTTCCCAGTCGCCTCTTTTGCGTTGCCGCGCAGGGTCTTCTCGACCTCGATCGCGATGAGCCTGGTCGTCTTTGGCCGCGAGGCCGACAAATCTCTGTTTGTCGCTGAGCTCGATCCATCAACAGACATGGTGGCGGTCGTCTCTAACTTCCGTGCGCGGAACGAGGGTGTCCTCCCTCAGCTCGGCCGGCTCGTCACGAGGGCGTCGTTCATATCCTGGCGAGGCGTCATTGGGGACTCGGAGATTCGCGACGCGGCACGGGCCGCAGGTCTTGAAGCGGTCCCGTTCTCAACGCTCTGCTCTGAGTTCCATGCTCCGCGAAGAGCAGGCGATCCCTTTGCTCCCAAGCCGAACAGCGTCTATCTCCCCAAGCTCGGGACGTCGCCAGCCGTCACTACTATCGATCAGCTCGAGATCAAACCGCAGAACTACCTCCAGCTCGTCGTTCGACCCGACCTAGCCGATCCCGCATACGTGGCAGGGTTCCTCAACTCGCAACTGGGCCGCAAGATCCGCGACAGATACGCAACTGGAACCTACATCCCGCAGATCTCGCTTATGAGTCTTCGGGACGGCTTCGCATATCTCCCTCCATCTCTCCATCAGCAACGAGCCACGGTCGTTATCGCGCGAACCTTGACCGAGCTTCGCCACTCGATGCAAAGCCTCGATCGTGAGCTTTGGGAGCGACCACTCGCGGCCCGCCGAGTCGAGATGGAGCTCCACGAGCTCTTGGAGGGTGACGGGTCGGAGCGGTGGATGGAGTCGCTTCCGTTTCCTCTGGCGTCGCTCCTCTGGCTCTATCAGGCGACCGACGATCCCGAGCGCCGATGCAGGAATCTGGTTCGTTTCTTCGAGGGTGCAACCCTATTCCTCGTCGACCTCCACCTTAGTGCGTTGCGGGGCGATCCCGGCTTGCTTGGCAGCGCAATCGGGCACGGGAGACGGGATGCGGAGATCTACTCCAGAGGATCGATCGGAATCTGGGCAGACCTACTCGCGCGGCTAGCCAAGCGCACACGCGAGCTTCTGGCCACCGACTCCTCACGCATCCTCGAGCTCTTCCGGGTCAGTGATCCTTTGCGGCTTGCTTCTGTTGCGAGCAGGCCCGTCGTCACCGCCCTCTTGCAGGATGGCGCCGGGTATCGTCGGGACTGGATAGGGCATGCTGCGGTGGCAGGCGTGCCAGAGTGGGAGCGCCGACTCTCACAAGCTGAGGCGACCCTTGCTCGATTTCGTGACGGTCTGGGCGAAGCCTTCGTGGGATGGGACCTCATTCGACCCGGTCAAGGCCGTAACCATGGAGGCGTCATCACAACCGCAATCGAACAGCTTGTCGGGTCGCGGAGCCACTTTCGGGAAGGCACCGTTGAGCTCCGTCAGCTTCCCGAAGATGGCGGCCTCTATATGCGCGAGGCGGGGGCCAGTCTGCTACTGCAGCTTGGTCCGCTGTTCCGAATGCGTCGGAGCCCGGAAACCGCGCAAGATGCGTGCTACTTCTACGATCGGCTTCAGCCGGAAGGCGTCCGCTGGGTGTCCCATCACTACGAGCCCCAACCCGAAGAGGTTCGCCCCGATAGCGAGGTGGTCCAGCTCATCGCGGAGCTCAACGCATTTGGTTGACGTGGCGCTGAAGCGACAAGAGACCGCCGGAGGTTCGATGCTGTGGATGTAGGTCAACTCGAGGGCTGGCTATGGGACGCCGCCTGCGAGATCCGAGGCCCCCTCGACGCCCCCAAGTACAAGGACTACATCCTCCCGCTCGTCTTCCTCAAGCGTCTCTCCGACGTGTTCGACGACGAGGTGGAAGGGTTGGGAGCGGAGTTCGGCGACCCGAAGGCGGCGGCCAGCCTCGTCGATGGGGACCATGCCTTGGTCCGCTTCTACCTCCCCGAGGCGGCCCGCTGGCCGAGCATCGCGCGCCGGACGACGGGCCTCGGTGAACACCTGACCGACGCGGTGCGGGCCGTCGCTCGGGAGAACCCTCGGCTCCAGGGCGTCATCGACGTGGTTGACTTCAACGCCACGACCGCCGGCCAGCGGATCGTTGACGATCAGCGGCTGGCAGCGTTGGTTCAGGTTCTCGGACGCCACCGCCTCGGCCTCCGCGATGTTGAGCCGGACCTCCTGGGCCGTGCCTACGAGTACCTCCTTCGCAAGTTCGCAGAGGGTCAAGGCCAGTCCGCCGGGGAGTTCTACACGCCCCGCGAGGTTGGCATCCTCATGGCCCGGCTGCTCGATCCCCAGCCGGGGATGGAAGTCTACGACCCCTGCTGTGGCTCGAGCGGCCTCCTCATCAAGTGCCACCTCCGCCTGCTCGAGACCCACGGTGTCGAGGCGAACGGGCATCGACGCTTCCCTTCGGGCGTGGCTCCTCTTCGCCTGTTCGGACAGGAGATCAACCCATCCACGTTCGCGATAAGCCGGATGAACGCCTTTATCCACGATATGGACGCCGACATCGCCCTCGGAGACACCATGCGGAGTCCCAAGTTCACGGACGACGATGGTCGGCTTCATCGGTTCGACATAGTCACGGCGAACCCGATGTGGAATCAGGACTTTCCTCAGTCCACCTATGAGACTGACCCGTACCAAAGGTTCGAGTGGGGTGCGCCTCCGTCATCCACGGCCGACTGGGGCTGGGTCCAGCACATGTATCGGTCGCTGAACGATCAGGGTCGAATGGCGGTCGTTCTCGACACGGGGGCGGCATCAAGGGGGTCTGGCTCGGAGGGATCGAACCGGGAGCGCGATATTCGCAAGCGGTTCGTAGAACAGGATCTCGTGGAGGCTGTAGTCCTCCTGCCAGAGAACATGTTCTACAACACCCCGGCACCGGCCATCGTGGCGGTTGTCAACCGGCGGAAACGCCACCCTGGAGAGATCCTCTTCATCAACGCTTCGGCGCAGTTTGAGAAGGGTAGGCCGAAGAACTATATCGCCGAGAAGCACCTCGACCAGTTGCGCCAGGTGTTCGAGGACTGGGCTTCGCAGCCAGGACTGTCTGCGGTTGTGGCGACATTGGCCGTATCCGACAACGAATACAACCTCGCACCCAGTCGATACGTAGCTACCGAGGGTGCCGTCGATGAGTTGCCCCTGGCAGACGCAGTCCTACTTCTGGCTGAGGCCGAGGAAGACCGCGCCGACGCCGACCGTAGGTTGAAGGCCGTCCTCGACCGACTTGGAGGCGGCATTGAGTGAGGGCTGGACAACGGTCCCGTTCGACGAGGCCTTTCGGGGGAAACCGCGTGGCCGTGAGATACCCCAAATCGAGACTCGCAAAGTACGGTCCAAGGGCCAATGGCCAGTCATTGGGCAGGGTGCTGGTCAGATAGAGGGCTATACCGACGATGGGACCTTGTTGTTTCCGGACGATCTCCTGCCGGTGATTCTCTATGGGCCGCACACCAGGCGGATCAAGCTCGTGACCCATCCCTTCGTAGCCGGTCCGAACGTCCGCTTCATGTGGCCGGCCTCGGACTACGACGCAGAGTTCTCCTACTACATGGCCTCCGCTGCAGATGTGCCTTCGAGGGGATACAACGACCATTTCACGCTGTTCAGGCAGCAGATGTTTGCGAGACCCACGCTCAGGGAGCAGCGTGTGATTGCTACGGCCCTCCGCGAGGCCAGACTCGCTCATCAAGCTACCGAGCGTGTCCTGTCGGCCGTTCGTCAGCTCAGGGCCAGCATGCTGGAGCGTCTCTTTGCTGGAGGGGTTGGGTCCACGACTTCTGAGACTGTGGTCGGGGCGTGGCCGATGCGTTCGCTCGGTCAGATGGTCCATCCGGACCGCCCTATCTGCTACGGGATCGTCCAACCCGGTCCCGACGTTCGCGACGGCGTTCCATTCGTCAACCTCACGGATTGCCACGACGGCGAGATTGACGTCGGTCGCCTAAAGCGAACCAGTACAGACATCGCCGCGAGAAACTCGCGATCCCGACTCCAGGCGGGCGACGTGTTGGTCTCAATTCGGGCCACGGCCGGCAGGATCGCGGTTGTTCCGCCGGAGCTGGACGGTGCCTTCACAACACGCGGGATGGCCCGAGTTAGCCCGGCCCCATGGGCGGACTCCCATTTCATCTCGTACTACCTGCAGACCTCGGCGGCCCAAGCGTTCCTAAGGTCGTCCATGCGGGGCGTCGCCCTTCGGCAAGTGAACATCAGAGACCTCAGGCAGATGCCCGCGCCAGCACCCCCGCTTGAGATCCAGACCCAGATCGCAGGTGCCCTCCAGGACGTAGATGCGAAGCTTCTCGCCGAGAAATCTCGGAGTGCAGCTCTGGAAACCCTGTTCTCCGTCCTTCTGCGTGGCCTGACAAGTGGGCGGATCCAGGTTTCGGATTCGTGAAGTCGCTCGCCTCGGAACGAGATGTTGTGCAGGCGTCCTTGGTTCGCTATGCGATCAGCGTCGGATGGGAGTACAAGAGCCGTGACGACTCAGTCACCCTCCGACGCGGCGAGACAGGGGTCGTATTCCACGACATTCTCGTCGAGCAGCTCCAACGCCTGAACCCCGGTGTGGTGGATCGCGCCCGAGCGGAGGACCTTGTGGGCCGCCTGGTGCGCGTTCGCCCGACCATCGAGGGGAACCTCGACGCGTGGGAATACCTCCGCGGCCTCAAGACGGTCTTCGTCCCCAATGAGAATCGCGAACGGAATGTCCGTGTCGCTGACCTGGAGGACATCGGGCGCAACGTATTCCATGTGACAGACGAGTTCTCGTTTACGAAC
The DNA here is from genome assembly GCA_003152165.1 of Chloroflexota bacterium. Lineage (GTDB taxonomy): Bacteria > Chloroflexota > Limnocylindria > Limnocylindrales > CSP1-4 > Palsa-1033. The sequence continues at coordinate 37,644 of PLZO01000034.1, forward strand.
GGGACGAAGACCATCCGCCCGGACGTAGTTCTCCTTGTCAATGGCATTCCGGTCGTCGTGGTCGAAGCGAAGGCGGTCACGAAGCAGGGTGGAATTGCTGCGGCCCTCGACCAACTGGTCCGATATCACCGTGAAGGTCCCGAGCTGCTGGCACTCGTCCAGCTTCAGACGCTTACCCAGCTCGTTCGCTTCTACTACGGCGCGACTTGGTCTTTCTCATCGAAGTACCTATTCGACTGGCGCGACGAGGCAACGGGGAACTACGAGATGCTCGTTGAGTCGTTCCTTGACCCACGTCGAGTTCTCCGAGTCATCTCGGATTTCATCCTCTTCACTCGCACCGACGAGGAGCTGTCCAAGGTCGTCCTGCGTCCCCACCAGATCAGAGCGGTCGAGCATGTCGTTGAGCGGATTGCCGATAAGGACCAATCCCGCGGCCTTGTCTGGCACACCCAGGGGAGTGGAAAGACCTACTCGATGCTCGTAGCGGCGAAGAAGGTCATCGAGTCGCCTATCTTCGAGAACCCGACCGTCCTTATCCTCGTGGACCGCAACGAGCTGGAGGCGCAGCTCTTCGGGAACCTCGAAGCGGTCGGCTTCGGACACGTCGAGCTCGCCGAGTCGAAGCGCCACCTCCGGGATCTCCTGACCCACGACCACCGAGGGCTGATCGTCTCGACGATCCACAAGTTCGACGGGATGCCACCTCGCGTCACCGAGCGCGAGAACGTCGTGGTGCTGGTCGATGAAGCCCATCGGACGACCGGGGGCGACCTTGGCAACTACCTAATGGGCGCGCTGCCAAATGCCACCTACATCGGGTTTACGGGAACGCCTATAGACAGGTCCGCACAGGGCAAAGGCACATTCAAGACCTTTGGGGGAGGCGATCCGAGGGGTTACCTCGACAGGTACTCGATCCGCGAGTCGATCACCGATGGCACTACGGTGCCCCTCCACTATGCCCTGGCTCCGAACGAGCTCCAGGTGGACCGTGAGGTACTCGAGCGGGAGTTCCTCTCGCTGGCTGAGCTCGAGGGTGTCAGCGATATCGACGAGCTGGACCGGGTCCTCCAGCGGGCGGTGACGCTTAGGAACATGCTCAAGAACCCGGATCGGGTCGAGAAGGTCGCGACCTACGTCGCCGAGCATTTCCGCTCCAACGTGGAGCCGATGGGCTTCAAGGCGTTCCTCGTCGGCGTAGATCGAGACGCCTGTTGCCGCCTGAAAGTCGCCCTCGATCGGCATTTGCCGCCTGGCTACTCGAAGGTCGTCATCTCCGCAGCTCAGAACGACCCTGCTGAGATTGCCGCCTTCCACATTTCCCACGAGGAAGAGCGACAGGTTCGCCGCTTGTTCCGCAAGGCCGATGAGCTACCCAAGATCCTGATCGTGACGGAGAAGCTCCTTACCGGTTTCGACGCCCCGATCCTCTACGCGATGTACCTCGACAAGCCGATGCGTGACCACGTGCTGCTCCAGGCGATTGCACGGGTGAACCGACCCTACGAAGACGGCGACGGGCGGCGGAAGACTTCTGGGTTGGTCCTCGACTTCGTCGGCATTTTCGAGAAGCTCGAGCGGGCGCTGGCATTCGACTCCGAGGATGTCGCCGGACTTGTCGAGGACCTCGACGTTCTCCGCCGGCAGTTCGAGCGGCTGCTCGCAAGCGGTCGGACGAAGTACCTGGCGCTCGGAGAAGGGCTGATGGCTGACAAGATCGTCGAGGCTGTCCTCCTCGCCTTCCGGGATGCCGAGGCCCGCGACGCCTTCTACGCCTTCTACCGCGAGCTCGAGGAGCTATACGAGATCCTCTCTCCCGACCAATTCCTCAGGCCCTTCATCGACGACTTCGGGCGCCTTTCGGAGATCTACCGCCTGCTTCGCGCCTCCTACGAGCCCAGCTTGGACGTGACCCACAGCTTCCTCCGCAAGACGGCCGCCCTCGTCCAGGAGCAGACCCACACAGGCACGATCCGTGAGGTCGAGGAGGTCTACGTCCTCAATGAGGGCGTGATTGACGTCCTCGCGGACCCAGACAAGCCCGAGGTGATCAAGGTCTTCAACCTTCTGAAGGTGCTGGATCAGCAGGCTCGCGATCGTTCTAAGGAGGCTCCGTACCTCATCCCGATCGGGGAACGGGCGGAAGAGGTGGCTCGAGCGTTCGAGGATCGGCAACTTACGACGCAGCAGGCTCTCGATGAGCTGACCGGGCTGCTCAACGAAGCACGCGAAGCCGACTCCTCTCGGGAGGCATCCGACTTTTCCGTGGAAGGGTTTTCGGTCTTCTGGCTCCTAAAGCGCATTGGAGTGGTCGACGCTGAACCCATCGCCAGATCTGTCGAGGCGGTCTTCGTCGAGCATCCGTACTGGCGGCAGAGCGCGACGCAAGAACGCGACGTGCGTCGCGACCTCTATAAGTCGCTCATCGAAGCCAAGGTGACGGAGGTCGGGGACGTTGTTGGATATCTCCTGAGCGTCCTTCGCAGGTCAGCGTGACACCCGAACTTCAGCAGGTCGAAGCCGTCTCCGCCGCCAGCTTTAGGCGGGACGTTAGGGTCTGGTCAAAGCGGGTCGGCGTCGAGATCCGCGAGATTCGGCTTCGGCCCATGAAGCGAAAGGTCGCGTCGGCATCGTCAAGTGGCCGGCTCACGTTCGATGTCGGGCTTCTTACCGAGCCTGCCGATCGTCGAGCCGAGGTCGTCGTTCATGAACTCGTCCATCTGCGGGTCGGCAACCACGGCGTGCTATTCCGGAGCCTCGTCCGTGCTCACCTCGCTGAGCAACAGCTGGGTCACCGTCGACGCGACAGAACCCATGTGCCGCCTCGAAACGAGGTTCGAGCGCCTTCGCAGACGAGGGGCCGAGCTGGCGCAACGGGATTTGCAAAACCCGAGCAGGTACGTCTCGATTCGTGTCGTCATCGTTTGGGAACGTCAGAGAACAGGCCGACTCGGTAGAGTCCGACCATCGGCTGGCTCCGGCCAGAATGGGCCCAACTAGGGCCACCCCGGGGCCGCCCTGCCGGAGTTTGCAACGGCGAGCGGACGTTCGGCGCGTCGCTGGCGGCGACTTCGACGGCCTTGGCGACGTCGCGCCCGTCGACAGGGCACCCGCGCTGACCACGAAGGCCGCCTCGGTCTACTTTCCGGACGCGCTCATGCCCATTGCTTCCCACGCCCACCTCGAGCACTTCTGGGTCCTCCTGGGAGGTGCGAATGTCAAGCGAAAACAGGACCACTCGTGATGGCGAAAAGCAGGACCACCTTGACGTTGCGTGGACCTGGGTTAGCTGAGCGTTGGCGACCTCCTTCGATCAGTCGGGGTTGGGCGTGACGGGGACCTCGTCGAACCGGCCCTCGCGGGCCGCGAGGCTCTCGCGGAAGCGGTAGGACGAGCCCCGGAACTCGAGCACGTGGCAGCGGTGGGTGAGCCGGTCGAGGAGCACCGCGGTCAGCCGCTCATCGCCGGCGAAGACGCTCGTCCAGTCGGCGAACTCGAGGTTGCTCGTGATGATCAGGGCACCCCGGGTATAGCGGTGGGCAAGCAGGGTGAAGAGCAGCTGACTTTGGGCGTGCTCAAGGAGCTCGGGCACCAGGGCGCTCATGGGCGAGACCCGAGCAGACGGCTGTACAGACCGACATCGCCGGCCGGGACGCCACGTTGACCAATGCCGCTGGGAACGGGATGCGTGGGCTGCTCGTGGCCAGCGTCCCGGTGAGCGCCGCGCGGACGCCCGCGGCCGTCACGTCGCCCCGGGCCAGGGCGGTGGCGCAGGCCGCCCGCGAGCGGACCGGCTCGACGTCGGCGCCCAGAGCGCAGATCGCGAGGAACGCGCGATGGGCCTGTCGCCGGTCATCGGGGTGGGCCGCCTCGAGGGCGTCGAGGATGGCCTACGCTTCGGCCGGGAAGGCCGCCTGGCGGACCGGGATCGCGTTGGCGAAGGCACCGGGCTTGCCCACGAGTGCCGGCAGGTAATGCCAGAAGTCGGTGGTGAGCGTCCCCTTGGCCGTCGCCCGCGGGTGACTCGCGACCTGGCCCGTCCCCGTCCACAGCTCGACCGATCTGGCGTACGCCCGCAGCCACAGGGCGGCGCCGGCATGGCGGACCGGGACCGAGTAGCGGCTGCCGTCGACGGCGACGAGGGCCTGGGCCGATGCCCGGACCGGATGACGGGTGCACGGCAGGAACGGTCGGACCGGGAGCGGGGCGAGCAGGGGCCGCTCGGCGGCGAAGCGCTGGCCGACGGTGTCGGTCTGGCGCGCCCGGTGCTTCCGTTCGTCGGCCGCGGTCTCGCGGGCCAGACGCGCGTTGAGCTCGTCGAACGAGTCAACCTCGGGGACCGGCACGAGGTACATCCGCCGGGCATAGCCGACGAGCCCCTCGACGAGGCCCTTCTCATGACCCTCGCCCGTCGTGCAGTCCGGCTGTGGTGGAAGGCTCGGGCGAGCTCGCGGATGCTCGACCCTTCACGGAAATGGGCGTACCGGATCCGCTCGATATCGACCATCTTGATCAACCTTTCCTCCAGGACGGCTGCGGCGTTGAACACCGGCACCGTACTGGTTGACTGGGGGGTCAAGGTGGTCCTGCTTTAGGCGATCATTCCGCCCCTGAGTGGGTCCGTTTCACGCTATCACTCACATGTACTGGTTCACGAGCGAGTCGGTGACCCCACGCGCGAGGTCTCGGACGAACCGTTGGACAGAGTCGGCCATGGGCGAAATCGTAGCGGTGCGTTTCGGCCACGAGAGGAGGTGATGTGGCACCCGAAGGCTGGGCCGTCACGATAGACCCACTTATCGTTACAAGCGCGAGGGCCTTGCGGGCGGAGCAGGGTCCGCGGGGTATCGTCGGGCACAGCAATCATAGGCCCGTGCTTGCACAGTGCCTCGAGGTTCTCGTCAGGGGCGATCGTTGGCGATCGATGCCCTACGTCGCCGCGGCGGAGCTGGGCCGGGCATCGGAGTTCTTGAGGGTTGCAGATCCCGACACTCAGGCCGTGGCCGGGCGGATCGTGAAACTCCTCAGTGAGCAGGGCTTCCCCGACTACCGCGACCTGCTCCCGTCCGCCGGCGAATGTCGCTATTCACCCGTAGCGTGAACCTGGGGCTCGCTGGTGCCCACGCCAAGAGCTCGCTCGAGGTAGGCGATGGTTTCGGGGTCCCGCAACTTGCACGCCGGCATCTCGTTGGTGAACAGACCGGTCCGCCAGATCGCCCCGGTGATCGGGCGCGTCGCACTCCACTCCACCCGAACGAGGTACTCACGGAGGGCGGGGTCCTCAGCGTTATGCGACAGCTTCGCTCGGTCGACTAGCGGTGCCTCCAGGATCGGCACGGTCCGCCCGTCGACTTGGACGGCGTACTCAGTCACAGGTCGCAGCGCGTCCTTGACGATGCCGACGCCGACGTAACCCTGGACCGGGTACGGCTTGTAGAGGAACACGCGAGCCCCCGGAACGAGGTTCTCGAAGGGCTTCGAGTAAAAGGTGCCGCCGCCGGCGGAGACGAAACCGTACCGCTCGGCATCCTCCCACGAGCGATCCCCGATCGTGACGTAGAAGTCGCGTCCATTCCACGGCGGCCGCGGCGTATCTTCGGTCGCTACCGTAACCGCGTCGGCCATCAGCTCCTCGAGGCGATCGACAATGGCCTCGATTTCTCGGGCATACAGCTGCGTCGGGCCGGCCGGCCCAAGGAGTCGCTCGACCGACGCTGGCTCAAGCCCAAAGAAGGTTTGGAACGCCTGGGCAGCGCACCAGAGGTCGACACGGTCGTCTCCGCGGATCGATAGCGTGAAGAGGGCCCGCGACCGGTTGGCCAGGGGCGCAAACATCAGGCTGCGCTTCCAGGGCCGTGGATAGAGGCCGCAGCTGACCGCGCCCTCAACCACCGCCAGAAGAGCGGTCCGAATGGCGGGGTCGTTCGCCTCGTCAACCACACGCTCGACCCCGACTCGCGACCATTGCAGCTCCTCGTGGCCGTCTTCGGTTTGCCGCTCGAACGATTGTCGGATGAGCGCCATGACGTCTTCGAGGTCGTCGAAGGTCACGAGACGTACCTCGACCCTCCCTGTGCCCCAGCGACCGACGCCGGTGACATCCCGACCGAGGCCCGCGGGGTCGTCGAGCTGGTCAATCGCAATGTCGAGATACAGCTTGAGATCGTTGAGCTGCGGAACGACCTCGACGAAGTTCGACGAGAACTTGAAAGCGATGTACTGCTTACGCACCTCCTCGAGGACGCCGGTATCGAGGTTGTAGATGCGCTTGCGAAGCTCGTCGTAGAGGGGGCCCAACGGGCCGCCGAGCGACGGGTGATCGTCCAGTGTGTACACGGCACCCGGTTTGGTCTTCCGGTACTTCGCCAGCGTTTCCTCTGAGAGCTTGGGCGCGGGCCAGATCTGGAGCGCCAGGTCGGCGAGCAGCTCGGCACGTTGCTGGATCTCCTGCTCATTCCAGTGGTCGAGTTTCGCGAGATACTGGTTGAGCCGAAGATGGCTGTCCCGGAACCCTCCCTTGATCGTCAACTTCTCGGCGAACGGCCTATCGCTGAGCTCCGAGTTGTACCCGGTTAGGGTCACGTTGCCAACCGTGTGCAGCCATCGCTCGTGCACCGCCTTCCAGTCGATCCCTAGTTCTTCCTGCCACTCCGGGGACAGGTCAGGGTTCTGGGGCATGACGTGCTCGATCGTGTAGCTGTCGACGTCGATTGGTTCCTTGTGGTCGAAGTTCTCGAGCTTACGCAGGAGGTAGTTGCGACTGCGGAAGTTGTAGACATCCTTGACGATGAAGGCGTTTCTGAACTCTTCGTCGGTTGGCATCCGAGCGTACGATTCCCTGAGCAGGAAGGCGGCCTTCAGACTCTCGACGTAGTGGGTCCCGTCGATCTCCGTCGCGAGCGCGGCAAAGGTCTTGTTGAGAATGTTGGTCGGGATTCCTGTGATCGCCCGACGAAAGACATAACTCTCCACGAGCCTGACGACCTCGATCAGCTCGGAATCATCGATCGTGCCGGTTTCGTGGTCGTGCAGGACGTCGAGGAGGAACGGATACGCGACATCAACCTTCAGCTGATTGAGATCAGCGATAGCGGCGTGGAGAACCATGTCCTCGGCGCGGCCGAAGGCGAGCTTGACCCAGTTCTTCGAGTGAGAGTAGGCGTCCGCGACGAGCTCCGCCTTGGATGACTCCTTCGCCCGATCCAGCAACTTGAAGCTCTCGTAGACGCGGTCGATCCGCGGGATCTGACCCGTCTTCATTGTCAGGTAGTCACGCATGAAGCGGTCGAATAGGTCCTGCTGGTCAGCCGGGAAGGACTGCTCGAGCGGATACCACGACGTGGAGTAGATCTGGGCTTGTTCCTTGGACGGCAGACCCATGAGCACGTAGTTACGGATCAGGTCTGCCTGTGAGAGATCGAGACCGGTCGAGTTCAGGCTCTCGAAAATGAGCTGCGGATTGTCGTGGTCGCGCTCAAGGGCGATGTCGACGATTAGCAGTTTCTCGATGCCCGTCAGCACGGATGGGAGCGGCAGGGTTGTCCGTCGCAACTGATCCACGAACAGGCGGTAGGTATCGACGAGTCTGGGCGCCTGGCCAGGATCGATCTCCCGACCGTCGACGAGCCGCATGAAGGTGTCGCGATCCCCTTTTGTGAGGAGGAGTTTGTAGCGAGCCTCGACACCCGCGTCCTCATCGTCCTCCTGCAGCAAGTAATCCCTGACGATCCGATGGGCCGTCGCCTTTGACGCCTCCTCGCCTCCGTTGAGCGCGTGAGCCAGAGCAAGCAGAATGAGCGAGACCGTGGTCAGTCGTTGCTGACCATCGATGACTTCGATCCGATTCGATCCGGTTACGACGTAGATACCGGTATCGATGTAGACGATCGAGCCGACGAAGTGGGCGCCCACGTCTCCACTCGAGGCGCGGACGATATCGCTCCAGAGTTGGTCGCACTGCTCGCGCGTCCAGCTGTACGTGCGCTGATAGATCGGAATCTCAAGCTGGTCGCTCTTCTTCAGAAACTTGAGGAAGTTGGCCTCGGCTGCTTTCACCCGTGCTCCCTTGAGCTTCGACAGCGGCCGGGCGACATTCCGACCGGACCCTCAACGAGGTGAGCGCGGACCATGCTTCCTCGATCCCAGGCCTCGATCTGAGGGCGAATGGCATCTCGGTCCCAGGCGGCAAGCGCCTCAGCGAACGTTCGAGTCGAGACAGCCATCACAACCCCATGCGGTGCTCCCGTGCCAGCGCGGGAGCACTAGCTTACGCGACCGAGTTTAGACGGCGTCAGAGATCATTCGTGCCTAGCTTTCCGTTCACGCACAGCCGGAAGATCAAAGAGGCGACCTCAAAGGGAGGAGGCTCATGGCGATTGCCCACTCCGCCCAGGCGACCCCGAACGCGGCCGCATCCCGCTAGTCTTTGCCAGGCAGCGCAGCACGACGAGGCGCCTGAGTTCCTGGATCTCGGCGGTCGACAGCACTCGTGGTTGCCCCCGGATGTACAGAGGAAGGCCACGCCCGGAGACGATCCGAATGCCGGCCACGCTCCGGAGGAAGAAGGGCAGGTCAGCCCGGTGCGCACAGACGACCGGAATGACCCGCGACGAAACCCTCAGACGCCAGCGGGTCAAGGTGGTCCGCAGTCCGCTGCTCGCCCGCCGCTCCGGTCGCCCACGCCGTGGTCGACTGTCGGGGCACGATCGCTTCGAGCAGGTCCGCCGCCCACGAGCGCGTCCGACACCACCTCGCGGCCTCACTCTCGCCGAAGTCGCGCGGCTGCTCGCGGTCATCCCCGAGATACCGACGGGCTTGCTCGATCGCGTGGTCACCATCACGGCGCTCCTCACCGGGCTCCGCCGCACGGAGCTTCGGGATTTGCGCATCGTCGGCCTGGTACCCGGACAGGCCGCCCGCTACGAGGTCTCGACCAAGGGGAGTGGCCTCCGCGCTGGGGACTCCCGGCTCCCGCGTAGCAGGCCACCCTAGCCGCCAGGCTCGCCTTGGGCCGGGGCGTCGTGTGGGCGGCGGCCGATCGGACGGATCTTCTCCCAATTACCCTGAATAAGTCGGACACCGATTACTCCGTTACCACCAGGTACGACGACTACCCAATCTCGCAGACCCGATTTCATTGGGAATCTCAGTCATGGACCGCGACAGCCTCTCCGACCGGGCAGCGATACATCAACCACGTCGCGCGCGGGTCGAAGGTCGTCCTCTTCGTGCGAAAGAGCCGCCCCGACGAGCGTGACGTGACTGGTCCGTATCTCTCATTGGGTCTAGCGCGGCACGTCGGTCACAAATCAGACCCACCTATGCAGATCGACTGGGAACTTGACCGACTGATGCCGGTTGAGATCTACGAACACGCCAGGGTTGCTGCTGGGTAGATAGCCGCGAAAATAGGCCTACCTCCAGCCCTGGATGCATCCCGGCAGCCGCGCGAGCCGTGTACCTTTGGGGCAGCTCTACCTTGCCTATCGGCCGAAATCGCAGGAGGGACGATCGTTGACCACGTTCGAGCAGGGCTTCGAAGACACGGAGCGCGCCGCTGATGCAGCCGCGAAAGCCGTGGGGAGCCTTCTTGCCGCGGCCAAGCAGCTCAAGAAGGCTGCCCACGAAGGGGACACCGGGGCGATCCGCAAGTCCTCGGAACGCCTGGGCCTCGCGATCGACGCGGTCCGCCAGGAAGTGGTGAACGCGCGTGGCACGTGGCCGTTCGGCGAGGACGCTGAGGACGAGTATTTGAGGAATGAATACGAGTCGGAGCTGATGGCGGCTGCGCGCGCGTCGGGGCTGCGCATGGATCAGCGCGATGGCCGCCTGCTCGCGTTCCCATCGATCGTGCGCGTTATCCCGGCCGATAGGTCTCTTCGGATCGACCGAAAACGGGTTCTGTCGATCCGGCCGTCTCGGATCATTGCGGCGCTGAAGGCCAATCAGACGAAGAAGCCGCGGTTCGCGCCGGATAGGTTCCTCGAGTCCCTGTTCCGCGCCTATCGCTTGATTGCTGGCCCAGACACTCAAGGCTCGACCCAAGCCTTGGCCGACGTCTACGAGGCCTTCACGCTACTGCCCGGTGCGACTGCCGAATATGGGCAGAGTGACTTTGCAAGGGATCTTTTCATCCTCGATCGAAGTGGTCTAACCAGAACAAAGTCGGGTGCCTCGTTCTCATTGCCCGCGAGCACGGGCACGAAAGGCGCGAAGGGAACCTTCACGTTCGTCGCCCCTGAAGGCGAATTGATCACCTACTTCGGCGTATGGTTCGGGCCGGCGTTGTGACCCTCTCGATGGGCGCTGATGCCTGGGTTGAGTTTCTCGAGTCGGAATACATGGCCAGTTTCATCAAGGACGGTGGCTCCGCGATCAAGTTCGCGGTCCCGCTCGACGGGGACGCTGCTGGTGCCCTATCCAACGCCATCGACGAGCGCGCAACTCAACTCGGCTACGTCGTCGCTGGCGTCGATTCCGCCTTGACGCGGGTGCACATGGTCGACCAGTTGTTCTTCTCGGTAGCCGAGCAGGTCCCTTGGCGCGAGACAGTCGAGCGTGTCGTGGCCCGTCTGGCCGAAGCCGAGCGATACGCTCCGGCTACGTCAGGTGACGGACCCTTGTTTCGGCGATTAGCCGAGGCGAACGACCTTGATCCGGATTTTCTGCTCATGAACCTGCGTCGCAAGATCGAGTCCCACGTCTTCCGCCATAAGGGCATGGCAAAGGATTTTCGTGTCGCGATGACCCAACTCGCGGTCGCCGAACTCGCGGGGGCACAGGAGGCCACGACGGTTCATAGCGTTCTGACCGATTGGCTCTGCGGACGCAATCGAGCGGTCAGCGCGGTCAAGCCGTACCACATCTTCACCCGAATCAATCGTACGAACGCTCGCTACTTTTTCGAATCGCTTCTGGTGTGGCTGGCGTTTGCAGGGTACTCAGGTCTGATCCTCACGCTCGACATCAGCCGTCTCTCCGTGGTTCGGAACCCGCGAGATGAGCGCGTCTATTACACCAAGGCGGGCGTACTCGACGCCTACGAACTCCTCCGCCAATTCATCGATGGCACGGACCGACTCGAACATTGTTTGATCGTCGTTGTGCCCGATCCGGCTTTTCTTGACGAGGACCTCAACGGGCGCGGGATCGGTGCCTACGAGGCCCTCAAGTTTCGCGTTTACGATGAGGTTCGCGATCGAACGCTCGTCAATCCGATGGCGTCTTTGGTTCGCCTAACGCGATCCGAGGGGGAAGCCCAATGACCAGCAACCTGGCGAGTATCCCGGATCGACGCGCGATTGAAGCCTTAAGAAACGGTGTTCCGAACCGAGATGCGGTTCGAGTTCTCGGCTGCAACCAGCCCGACGTGGAGGCGCGGTTCTCAGCCCAGCTCTCCGGAGTTCCGGCGGCGACCGACGCCGATAGTCAGGTCCCCGGAATGCTTGTGGCCGGTGGCTTCGGCAGTGGCAAGTCCCACTTGCTCGAGTACCTCGAGCACCTCGGGCTGTCCGAAAACTTTGTCGTCAGTCGAGTGGTCATCAGCAAGGAGACGCCGCTCTTCGACCCCGCCAAAGTATTCCGAGCAGCCGTTGAATCCGCTTCTGTCCCAGGTCAAACTGGCATAGCGATCCCAGAGGTTGCCCTTCGACTGCGGCCGGATTCCCATTCATATGCCAGCCTGTACAAGTGGGCGAATCACCCGGATTCCAATATGGCGGCGATCTTTCCCGCGACCCTGATGCTCCATGAGCGTCTGAATAACGACCCAGAGCTGACCGAACTGATCCAGAATTTCTGGGCGGGTGATCCCCTTCCAATCGCGAAGCTGCGTGATGGGCTTCGACAGATTGGGGAGGCGGCGGCGTTTTCCCTCAAGGCCGTCAAAGCCAAGGAACTCACGGAGCAGAGGTTTCGGTTTGTCGCTCGCCTGATGCAGGGAGCCGGTTACCGGGGCTGGATCCTGCTGATTGACGAAGTGGAACTCGTCGGCCGGTACAGCCTTGTACAGCGCGGCAGGTCCTACGCGGAGCTGGCCCGCTGGATGGGCAAGATCGAAGGCCTACAAATCCCCGGGATCACCACGGTAGCGGCGATCACGGACGACTTTGCGTTGGCTGTCCTGAAAAGGAAGGGCGATGGCGACTACGTAGGGCCCAGGCTTCGCGACAAAGGTACCGATGAGTACCTCGCGTTGGCGCCGCGAGCCGAGGCCGGGATGAGGATCATCGAGCGCGACGCAATAACGCTCCAACCCCCAACCGAAGAGATGCTTCTCGAGACGTACGAGCGACTGAAGGGCATTCATGCGCGCGCGTACACGTGGGACCCACCTTCCATCGCAGCTGCTGACCTTGCAATGCGCCGAGCAATGCGTTCTCACGTCCGTCGTTGGATGAACGAATGGGACCTCAAGCGACTCTACCCGGGCGCATCCGTTAGCACCGAGGAGCAGGAGTTGCGCCCGACCTACGAGGAGGACGTCGTGCTCGAAGAGCAGTCGCCCGACGACGAGGAGCGCGAGGTGAAGCCCGACGTAGGCTATGAGGCTCTGATCCGCGCCTTGGAGGAACAGCCCTGAGCATTCCGTTTCGCGACCTGCGGGAAGAGGCGCCCCGAGGTCTGATTGGGTATTTGAAGTTCGTCGAAGAAGCCGAGTTCCGAGGAATGCGAGGTGCCTTATTCGTCGTCAACAGCCGGGCTGAGCCCCTCGACTTCAGTTTTGCCCGGATCGACATCCACGCGTCCTTTCTGTGGCGGGCCGGGGAACTGAAGCGCCAAGCTGTCGCGGCGCTGATGCGCACGCTTTTTACAGCCGCGATCCACGTCCCGGATCTGCTGATCGCATTGGCAGATGAGGTACCCCCAACGATCTTCGCCGAGGACCTCGCCGTCATGATCGCGGTCTGTCGGGTGGCTGGCGCAGGTGCGCTGGCCTACGCCTCAACGGAGGCCCTCGAGGAACTGCCCGATGCGCAGCACATCTTCTGGGCGGGCCCACCCCCGGTTAGCGGCTCGGTCGTTCGCGAGTTGTTGGACGCGCTGGTGGCTCGCGGCGGACTGATCGAGCCATTTGATCGGGCTGAACTGGGTCTTGGGGAGGCCTACGCATCGAGCTGAGCAGCTGGTGGCGCGACCGGAGGCCGCCCGAGCGCGCGAACTGGTGGAGTCGACGGCGGCGAGCGACGCCTGAGCCAGCTTTACATTGGGCGCTCCTGTCAACCACGCCTTTGCCGGCCTCGACGCAGCGCATCGAATTGGGGGGCACCACTCAGGCTGCCTGGCTGCTAACGAGGGATCGCGTAGCCGAAGTTACGGGTTCGACCGTCCGGATCGATGTCAGACCTCTAACGACAGGGCAGATTTCCGGCCGAACCTCCGGCGCCCAGCGAGACTCGGAAATGGCAACTGGGGCTCGTCCGGAGGCAAAGGAGTCTGAGATGTCCCTCACGGATCGCCTCAGACTTGTGCTCGCTCCGCCTCTCGAGAGTTTCCTGCCCGGATCCGGGACTGCGCTCGAATGGCCCGCCGACCTCCTGCCTTTTCAACTCGAAGGCGTCAGAACCCTGATCGGCTCGGATCGACTGCTCCTCGCTGACGACATGGGCCTCGGGAAGACCGTTCAGGCGATTGCGGCGATGAGGGTTCTGTGCCACCAAGGGGTCGTGACACACGCTTTTCTCGTCGTGCCTGCAAGCCTGCTGGACCAATGGCGACGAGAAATCGACAAATGGGCGCCAGAACTCCGAGCAATCATCGTCCGGGGAAGCCCAACCGAGCGCGCCTGGCAGTGGCGGGCCGAGGCGCACGTGACGCTCGTTGGTTACGAAACCCTCAGGGCCGATTACACAGAGAATCCTGACTCGCCCCCGCGTCGCCGCCTTTGGGATCTAGTCGTTCTAGACGAAGCGCAGAAGATCAAGAATCGCGACGTCGAAGTCAGTCGGGAAACGAAGGGTCTACGAAGGCGGCGGTCCTGGGCGATGACCGGCACCCCGCTTGAGAACAGAATCGACGATCTCGCCTCGATCCTCGAGTTTGTCGACCACATCGACGGTGAGCCGGTACCGCATTTCGTTCCAGGCCCCGAATTGCTCGCCCGGCACGCTGAACTTCAGCTACGGCGCCGCAAGGCGGACGTACTTACTCAACTACCTCCGAAGCAGGTGATCGATATCACTCTGCCCTTGTTGCCGCGACAACAGGAGACCTACGCGAGAGCTGAGCGAGATGGGATTGTTGAGTTGACCGCGAAGGGTGAAACGATTCAGATCCAGCACGTTCTTGCCCTGATCACTCGGCTCAAGCAAATCTGCAATATCGACCCAACGTCGAACGAGTCCGCCAAGCTATCAGACGTCCGCGAGCGGCTGCGGGTGCTCGGCGAGGAAGGTCACCGAGCACTCTTGTTCTCCCAATACACCGACGACACCTTCGGCGTAGCCGCAATCGCCCGCGAACTTGACGAGTTCCGCCCCCTGACGTTTACCGGGGGAATGAGTAGTGCCACCAGAGACCAGACCATCCGAGACTTCAAGGAGGATCCGCTTCGCAAGATCCTGATCCTGTCGCTCAAGGCAGGTGGCGTTGGCTTGAACCTGCAAGAAGCCTCGTATGTCTTTCACATCGATCGGTGGTGGAACCCGGCCGTTGAGCGACAGGCAGAGGATCGAACTCACCGAATGGGTCAATTGGTCCCCGTCACGGTATTCAAGTACACCTGCGAAGCCACAATTGAAGAGCGAATACAAACGATCCTCGCGACCAAGCAGCAGCTCTTCGATGAGATCATCGACGATGTGAGTCTCGACGTGGCTTCACGACTGACTTCGGATGAGTTGTTTGGGCTATTCGGACTCACGAGGCCGGGCAAGACGCCTGACCCGGACCCGACCAAGCGATCGTCCGGCGTGGAGTTCGAGGAGCGATGCGCACGGGTTCTTGAGGCTCGGGGTTGGAAGGTCACACGGACCCCGCGGAGCCGGGACGGGGGTGTCGATCTGATCGCGGACCACGTCGACGAGGTCGGACTCGCACAAAGGCTCTTCGTGCAGTGCAAGGATCACGCCCGCCCTGTCGGGGTCGAAGTGGTTCGAGAACTGATTGGGGTTCTACCCGCGGGCCAGCCAATTCATGCAATCCTCGCCGCTCGGAGCGGAGTCACAGCTGATGCTCAGGCGCTTGCCAATCGCCGAGGAGTGAAGGTTTGGGACGAGGACGAGCTCGCGAACCTCGAACGTCAAGGCACTTAGTGGATCCAGAGATCTACTCAGTTTCCCGACCTGAGCGAGAGTAGGTGCGTCGTGACCAGTGACTTCTCCTGGCTCGACTACTCGGCGCGGGACCAGAGGCTCATGCTGGAGCTGATCGATCAGATCCGCGAGCCGGGCACCCTCGACGAGCTCGGCCTCGGCACCATCCGCGACGGGTTCGCCGACTACCTATTCCCTGGCGTCAGCACACTGCAGACGCGGGCCCGGTATCTACTCTTCATCCCCTGGATTTTCCGGCAGCTGGAGGATGACCGACAGGTCTCCAGCGCCGTCATCGGCCGCCTATCTCGGGACCGGCAGGCGGACCTCGTGGACGCGCTCGAGAACGGGAACGAGTCCGAGGGCGTCATCGGGATCTCCGCCCGACGAAGACTTCGGCGACCGCCTGCTGACATCTACTGGGGCGCGCTCGGTCAGTACGGGATCAGGCGCTATCCCGGGTCACTTGGCGCGTACTTCGCGTGGATCGATCGGTGGCGCGAGGGACACGTCCGTTTCAGGCAGACTCGCCGCGGCGACGGCGGCGAGCTGGTCGACGTCTCCGAGCCGAACTGGCACGCCCTGCCAAACCGACCTTCTGACCTGCTCACCGAAGCCACCTTCGCGCTGTCGTCCGAAGAGGCGCGGTTCCTCGGGGAGAGGATCCTCCTGTCCTGCCCGGGATCGCTGCTAGCGTATTGTCTGCGAAACAGGGACGTAACCCTCCAGGCCATCGAGCGCCCCGCCGACATTCCCGGGCTCGACGGGGAATTGGCGTCCGTGGCCCGCGAATCTGGCAACTTCGCTCGCGTGCTTCGGGGCGCAATGCTCCTTTACAACCTCATGCTTGCAGAGCAGCGTCACGAGGACGCCGATCCGAACGCCGCATCCCGCGCCCAGGATGCGGACCGGATCGAACGATTCCGGGCGAGGTTGGGTGAGTGGGCTGCCCTTGAGATCTCACCGCGACTCGGGGAGCTTCGGACGTGGCTTTCCAGCGGCACTTTCCGCGCCATGGTCCCGATGATTGCCTCCAGATCCGGGCAGGCGGCCGACTTCGCGAACGACTGGATCAGCATCGCGTTGGTCGATCCGAGCGTCCTCGCAGACAACCCTGCTGCCCGTGCCGCCGTGAGCCACCGCGAGCGAAGGGTCAAACGCCTGCGTTCGCGCTTCGCCAACGCCACTGCCCTCGCGAACTGGAGCGGGGGCTCCGGGACAGGCGAAATGACCTACCGCTGGACCAACGCTCGGTTGCTTCTGACGGACATTGCTGCGGGGATTGCCCAGGAGCGCGTGGGTGGCTGAGGGCACTCTCACGGGTGCGGAGCGCGATTCCTCTCCCGTGCTCCAGCCTCGCCACCGGGGGCTCCTATTCGAGGCGTTGCGGCCGCCCGCCGGATATCAGCTCGAACGAGCCGTCGGGACGACGTTCACGCTCGACCTCCTCGCGCTGCTCGTGCCACCGGTGGCATTCGCCAACTTCGATACCGAGGGCGTCGACGGCACGCCGCTGGCGAATCCTGTCGCCATCTTTGAGGCCGCCCGTCGCAACGCTCCTTTGATCACGGTGTTCTGCCAAGCGGGCGAGATCCGTGTCCCCGCCTTCCGACCCGAGTTCGCCTTCCTTGAGCAGGCGGTAGTCGCGGTCAGGCCGCCTCGACCCGGCGGCATCTTCCACCCGAAGGTCTGGGTGGTCCGCTACGGACCAACGGCCGAGCTCCGTGCCGCCTCGAGTGCTGGGCTGCGCTACCGGTTCCTTTGCCTATCGCGGAACCTGACCTTCGATCACTCGTGGGACACGCTTCTTCGGCTTGATGGCGTTGCAGCATCCAAGCCCAGATACGTGAACCGGTCGCTCTCCGCATTCGTGCGGGCACTCCCTGGGCTCGCCGTCCAACCGATCGGAGACCGAGGTCGGGCAGTGGGTGAGCTCGCCGGTGACCTCGAGACCGTGGATTGGGACCGGCTGCCAGATCCGCTGCGGCTCTCGTCGTTCTGGCCCATGGGGCTCGACGGGCGTGCGCCAGCACCTTTTGGCAGCCATCCCGACGGTCGGATGCTGGTGGTGTCTCCATTTGCGACCGGAAGAGCACTCGACGCTCTCCTCCGAGGTCGCCCCGATTCCGTGCTCGTCACGCGCGCGTCGACCTTGCGTGCCCTGGGCCGCGAGGGTGTGGCACCTGCCGAGCGGACGTGCGTGCTCCAGCCGGGTCTCGCGATGGCCGCCGACGATGACGAGGCAGGGGCGGGGCCACAGACGGTCGAGGCATCCGACCTCCAGGATCTCCACGCCAAGCTGTACGCGATTGACACGCCTGAAGGCGCCCGGGTGTGGACCGGCTCAGCCAATGCGACTGATGCCGGGTTCGGGGGCAACGTCGAGTTCCTTGTCGAGATGCGCTCGGCGGACTCGCGGCACACGGTCGCGGCCATGCTCGAGCCCGGTCCTCCCGACGAGCCGAGTTTTGGCAGCATGCTCGAGGACTGGGCGGTCCAGGGTCAGCCTGAGGAGGAGACGGAGGCCGACAAGGCCGATCGGACGCTCGGGGCGATCGCAAGGGTACTGGGCGGGCTGGACTGGCAGGCACGGGTACGCCGGACAGGTGACGACAAGTTCACCGTGGCGGTGAGGGCGAGCGGGGCCGGCCTGCCCATCAAGCTGCCCGGCCTGACGGCCTCCCTCAACATGATGGCGTCCGACGGCCGACCGGGCGAAGCTATCAACCTCCGCGCCCGGACGGTCCGCTCGTCGTTCAACTGCACGTTCCAGCACCTAAGCGCGTTCTTCGCGGTCCGCCTCCACTTGGCGACCGGCACAGCGGAGAGGACCCGATCGATCCTGATCGTCACGGAGTTTGTCGGGGCGCCCGCTGACCGTCTCGCCCGCCTCCAGGCGGCGGGCCTCCGGGGCGACGGCTTCTACCGCCTCATGCTCCTCCTCCTTGGGGCTGCGGACCCAACCGGTGGAGACGCCGTCGAGCTGAACAATGGGGGCGGGTGGTTCGGATCACCCACCTCCTCACCCGGCGGCCAGGAGACGCTGCTGGAGCCGTTGCTTCAGATGCTGGCAAGGGCGCCCGAGCGTCTCGATGAGCTTGAGAAGGTGCTTGCTGGTCTGCGTCGGACGCCCGAGGGCAGGAACATACTGCCGCCCGGCTGGACCGACCTTTGGGATGCCGTGACCACGGCCAGGCGGGGGAGACGCCGCCCGTGACGTACGAACCGATCGCACCCCGGTCCCTCGCGGCGCTCAAGCCCTTCCAGCGGGAGACGGTGCGCTACGTGTTCGAACGCCTGCACGGCGACGACGAGCCGGTCGACCGGTTCCTCGTCGCCGACGAGGTTGGGCTGGGCAAGACGCTCGTCGCGCGCGGTGTCATCGCGCGAACGATCGACCGCATTCGCGAAGGCGGCGAGCGCCGGATCGACATTGTCTACATCAGCTCGAACGCCGACATCGCGGCCCAGAACCTGCAGAAGCTCCATCCCGACGGCCACACCGCCCGTGACTTCGCGATGCGAGTCACGTTGCTGCCCGCGCGAACTGGGTCGCTCGATAGCAGTGACCTCAACTTCGTCTCCTTCACTCCTGGGACGAGCTTCAGCCTCGGCGACCAGTTTGGGCGCCGGGACGAGCGGCTCGTCTTGTACCGGATGCTGCGCTCCGCCTGGGGCGGTGACGCCATGGACGCACCAGGCGTGGCTCGGATCCTGCGAGGTGACGCTGGTCTTGACGCGTTCCTGCGAGACGCCGCGTGGTTCCGCGAGCACCCGGCTGGGCTGGACGCCACGATGGTGTCGGCATTCGCCGCGGAGCTGGCGCGACGGGAGGTCGAGGACCTGATGCCCGGGGGACGGCCGATCCGGAGGGAGTTTGCCGAGCTCGCGGCGACCCTCACCTCGGATGACGACGACCAACGGCATCGAGCCGAGCGGGCCCACCTCGTCGGCGGGCTCCGGGCGATCCTCGCCAGGACATGCATCACGGCAATGCAGCCAGCGCTGATCATCCTCGACGAGTTCCAGCGCTACCGTTCCGTACTTGTGTTGCCTGAGCAGCCGACCGAGGATCAGCGGCTTGCGCATGCGCTCTTCCTCGAGCTGGGCGCGAACTCGAAGACCCTTCTCCTTTCGGCGACCCCATATCGGATGTACACGCTGTCAGATGAGACCGACTCCGACGACCACTACGGCGACTTCATCAAGACGATGGAGTATCTGCTTGGGGGCGAAGGAGCCCGAGCCCTGGGTGACAACCTCCGGGCCTATCGAGATGCGCTCCTGGCCATCGACCGCCTAGACCCCGACGAGCTAGCGACGGTGCGGGACGCGGTCGTTGCGAGGCTGCGGCGCGTGATGTGTCGGACCGAGCGTCTCGCCGTGGAAGACAAGCGCGGGGGAATGCTCGACGCTGGCGAGCCCCGGACGTCCGCAGTCACTCCGGCCGACCTGCGCGCGTTCGTGGCCCTGGACACTGTCAGCCGCGACCTCAAGGCTGCGGGCGACGCCGTCGAATACTGGAAGTCGACGCCGTATGCCCTGTCCTTCATGGAGTCCTACGACGTGCGGGCGCGACTGAACGCCCGCCGCTCGAGCCTCTCCCCGGCAGTCGAGAACGTGCTGCGCCTGGGCGACGGCATCCTCCGCACCCGCAACATCAGGGGCTACCGCCCGGTCGACGAAGGGAACCCTCGTCTTCGCGCCCTGGCGTCAGAGCTCCTTCGTACCGACACGACACAGCCGATCTGGATCCCGCCGTCCCTGGCCTACTACGGCCTGGAGGGGCACTTTGCGCCTGCGGCGGCCATTGGGTTCACCAAGCGCCTTGTCTTCTCCGCCTGGACCGCGGTCCCACAAGCCATCGCGTCCCTGCTGTCGTATCGCGTGGAGCGCGGGATGCTCCACCAGCATTTCGAGACCAACCAGCTCGTCGAGGGCGAGCACAAGCCGAGGACGCTGCTCACCTTCAGGAGCCTGGACGAGCGCGCTGCTTCGATGACCTCGTTCCTCCTGCTCTACCCGAGCCTGGCCCTCGCCCGGTTGGGTGACCCGCTCCTGCTCGGCGCCGCAGGCACGCGATCGGCGTCCGAGGTTCGGGACCTGGCGGCGTCCGCGATCGCCGCCGCGCTCGACGAGATTCTGCCGCCCGAGGACGAGAGCGACGATCGGACGAACCCCGCTTGGTACTGGGTCGCCCCGCTGCTCCTCGATCGTGCACTCGTCCCCGACACGGTCAGGGGCTTCTTCGGGCCGAACCATCGCGAAACGGCCGGCTCCTGGGCGACCCTGAAGCCGGGCGCTGAGGAGCGCGATGACGCCGGTAATCTCGCGCTCCACGTGGCCGCCGCAGCGGACGTGCTCGGTGGAAACCTCCCGAATGGCCGGCGTCCGCGAGACCTCGCGAGCGTCCTCGCCCGCCTTGCCGTCGGTGGGCCTGCAGTCTGCGCCCTGCGGGCACTCTGGCGGCCTCTCTCGGAGGCTGATCGCGCGGACCCCAGGACTCTACGTGCCGCCGCCCGGGTCGCTTGGGGGTTCAGGAGCCTCTACCGGCAGCCCGAGGTCGCCGCGATGATCCGCGGTTCCACGCCCGAGGATGCCTATTGGCGTAGCGTCACGGACTACAACATCGGGGGCTGCCTGCAGGCCGTGCTCGACGAGTACGCCCACGTTCTGCCCGACGTTATGGGCCACCTCCCAGGCGACAGCACGCTCCTCGACGTGGCCGACGCGATAGCTGCCGCGATGTACCGGGCGCTGACTTTGCGCACTGCCCGCTACGGCTTCACGGACCTCACGACCAAGACCTGGCATAAGGAGCGACGGCGACCCACGATCGGAGCCCGGTTCGCACTTCGGTTTGGAGTGGACGCAACCGACGAAGCCAACGAGATCCAGCGCTCGACGAACGTGCGGGAGGCCTTCAATTCGCCGTTCTGGCCGTTCGTCCTCGCCACGACGTCGATCGGCCAGGAAGGCCTTGACTTCCACGTCTACTGCCACCGGGTGGTGCATTGGAACCTGCCGGCCAACCCAGTCGATCTGGAGCAGCGGGAAGGAAGGGTTCATCGCTACAAGGGCCACGCTCTTCGCCGCAACATCGCGGACCGCTACGCCGCGGCCGCATTCGACGGCGGGGCCGACCCGTGGGGTCAGTTGTTCCGTGCCGCGGCGGACACGGACGAGGCAAGGGCGAGCAACGGCTTGATCCCGTTCTGGATCTCCACAGGCCCGTTCAAGATCGAGCGTGACATCCCGGTCCTGCCTTTCAGTCGCGAGATTGAGCGCTATGAGCGCTTGCGAAGGTCACGAGCCGTCTACCGGCAGGTGATCGGGCAGGTCGCGCAGGAGGATCTCGTGGACTACCTGCTTCGTCTGGGATCGGCTCGCGAGGTGCGGATGTCCCAGGCGGACCTCGCCGTTCGGCTCGAGGCGCTGCGGATCGACCTAGCGCCGCCGCCTCCGTCCGCACCCGACGGAGCGGTGGGCGACCCAATCGTCGAGTGACAAGGCCACGACCCGCAGCCAATTGCCGACACAAGAGACGCCTCGTGGGAGTGCGCTTCGTCGACGGGTGTCCGGCCACTCATTCGGAAAGAGCTCGCATTACTCCGTGCTCGTTCGATGGTTTCTCGCGCCACGCCCACCTACGCTGCCTCGTCGAGCACCGGACTCTCCGGGCTCGGCGACCTTGCGGAGCGGACCAGCGGAGGATCGCGGACGTAGAGGCAGAGCGGGGCCGCAGGAGTGGCACCACAAGTCCCTTGGTTCGACTCGACGGGGCCTCGCTCGAGCGAGATTCCAGCGAGCTCGGTGGCGGTCATCTCGAGACCCGTCTTCTTGAGGAAGGCAATCGCCGGCCTCATCAATGACATTCTCTGCCTCGGAAGCCTGTATTGGCCTGGCGCGGGGAAGAACAGGCGTTATGGTTGCCCTTCACCCGGAAATGGCCTGGTGGCACACGAGATGGATGTCGGCGCGCCTGAAGGCCTGCTCCACGGGTACACGCGGAGCAGGTAGCCGTTCGCCTTCGACGTTGTCGTGGTGGACTCGACCAAGTCCTACATGTCGTTGTGCTTGCCGCCGGTCTTAGAGGTCTGATGAACAAAGAAGTCGAATTATTTCTACATCCAGCCCAGGTCCTGCGTCGTACCGAGGCTCTCGCGTCTCCGAGCCCAGTACCGACGGTCGGCGGTGTTTACGGCTGGTGGTTTCGAACCCTTCCAGCCCCGCTGGACACCGCTGCCTGCGCCACTCAGGATGGCCTGACCCTACTGTACGTGGGGATCAGCCCGACTATCCCGCCGGCGACGGGTCGGCCGGCCAGCCAGCAGACACTGCGAGCCAGGATCCGGACCCACTACACCGGCAATGCTGAGGCTTCGACCCTCCGAAAGACATTGGGCTGCCTGCTGGCCGATGAGCTCGGCATCGAGCTCAGGCGTGTTGGCTCCGGCACTCGGATGACCTTCCTGGCCGGCGAGGCCAACTTGTCAGCCTGGATGGCCGAGAACGCCCTCGTGAGCTGGGTCACGCACCCGAGTCCCTGGGAGTTCGAGGACGAGTTGATCGCAACCTTGGATCTCCCGCTCAACCTCCTTGGTAACTCTAGGCACGCCTTCCACCCAGAGCTATCCCAAATTCGGTCGGCCGCCGTCGGCCGAGCCAAGGCTCTGCCTGTGATCCCCAATCCGGGCGTAGGGGGTCACTTTGTGGAGGAGCCATCAGGGACTAGCAATCGCTTCGGGGCACGGATTGTCGCTGACGGGGCAGGAGAAGATTGCGCTGCCCTCGGACGTCTGGTGCTAACGGGTGTGGCAGCTAGAGCAGATCGTGCCTCGATCGACGATTCGCGGCTCATGCTCGCCGCAGCTCTCCGAGCACTACGCCAGGACGAGCGGCGCATCGACATCCTCGTGACTCCTGCGGGCTTTGTCGAACGGAGCCTGGACGGGGCGTGGTCCGGCGAACAGGGCTGGGACTCGAGCCAGGCTGACTTCGATCGCCTTGCAACCAGTGCCGCGTCGGTCGCGACCGAGCTGATGACTCCTGACTTGTGCGAGTTGGCCCTCGAAGTGGTTGACCACATTGTGCTGGGGATCGACGTCTGGCCGACTGACGATCCCGAACTTCATGGTGAGGTCGCTTGCCTCTATGACGTCCAGACGGGCGCCGTTCGCCCCGTCACAGGGAAGTCGTACCCAACCACGGGTCAGCAACGCGACCTCATTCGGAATCCCGGCGCGCAATCCCATGTCATTGAGGTTGGCGACGAGCGCCTGGCAATCTTGGTTTGCTTCGATCTGGCCGCCTGGAGCCCGCGAGCTAATGCCAACGCAAAAGGCATCCGGGCGGGCACCTGGCAGGCGATGCAGGAGGCCGTCTCTAAGTCCCGGCCCACCCTGGCCGTCCAGCTGCCGCACACGGTGAGTAACTCCCGAACGTGGACTGCCGCTTGGGCTGCGTTCGAACGAAATGCGGGACCGGAGTTCCGAGCAGGTACGACTGCAATTCGTCACCTCGACCAGCAGTACAAGCCCGTTCCTGGTCCATTCGATCCGACACTATTGGAAGGATCGGGTACCGGTGAGCGCGTGGTGGATATTGTCGTCGGCGGCAGGATCGAAATGATGACCCCAGCTGGCTCGTCGAGTCGAGGGCGCCAGCCAGTCAAGCGGTCGTCGACTGCGTCACGAGCTCGCACGCCGGGCAGGAACCCTGAGCGTGGAGTCGGGCTCGCGCGCACCGCACTCGAAGTCTTCCAAGCACGAATCGGCGCGTATCCGGATGGGATCCGGATTAAGGAGCTCGCGGACGAGCTGGGTCGGGCGGACAAGCCAATCTTCGGCGCCCGCCCACTCGTGACGCTGCAAAGTGCCCTCAATGCTTCGCAGGCGCACGGCGTCTGGCACCGCAAGGCGGGGGCACTCTGGGTTGCCGGCAGCGGAAACTCCAGGATGGAGAGTGGTCTGTCCGGGCGAGCCCTGGCGGAAGCCCTCTACGGTTTCGTGGTGGTGCACTATCCCGATCATATCTTCCACTACGGGAAGACCCTAGATGAACTCGAGCGTTCAGGGATAAAGGTCAGAGGGACGGGCAACACGATGCGAGCGGCCCTAGCTGGAGCGCCGAAACGCTTCGAGCACATCCCAGGTCGTAGCGGCAACTGGCGCTGGAAGTAATGCAAGGCGGGGGGTCATTTGCGCACTGTTGACGGCGAGGTTCTCTTCAGCCCGACCGACCTGGTCGGGTTTCTCGCCTGCGGCCACCTCACGCAGCTTGATCGAGCAAGCTTTGCCGGACTGATCGAGAAGTCCAAGAAGGTCGATGAGGAGCTGCAACTCCTCATCGATAAGGGCCGCGAGCACGAGACGAGGTACTTGGGGCTGCTTGCGGCCGAAGGGCTCGGCGTTACCGATATCGACGACGGCGACCACTCGGCCGCCGGTCTCCTCGCGGCTCGCGAGCGGACCATCGAGGCGATGCATCGCGGGGACGATGTGATCTACCAGGCCACATTCATCGAGGGTGGCTGGTCAGGCCAGGCGGACTTTCTCCGTCGCATCGATCAGCCAGGGGCCCCTAGCCGTCTCGGGGCATGGATCTATGAGCCCGAGGACACCAAGCTCGCGCTATCGGCGAAAGCGGGAGCTCTCGTCCAGCTTCTGACCTACGCGAGGATGGTTGAGGCCGTCCAAGGAATTGCGCCCGAGCGTGTGCACGTTGTGCTCGGTCGGGCGGAGGTCACGAAGGCATCATTCCGAGTTGCTGACTACGGTGCTTATCACCGGCTCGTCACACGCAGGTTCGAGGACCTTGTCCTCCGCGGCGAGCCTCCTACCGCCGAACTCCTTCATGTGGTTCCTGATCCGGTCGAGCACTGTGGCGTTTGCTCTTGGGCTCAGCACTGCCGTGATTTGCGCTATCGAGCAGGCCACCTGTCGAGGGTCTCGTTCATCCGACGCGACCAGATCGAGGATCTCCGTGCGGCCGGGATCCCCACGATATGGGTGCTGGGCGGGCTTGGCGATCCTCTTCCTCGGGTCAAAGGCATCGCCGTTGACGTCCTGGCCCGACTCCAGGACCAGGCGGGTATGCAGCTCGAAGAAGCCCGGACTCGCGTCCGGTTCCACAAGATCCTCGAACACCCCGAACCGCCGCCAGAACGCGGCCTTCTCAGCCTCCCTGAGCCATCGCCACTCGACGTCTTCTTTGATTTTGAGGGCGACCGGTTCGCACTCGACGATGGCTTGGAGTACCTCTTTGGTTGGGTCGAAGCCCCCGGCCCTGGCACTGAGCCGGCGGACGCTGCCTTCAGCACGCTCTGGGCACACGACCGAGTGCAAGAGAAGCAGGCGCTCGAAGCCTTCGTCGACTACGTGTCCGAACGCCGAGTGCGCGACCCCGGAATGCATGTCTACCACTACGCGCCATATGAGCCGACCACCCTCCACCGGCTGACGCAGCTCCACGGGACGCGCCAGGAGGAGCTCGACGTTCTGCTCCGTGCTGGCGTGTTCGTCGACCTCTACCGAGTCGTGCGTCAGGGGGTCCGCGTTTCGTCCGAGTCGTATTCGATCAAACGTCTCGAGCCGCTCTACGCACTCACCCGTGACGCGGACGGGATCGCCAAGGCACTCTCGAGCATGATCGCTTACGAGCGCTGGCTGCGTGATCGAGACCAGGCGATCCTCGACGACATCGCCGACTACAACCGGGACGACTGCGTGTCGACCCTGATGCTGCGCGACTGGCTCGAGGAGCGCCGTATCGAGTTGATCCAACGGCTCGGCCGAGACCCAGGCCGGCCGGTCCCGGGCTCTAGTGAGCCGTCAGATGCGCTACGAGCGACCGATGACGAGACTGCCAGCGTACGCGCCGCGCTCACCGCCGACATTCCGCCGGAAACGCTGGACACAGACGCACTCGATCCCGAACGTCAGGCGCGACGCCTTCTTGCGAACCTGCTGGGTTGGCACCGGCGTGAAGCGCGGGCGGACTGGTTCGAATGGTTCCGCCTTCGCGACCTGGGCGCCGACGATCTCGTCCGTGACAGCACCGCGCTCGGCGTCAATGGCTTCGAGGGCCAGGTCGGGCTGGAGGCGAAGTCGAAGCTCTTCCGTTGGCTCTTCGATCCAGAGCAGGAAACGAAGCTTCGCGAAGGCGCAGAGGTCGTTGCCGCTCCCGGACTTGACCCGACCAACATGAGCACGATCGGCGTAGTCCGTCGCCTTGATCTTGACCTGGGTGTGATTGAGATCAAGATCGGGCCGAAAAAGGAGCGCCTGGACCTGGACCAGATCACCGGATTCCTCCCCGATACGCCGTTCCGATCAGGCCCACAGTCCGATTCGGTCTTGGGGCTCGGCAAATGGGTCGTTGAAAACGCGATCGCCGCCGATGGGCCGAGTCGGGCGGTTCGCGACGTCCTACTCGATCGGCCACCGCGGATTTCTGGGATCACTCCCGGGGCGCCACTAGTCCCGGACGGTCACGCTCCCAACCTCGCGGCTCGCGAACTTGCGCTGGCTCTTGACCATTCGTATCTGGCGATTCAAGGTCCGCCGGGCTCGGGAAAGACGTATGTCGGGGCAGCTATCGTCCTCGACCTCGTGCGTCCGCGCCCGGGCCACCAGAGGCGGGTCGTGGGCATTACGGCGTTCAGCCACGCAGCGATTGGCAACCTGCTGGCGGAGATCGTCCGCCAATCGAAAGGGCAATCGCCCGTCCGGATTCTCCAGAAGGCCGGCGAGAACGAGTGGTGTCGACTCGACGCGGTCGAGTGTACGAACGACAACCAAGTAGTGGAAGCCCGCTTGGCCGCGGGGGATGTCGACATCGTCGCTGGGACCTCCTGGCTTTGGAGTCGGCCCGAGCTGGTCGAAGCGGTCGATACGCTCGTCGTCGACGAGGCGGGGCAGGTGTCGCTCGCGAACCTGGTTGCGTCCGGCCGGGCAGCCCGCAACCTCGTCCTTCTTGGGGATCCCCAGCAGCTGTCACAGCCGGTCAAGGGAGCCCATCCTCCCGGCGCCGAGAAGAGCGCTCTCGAGCATGTCGTAGGGAATCACGAGGCGATTCCGGCGGATCGCGGGGTGTTCCTCGCGACCACTCGCCGCCTTCACCCGTCGATTTGCTCGTTCACGTCAGAGCTCTTCTATGACGGACGGCTGAGGTCGATGGACGGTCTCGAGCTGCAGTCAATTCTTTCGGACGACCCAATCCTCGGTGGTGACGGGTTGCGGTGGGTCCCCGTGGAGCACGTCGGGCGGACGAACTTCTCGTCTGAGGAGGTCGACGTTGTTGCGTCGCTCGTCAGCGAGTTGCTTACCAAGAAGTGGCGCGACCGCGACAAGAATGTCCAGCCTATTCAGCCGAAGGACATCCTCGTTGTCTCGCCGTACAACGCTCAAGTGGTGCTGCTGCACAAGGCGCTGCCGGCCCATGTCCGCGTCGGCACTGTCGACAAGTTCCAGGGCAAGGAAGCGCCGGTCGTCATTTATTCGATGGCGACGTCGACTCCGGACGACATGCCTCGCGACATGTCGTTTCTCTTTAGCCGGAACCGCTTCAACGTGGCCACATCGCGCGCCCAGGCCCACGTCATCCTTGTTTGCAACCCGGCGCTCCTCACCGTCCCCTGCAAAACCCCGGAGCAGATGCGTTTGGCGAACGTCCTTGCGCGTTTCGTCGAGCTGGCGGGCGAATCGGCTACACGAACCGATCCCACCTAAGGACTCGCCGAGAGCGCGGAACCTTGTACTCACCGGTCTCACCTGCACGTAGACTGCGAATATGGCCAGATACCCAGAACGCCCCCTTCCGTGGGTCTCGAAGCCCTATGGTCCTGACGAGGACGCTTGGGACGAGGCCAAGGACCAAGCCCGTCGTACCATCTATCGTTGGGCCGCCGAAGGCCGTTACGGCACATACACCGATCTCGTCCGCGAGGTCACCGCCATCGAGTGGCTGGATGGTGCATTTACCCACCACGGCACACAAATAGGAGTGCTCCTGGGACAGGTGTCGATGGAGGAGCTGGACCGAATCGAGGATCGTCCGCTGCTATCTGCTCTCGTGGTTGGCAAGGAGGAGAGCATGCCAACAAGCGGCTTCTGGGGGATGCTCCAGGAGCTCGGTATCGAGGATCCGGCCACCGAAATGGGTAGGCTCGAATTCTGGTCGAATGAGGTTAAGTTGGCGTTGGGCTACTACGGCTCCCGCCTCCCGTGACAGCAGGGAGATCTCTTGGCGTCTTCGCGGTCGACAGTGGAACGCTGGGAGTCCGCGATCCGGCCAGGACAGGCCTCAAAGCGGAGTGGAGATGCCGAAACCAGATATAGCTTCGCGTGAGCTCCCGCTTGATGAGTTGATCAGCCGCGCTCGCGCTGCGTCGGTGTGGGATGTTGGCGATTGGTGTGCGCTGATCGTGCCCCATGGGCTCGCCGCAATTGACGCAATGAGCCCTTGGCTGATGGACCCCTGGTTTGGAGCGTCAGCAGCAATCGTGATCACTCAGGTCGGCGGGCAAGGCTTTGCCAGTCGCGCCCTGCGAGCCCTGCGTCTGGCCCTGCCGTCTGTCCCGAAGTCAGTCGAGCCGGCGGTCCTGAAAGGGATCGATACGCTCGCCCTTACGGGCGTTCAGTTGGTTCCAGCGTACGACGAGCCCCACCTTGTCCACCACGTCGTCGTCGAACACGCCACCGATGACGATGCCGCTCCGAAGGAGCTCTACCTGACGGCATGTCGATGGGCGTACTCGGGTGAATATGCAGCGTCGCTCGGCGGGGTAGTGCCGATGTCAGGGCAGCCCATATGCTCGGGCTGCCGTGATGCGTTGTTGAAGGGTCACCAGGGCCTGCCATACACCCCGTCGGAGGCAAATGAGCGCACCTTTGTGCGCCGGGCGACGGCCTGGCACATCGTCGAGGGCGACCTCTGGAGGGCACCAGACCTAGGATCGTTCTACCTCTTCAAGTGTTATCGCTGGGCCGAGGTGACGAGCGAGATCTCAATGATGCGAGGCCAACTCATCGGTGCCGAGGGTCCATGCAAGAGGTGCGGCGAGCTCGACAGCAATCCGCAGCACGACCCGGCGACGACCGTGCCTGCTTTTGATGAAGGACCTGATTGAGCACGGGGTCTTCCCTGCCCGCGTTGGATCTCCTGAACCCAACCTCCGATAACAGGCCGGGCACATGATGGTTGCCGATTCTTCTAGGAGATCGCGGCCTCGGGCTCCGACGCGATGTCCGACC
The DNA here is from genome assembly GCA_003152165.1 of Chloroflexota bacterium. Taxonomy (GTDB): domain Bacteria; phylum Chloroflexota; class Limnocylindria; order Limnocylindrales; family CSP1-4; genus Palsa-1033. The sequence goes on from PLZO01000034.1 coordinate 67,153, forward strand.
TTGCTATGTCAGGCTGGACGGCAGGTCGGCTGTCGACCGCTATTCGATCGAGCACGGCGACGACGCGGCTGAGGCTGGCCGGATCCTCGAGAACTGCCAGCTGGATCGTCGGCCATCGACTGAGCTGCCAGGATCCAATGTCGACGCCGTCGATCTCGTTCAGCATGAGACGGAGCTCATCTCGTGCTTCGATCGAGTCGAACGGCGGCTGCTTCATCCCGCCGAACTGGATGACCACGTCGCCTCGGGCTCGCACCGCGATTGTCGGCTGCGAGCCCTTTGGTACGAGCTCGAGATCGACCGGGAACCAGAGCTGCGGCTCTGTCGTGCAACCGTTCATTGGGAAGCGTGTGAGCGTTTTCGTCCGCACCCCGACGGAACCGGCCAGCTCCCGCTCCTTCTGATCGGCCCAGTTGATGAGCTTCTCGATCACGTCACGAGCACTAGCGCCGTGGCGACGGCCGATCTCCTCTGCGAACGACTCCTCGTCCCAGGTGTGCGGCGTCCGTTCCGGCGAAAGAGCGAGGTCGAGGATGAGCGGTAGGTGGTCGGACAGACCACTGCCGACGACCGTTGGATCCACCGTCAACGCGTTTACCTGGTCCGCGAGGGCGGGCGACACAAACAGGTGGTCGAGCTCAGCCCGACCCCATGTTCCGACGTGGTCGCACGTGGCACCACCACCGCACGGGCAGTCCGAAGGGGCGGCTGGTCGGTCCTTGACGACGGTCTTCGCCTCGACCAGCCCAAGCGAACGAATCGCGGTCATCACGGCTTCCGCTCGAGCGATCTGCTTCGGATCCTTGGTTGAACGGGAGACGTTGAGATCTCCGCCGAGAATGACCCGAGCGCCGTACGGCGAGTCGAATAACGGGACGAGGTCTGCGATGACGCGCAGCATGGTTGAGACGGCCGAGCCATCCATCACGCCGTACACGCTGACGAGCGTGATCGGTTCGATGTCGCCCACGGTCAGTCGCGCGATCGCCACCGCTCCCGGATGGGTGTTCTCGAGCAGGTAACGGCGACGCGACCAAGGGATCCGCACCGAGCGGAGCGGCTCGAGCTTGATCGCCGGATCGAGCGCGACGACGGCCGAGCCCCAATTCCTGTGGCCAGCGAGCTCGCCATAGATCGCCCGGTCCCGCTCAAGATCGAGCGGCGGGACGGCCTCCTGGACCAACGCGACCTGCGCCCCGATCGTGCCGTCGAGGTATGCCCAAGCAGCGCGCCGAGAGTCGATCGGCAGCAGCGGCTGGCGCCAATGATTTAGGTTCCAGGTGACGAGGCGGAGTGGGACAGCTTTGTCGACTGGATCTACGGCCGAATCGACCTCAGTCGAAGCTTCTGTTGCGATGCGATTGCCCCCATTGACGTTGTCGATCTCACGATGGCACGCGCCTGTGACAGGTCGGGTGTCATAGCTCCTTTTGGAGTCCGGCGCAGCGGACAGACGGACTAGGGGTCCGTGCGGTCGAGTCGTCGGCCGTTCTTGACCTGGAGCAGCGACCACCGTCCGATCGCTAGGTCTCGGACCCGCTTTTCACGCTCAAACCCGAAGTTCGGGATGGTCTTCTCGGCGCGGACGTACTCGTCGAGGAGCGCCTCGCCCGCCTCTTGCCATTCACGCCAGCCCAGGGCGTGGACTGTGACGTACGCGGACTCAAACGGCGTGCCCCCGAACTCCGGTGCGGCGTCGAATCCCGCGACGCGAAGACGGTTGACGATGTCCTCCCAGACGCGAACTCGAAGTCGGTGATAGCCCGCGGCGTCTCTAAGGGCGCCGGCCTCACTCGACCAGTAGCCGCGTGTGGCGATGCTGGAAAGGATCCCGGCAAGGAGTTCGTCCCACCTTGCAGACGCCTCGGGACTCTCCCTGGGTCGAGCCTTCATCGATGACCCGCCAAGCCTTCCCAGCCGAGGACAAACGCATCTTGTGCGCCTGTCTCGATCGTCTTGTGCCGACTGTCCCTTGTGAGCCCGATGGCATCTGGCCCGCCAAGGCCGGCATCGCGAAGCAGACATCCCACGACCGTGCCGGTGCGACCAAGCCCACCACGGCATGCGACAACCACGGTCTCACCTGCTTGGAGCCTCTGCTCCACCTTCGCAAGCAGTCGGGCGAAGGTGTCCCGATCTTTCGGCAGGTCGACATCCCTGATGGGATATCGAATCAGCTCGATTCCATGCTTCTTCATCGACTCGGCGATGCCGGTCGTCTTTGTCATGGCGAGCTCGTCGTCTTCAACGAGCAGGACGAATGTGTCGACCTTCCAATGCCCCGCCAGGCGTTCGACATCCGTCTCGAGGTCGCGCCAATGACGCCGTTGCGAGCCTTGATCTTTCTTGCCGGGCAGGAACGTCATGCCGAGGCGGCCGGTCCAGCCGGCCGACGCCGGCACGGCCGCCGGATCGACCCAATCGACCCGAATCGGATGCGTTTCGGAGGTTTGACTACCGGCGGGTGCAGTTGACGCTAGAACGGCCTTCTCGCCGACGAGGGCCGCGACAAGGGGCTGGACAATCTCCTGCCCGCGCAACTTCGAGCGCCATTCGGCCGGGATCTCTTCGACACCCCACCGGATGCCGGCCAGACCACCGGCGATACAGGCGGTCGCGTCGGTATCGTGGCCGTATCGAATGGCTCGCTCGACCGCCTCGCGATAGCTATGAGTGCCGGCGACCGCGTCCCAGGCTGACCAGAACGAGTCGATGACGTAACCGCGACCGGACCGCTCGGTCCAGCCTTCGATCGTCCCGAGCGCATTCAGCCAGGCTTCAGCGTCGACGTGCGCCTCGTAGATCGCTCGCAGCGTCGCCCGTGCCTGCGACAGTGACTGGGCTCGGGGGTGACCCGACAAAAGGTTCCGCGCCAGGAGCACATAGAGCGCGCACGTCGCTTGGGGAACCCGGTGAGCGTGGGTGACCTTCGACGATCGGTGGGCGTGCTCGACCAGCTCCGCGTCGGGTAGGTCGCGCTCCACGAGGGCGATCGGGAGGATCCGCATAAGCGAGCCGTTGCCTTGGGCGCCTTCATTCGTCCCGCCCGATGCCTCTGCGGTCGCTCCTGCGCGGAATCGGCTGATGGCGCTCGAAGTCGCGTAGCCGATATCGAATAGGCCGTCGCCGTCGGGCGTGTAGGCGCGATCGTCCTTCCAGGCGAGGAACCGCTTGGCCTGGTCGGTCGTGTCGAACCCTGCCTCGCCAACCTTGCGCTCACGCAGTAGCGAATCGAGCGTCGCGAGCATCAGCGCCCCGTCGTCGCTCCAGGTGCCAGGGGGCTGATTGAGCGAGCCATGGCCTCGCCACTCGACGCTCGTGATCTGGGATGGATTCTTGAACTCGTACGGGACGCCGAGGGCGTCCCCGACCAGATGGCCCCAGACTGCTCCTCGGAGGCGATCGTTCAATTCCATGGATCCCCCTCATTCACGCGTTACTCCGACACCAACCGTTCGAGGATACGGATAACGATGGCAAACGGCATCGACGAGGCCGGGTAGTAGATAGAGCGTCCGGAAGTTGCCGATCGGCTACGCCTGATCGTCGAACGGTGGGGTGATCGAGTCGAACCGGGCTCCTAGAAGCTCGTGTCCGTTTCAAGCGTCGCTATCGGCCGTCCGGATACGCCTCTCGGTACATCCGCTTGCCCGTGCGAGGTCGGTTTGATCGGCGTCTTCATTCGCCCGCCTTCGCCTCGGCTGGCTTCATCTCCCGGTCCAGTTCGATCGCGGCCCGGGTCACGTCCTGCACCCGGACGTTGGCGACCTCGGCGATCGCCTTCTGCGACAGCACGCCCCGATAGCCGGTGGACCCGAGCGGCCCTTCGCGCGCCCGGAGTTCGAGCAGCTTCCGGACGACCCGCTCCTTCGGAACATCGCCTGCCATGCCAGCCTCCTTCCTCCTTCCTGAGACGGACGAGTCAACCAGGTGGCGGTCAAGCTCGGTTCGCCTCCGGGGGGACGGTTTCCCTACGCTGGACGGATACCGCTCTAGCACGAGCCCTAGCTCCTCGCGCGTAAGGCCACGACGTAGCTGGGACCGACTGACGTTCTCGGCCACCGCGATGAATGCAGCGGCCCGGTGAGGATCCTTGGGGGAAGCGACGATGGCCGACTTCTTGTTCGTCAGCTCGCACGACGAACACGGCTGGTAGCCACTCGACAGCGCGGCTTCCGTCGGCCACCACCTGCCTCTGTCGTCCTTGTCGTACAGGCCGATACCGTCTGGAGCAAACGGTGGGCCGTCCCAGTCCTTGGAGGGCTTGGCCCCCTCATCGGTGCGGCGCAAGCCGGCACCGTCGGGCTGGCCGCGGTCGATTTCGTATTTGCCGCGCCAGTAACGCAGTCCATCAGGGGCGACCCAGTAGCGATGCGCTGGGTTGTAGCCGCGGAAGTACGCCCTGAAGCTGTCGGGATTCTTCGCCAGCAGCATGGAGCTGAGGACGTTCCAGGCCCACTCGGGGCCTTTCCCCCAGATCGAGTACTGATGGCGCATCAGCGGACAGAACTGCGCCTTCCAGGGGAGGGCTTGGATGGCGTCGAGAACGTCGCGCTCGCGCCCGTCTGGGGCTCGCACGGTGCGAGCGTCGACGATGACATAACCGGACGGCATCCTTGGGCTCCTTCGCTGCAGGCTACACGGCACCCGCAGGGTTCGACCTTACCTCCAGCAGGTCAAAAGTACGTCGAGGACCTCCTCTTGAACGCCGGGAAGAGACTCCATGATCAACCCCTATCAGGCTCCCAGCGACGACTTGAGGGCGTCATCGCGGGACCTTGGACCGAAGAGTCCTTCACCTTCAGCGGTCTGTCCTCAGGGACGTGACGGCGGCGAACGACGTCGTGTTCCACAGTTGTCTCCATCGAACCTCAGCAGGAGCACCGCGGTCGGACGACTACGTTGCTGCGGCGTCATCGGGCTGGGTCCCTCGACGGCTCAGGATGGACCAAGCGAGCATAGCGGATCCTGCGCCGCGGAGCGCACGGTTGCCTGCCTGACTCCGCCCGCCGGGAATCGCCGCGGCCTTCGGCGGCAACTTCACCGCCCTCTATCTACTACCCGCATCGACGAGGCCGGCGTGCCACTTCCGCCGGAACCTTGGGTCTACGCAGACCAGTTGATTCGGGCGATGGCCGTCGCTGCGCAGATCCACGCCGCCCAGGTCCGAAAGGACACGACGATTCCGTATCTGAGCCATCTCCTCGGGGCCTGCTCGATCGCGATGGAATACGGCGCGACCGAGGACGAGGCGATCGCCGCCTTGCTCCACGACGCAATCGAGGACGGCGAGCCGGTCGAGGCTGCTCGGGCGACCGTCAGGAGCGTCGGCCCGGACGTCGGCCGGATCGTCGAAGGTTGTACCGACTCAGACACCCACCAGAAGCCCCCGTGGCGTCCGCGCAAAGTGGCCTACCTGGCCCGCCTCGCGTCAGAGGATCGCTCAGTCTTGCTCGTTTCGGCGTCAGACAAGCCCCACAACGCCCGTTCGATCGTCCGTGACCTTCGCGACGTCGGCGCTGCTGTCTGGGATCGCTTCAGCCTGCCGAAGGAAGACTCGCTGATGTCTTACCGAACGCTGGTTGCGACGTACCAAAAGAGCCCGAATCGCAATCCGGCCCTAATCGATGAACTTGACCGGACCGTCACCGAGATGGAGGCGCTTGCGAGGTCGGTCGTCAAGCGGTAGCGACTTCTACTGCCAGCTCAGATTCCGATCCAATCGCGCCACGGTTCACAGACTCGATCCCAAACGTCGCGCGCACTCCAGGCGGCACCAGAGTCTCGGGTGAGTCCGAATCTCAAGCCGATAACGAGTTCGACCCACACAAACTCTTCATCTCGGATCGAAGGCAAGGCTGCCGCAATCTCGGCGAACGACGTCGCCTTAGCGAGATGATCCAGCCGACCCTGTCGACGCGTACCTTGGATCGGCGTCAGCTGTCCGGCCTGGCAGACGAACCGAGCTACATCGGCGTCGCTGTCCTGTGATCCGTGGTCCGCATGCTCCTTGTCGGACAGCTGAAGGCCGGCGATCAAGGCGACCGTGAGTGGTCGACCGGCAACGGATTCGGCGGTCGCTGCCTGATCCTCGAAGCGACCCGTGCGAAATGCGCGAACCAGTTCGTGCCAGCGCCACGTTGCGTCCATGACCATTGCCTCGCGATGATCGATGGCGAACGTAGTCGCGGCGACCTCGCCGTGCACACCCTTCTCGATATCAAGCCCGATCAAACGGTCGCTCGGTTCGACGACGAAGTGGTCTTTCATCACGATGATCTTGCCGAAGCGATAGGCCGGCCTCTCATTCGAGTTGAGGAGCCACCACGCCGAGTTGTCCGGGTCGAAGCGGTTGAACGGGAGCGCGTACAGCTGCTCCTGGGTCGCTTTCTTGGCAGCCTCCCTGAGTTCGACGGCCGTTTCCGATATCGGGGACTCGGCCAAGCTTGGGAACGCTGTATCTGTGAGATTCATGGACCCCCTACAGTTCTTGGAGTGGCCGATTCCCGGCGACAAGGCGTTCATCCTCGCACGGTTCGTTTGGGACGAGCTCAACCAAGTGCCTTCGCGGCCAGTGTCCGGGTGCGCCGCTACCATCCGCCCATGGCAGAGGGGGCATCAATCGAGACTCCTGGCGCGATCGCAGAGCAACTTGTCGTCCAGCGACTGCGCGCCGTCCTGCCGCCGAGCGTGGCAGTTCTCGCGAACCTCAGCTGGATCCTTCGCGAGCACGGCTACGTGCGCGAAGGCGAGGCCGACGTGGTCATCGGAGATCCGGACCACGGGATCATGGTGATCGAGGTCAAGGCTGGTCAGATCCGCCGCGATGCGACCGGGACCTGGTGGGCGGGCCCAAGGCGCCTGCCGCGCAGCCCTTTCAAACAGGCCTCGGACAGCCGGCACTCGCTGGTTGACAAGCTGTGCGAACTCCCCGGGTGGCCTGCTCGGCTTAAGCCGATTGCCGGCCAAGCGGTGGCATTTCCCCATGTCGAGCTCGACTCGATGCGCGGACGGCTTGGCCTCCTCGGTCCCGAAGTGGACCCCGACCTCATCGCCGACCAGTCGATGTTCATGGAAACGGACGCCAGTCGCGCCGAGCTGACTGCCTTCATCGATCGAGCGTTCGCGTCGTGGAGCGGGTCGTCCGACACGCGACCGCCGGGCAAGGCCGGGATCGACGCCCTTGTCGCGATGACCAGCGAGCCATTCGAGATCACGCCGATGCTCCGTAACGAGATTGCGGAGGGCGAGTCGAAGGTCATCAAGCTGACCGCAGAGCAGTTCAGCCTCCTGAACACGCTCCGGAGCATCCGCCGGGCCTCGATCGTCGGCGGCGCGGGCACCGGCAAGACGCTGATCGCTGCCGAGAAGGCGCGCCGGCTCGCCCGCGAGGGCTTTCGGACGCTGCTCGTCTGCTTCAACTCGCCACTCGCCGGGATGCTTGCTCAGGAGGTCGCGAAGACGGTCGACGAGACCGGCCTGCTCGAGGTCAAGACGTTCCACCAGCTCTGCGAGGACCTCGGCCGCGAGGCTGGCGTCCTGGGTCCGCGGCCAACACCGGTTCGCCAGCCGTGGTTCGACATCACGCTCCCGCGCGCCCTCGATGACGCGATCGCGAAGCTCGGCCCGCGCTACCACTCGATCGTGGTCGACGAGGGCCAGGACTTCGATGCGGGCTGGCTTCTTTCGCTCGAGGGTCTGCTGTTCGGCGGCCGCGAGGACGTCCTGTACATCTTCCACGACCCCGCCCAGGCGCTCTTCCGGGAGGACGCGGTCGGCGGACTCGGGATGGACGAGTACCCGCTCGCGATGAACTGCCGGAACGCGCAGCCGATCCACGCGCTCATCCAGCGCTTCGCGGGGGAGGGGCTGTCGGCCGAGGCCCTCCGCCAGGATGGCCGCCGACCGGAGCTGATCGAAGCGGACGGGCCGCAGGCGACGATCAAGGCGCTGCGGACGGTGCTTCATCGGCTGCGTGTCGACGAGGGCGTCAAGCCCTGGGACATCGCCGTGCTGACTGGTGCCCGGCTCGAGGATTCGCCCGTCTGGCACGTGCCCGGCCGCCAGCTCGGCAACGAAGTCCTGGGCAATCCCGCGGTTGATGACGCAGGTCGGAGTCTCGGCGCGCCGGCCCAGGACGTCCCGGAGCTCCCGAGCGACGTGATCCTGTGCGACACGATCCGCCGGTTCAAGGGTCTCGAGCGGCCGGTGATCATCCTCGTCGAGCTCAGCACGAACGACGCAGAGATGCTCGATCGGCTGCTCTACGTCGGGGGTTCGAGGGCCCGGCAGTACCTAGTCGTCATAGGTTCAGCTGGGGTAATTGCCCGGCTGCGCTAAACCAGGTGTCTCTGCTTTGATCGCTGAGATGACATTTAAAGTGATTACGCCAGCTATTGGATGCTGCTCGGCGGGACTTCAGGTTGCCAAGGCTTCGATCATGCGCTGCAAGGCCTGCTCGATTGCGATGACGGTCCCCGGAGGTGCGACGACCGCATCCAAGGGAAGACCCGGCCACCTCCGAAACCCGGAACTCTCGAGTCCTACGAGGTACGGCGCAACTCCCGGGATTCTTCGCAGGTCCTGGGCCAGCTGTTGGACCTCCTTGCGCGGGACCTTGCGAATGAGCGTACCGAAGTTGATGGCGATCGTTCGGGACCGAGCGTAGCAAGACCACGTCGACACCCAGACACCGCCGATAACCATCCAGGCACTAATGCTTGGCTGAGCGCCGGCACCGGTGCCGGGTGACCCGCCCTGCTCGGTCGTCCAGGCAACGAGGCGCTGGACCGCCGCGAGCGACTCCGGCATTACGTGGCCGCGAAGAGCGGCGATGACGTCGTCAGAAGACCATCTTCTCGTGGGGCTGGCAGGCACATGAATGGGCGCCCCCCGAGGGGCCTGCGACGGTGCGTCCAGCTGTCTCCGCACAGCTGGCACAGAAGGCTCAAGATTCGCCGAAGTTAAGGGCGGAACGATCCGCGCTGCGTCGGCCGCCCGATGGCCGAAGAGTGCGCCGAAGACTTCGACGGCGGCGTCCTTCATATCTGCCACGTGCTTGAGCTCGGGGACCATCCCGTTGCCAGCATGGTAGATCTCGTTCCGAAGCACGTGATACCACCTGATCGAGGCGATTGGTGTGACCAACTGTTGCCCAGATTCGGCTAGGTACCACTCGAGAAATTGAATCTTGTCCTCGAACAAGCTGCCTTGAGCTTGCTTCCGCCGGTCGGGCGGGAGGTCCGGTCCCGCCCGAAGCGTCGCAGGGATCGTCGCGAATACCTTGATGGATTGCTCAATCGCCTCGTCGAAGAGAACCAGGCCTCGACGCTTCCCCGCGTCTGTCCCGCTTTCAAGACGCTCGATCCCCTCCTGGATCAGCTCGAATGCACCGTGCATCCAGGGCTCGATCCCCTGGGTTGGCATAGGATCAGACCTCGTTCCGTCATCGTCGCCGAGGCACCCTCGCCTCGGTTCGGGGCCGCGGCAATCCTACGCTTGCCCGACCCTCCGGCTTGCCGCGTATGCGGCGAATCTGAAGCCGATGGGTGCGGCCGCGGACCTAGCGTGAGCGTTGTTGTGGGGGATCCGATTCTGAGCGAAGAACTTGATCCGGGGACGTACGAATCCCTCGTTACCCAGAAACTCAGCGCTCGGATCGAACGGGCTCGCCAAGACGGCAAGATCGTCGACCTCAAAGCCATCGTTGACCAAGTCTTGGCCGATGTCCTAGCGAGACACCTTCATGATCGGGCGCGCGAGTGGATCGATCGAGTCCCAGCATCCCACTCCTGCACGACGAGAGGTCCAGATTGCCCTAGCCAATCGACTCCTGCGGGAGCTCAATGACCCAGGCGCTTCGGGCGAACACGAACTTGAGCTCGACGCCGCCTTTCTCCTAGAGGTCGCTCATCACGCTTTCGGTTGAACGGCGCGGGTATCTCTGCTTTCCGCGGCGGAGGGCGGGGTTGCTCGCGGAGTCCGATGTCCAGGAGTGGTTTGCCGCCGATATTGGTGCGGCCGTCGGGTCCCCGAAACCTGTGCCTGCAAAGGGTTATCACCACTTTGATACCACGCTCCTCGCCGACCCGGTGGCACGGCAGCGATTCTTCGACCTTCTATCGAATCTGGCAGCCGAGGTCGCCGCATGCATTCCACGTGGAATCCGTCACGATGCCCAGCGGCGCAACGCACGTGACGTTCAGTCGCTAAGCCAGTGCTGGGCGGCCCGATCGACCTGATCGAGCCTCAGAGTCGAATAGGCGCCGGGCTCAGCGACGTGGGCCGGTCGACTGGCGCACGATGAGTTCGACCGGCAAGTCGAGGATCTCAGACTCGCTGGTCACGCTCTCTGCCTCGGCCCGATCCCCAGGTTCAGGACGGGCTTGGCTCGAAGCGACCCTGGGCGAATCCAACAGGAACCGCGCAGCCGCGTACCCCTTGAGCTGCAGGGGCTGCCGGATCGTGGAGAGCGACGGGCGGGCCCGAGCAGCTCCGTCGATATCGTCGAAGCCGATGATCGAGAGTTCGTCCGGCACCTTGATCCGACGCTCGCGCGCCGCGGCGAGGACACCCAGGGCAAGGCGGTCGCTCATGGCGAGGATCGCGGTCACCGCCCCTGCTGACTCCAGCAGATACCGCCCGGCCTGGAAGCCCAGTTCCTCGTCAGAACGGGCACATTCGAAGATCGGCACGTCGTCCAGGCTGATCCCATGGGACGCCAAGGCTGCGCCGTAGCCCTGCATGCGCTCGCCGGGGACGTCATAGGTCGGCGCGGTGATCCGGTCCACCTGCCCTGGGCCGGTGTAGCCGTCGGCCCTGAATGGAAGCGAGACGATGCCGAAGCGTCGATGGCCGAGACCTGCAAGATGGGTCGCCGCCAGCTGTGCCCCTCGCAGGTCGTCGACATGAATGGTTGACACGTCGGGCCGGCGAGGCTGGTCGATCACCACCAGCGGATCGCCCCGGATCACGACTTCTTCCAGGACGGGGAGGTCGCGCGGGAGGGAGTAGGCAATGAATCCATCGACGGCCACATCGACGATCCGTTGGGTGTCGCGCCCACGCACGACACCGGGAATGATGAGCAGGCCGAGCCGCCGCTCCTCGCAGGCGTCTGCGATGCCCCGCAGCAGGGCAGCCGTGGCCGGGTCGTCGAGCGTGCTCGGAAGGGACTGCGGCAGGATCAGGCCGATCGCTCCGGCGCGCCCGGTACGGAGCATCCGGGCGACCGGATCCGGGCCGGAGTAGCCGGCCTCGCGCGCCGCGGCGAGGACGCGCTCACGCAGGTCGCTCGAGAGTTGATCGGGCCGGCTGAAGGCGTTCGACACGGTTGTCTTCGACACGCCGAGCGTCTTTGCCAGGGTGTCGAGTGTCGGGCGTCGGGGATTCGGATCGCGGGGCATTTGCCTCCCGCTTGACCGATCAAGATGCGTGGGCTAGCCTTGTGTCTGGCTCTTGATCGATCCAGTTCATCGTACGTGATCATCGACCAGGAACAGCGATAGGACACGCCTGATGATCAATGCATCGACCGACACCGAGCTCGCTCTCGAGCGAATCGACCACCTGATGAGCGGCTGTGAGCTTTGCCAATACTGCGCACAGCCGATGACCCTCAATCCGCGCGACGGATCGCTTTGGTTCGAATGCACCTCACTTGGGGCTCGATCGGGCATCCAGTTGAGGATCGCGATGCATCTCCACGACCGCAGGCTCGTGGAGATGCCGCCGAGCACGGTCCTGGCCGCCTAGCTCGCCACTGTCGGGCGCCGAGCGAGGACGGAACTGGCAACGCGAGCGCGCTTGGCGAGGGCTGGCTCGGCATCCCGCCGGCCTGAGCCGCGGCAGGGCCTATCAGTGAAGCCGAATGCACGGACTCTCCCCCTGAGGGGCTTGCCTGCTCCGCGCCCGATTCGAGCGGCCGCACATCCTGGCTAGGCCGTGCTCGGACCCACCCACAGGTTGATTCCGCTCTCTGTCGCGTAGCGGTCGATCTCGGTCAGCTCCGATGGGTCGAAATCGAGCTGCTCGAGCGCCTGCAGGCTGTCCTCCAGCTGTGCGACCGAGCTCGCTCCGATGACCGTCGAAGTCACTCGTGGGTCGCGCAGTACCCAGGCGATCGCCATCTGGGCCAGCGACTGGCCGCGTCCTCGCGCGATCTCGTTGAGCGCGCGGACTTTGGCCAGGTTCGTCTCGCTGAGCATCTCGATGGAGAAGGAGTCGCCGCGCGTCGCTCGCGAGGCGGCTGGGATGCCGCCAAGATACTTATCCGTCAGGAGGCCCTGGGCGAGCGGCGAGAACGCGATGCAGCCGACCCCCTCGCGACCGAGGACGTCGAGGAGGTCCTCTTCCACCCAGCGATTGAGCATCGAGTACGAGGGCTGGTGGATGAGGAGCGGCGTGTCCAGCGCGCGAAGAATCGCGATTGCCTCCTGGGTCCGACCAGCTGAGTACGACGAGATGCCGACATAGCGGGCCTTGCCGGCCCGAACAGCCGTGTCCAGGGCGCCCATCGTCTCCTCGAGGGGCGTGTCGGCGTCGAACCGGTGCGAGTAGAAGATGTCGACGTAGTCGAGGCCCAGCCTGACGAGGCTCTGGTCGAGACTCGCCAGGAGGTATTTGCGCGAGCCGAGGAAGCCGTACGGCCCGGACCACATCTCCCAGCCAGCCTTGGTCGAGATGACGAGTTCGTCACGGTATGGGCGCAGGTCAGACGTCAGGATCCGACCAAAGTTCTCCTCGGCCGAGCCGTACGGAGGTCCGTAGTTGTTGGCGAGATCGAAATGAGTGATGCCGAGATCAAACGCCCGCCGGACGATCGTTCGCTGGGTCGCGAGCGGTCGGTCCTCCCCGAAGTTGTGCCACAGGCCGAGCGAAATCGCCGGCAGATCGAGACCACTTCGGCCGGTCCTGCGATAGGCCATCCCTTTGTAGCGGTCATGAGCCGCCACGAAGGGCGGGCGCTCGGTGGCTGAGAGCTCGGACATCGGCAGGATCCTCATCGAACCGCGAACGGTGCCCGATCGATGCAGTGCACCGAGGTCATTCTAAGGACGCGGTACGTGGGTCCGTTAAAACCCGGACACAGGACCGCGGTTCGCTTGCCTCGAATCCCCGTCCGGTCACACCAAGGGCCTCACGCAACAGCCTCAGGGCCTTGGGTCCCATGCCGTGCAGCTGCCCGAGCTCAGCTTCGGTGACGTGTGTCAGTTGTTCGAGTCGCGCGTAACCGGCCTCGGCCAGAGCCCGACGCGCAGGGGCTGGCAGTCTTGCTGGCAAGGCAATCGGGGTCGATACCCACAAGGCAACGCTCGCGGCCTGCGCGGTCGATCGCTCGGCACAGCGATCGCCGAGGCGACGTTCGCGAACGATCCGGCCGGCCACCTCGCGTTCATCGCCTGGGCCCGCTCGAACGCACCCGAGGCGACGATCGGGATCGAAGCAGACGTTTGCCTCGCCGGCGCTAGGGCGGCCCCGATTCCGTTCGGGTGTTGCCTGCTTCCGCGATCAGGCTGCGGATCGTAGCTTCGGCGCTGGCGAGTTGCCCGACGTCCGACCAGAGAGGCAGGTCGGTTTTCGTCGGGTGCATCACGTAGTTGCGAAGCTCGACGAGCCGACCGACTCGGTCCTGCCAGCTTCGGCGACTCGACGCACCGAAAATGACGCGCAGGTCGGGCGATGCACCCACGATCCGGATGAGATCACTTAGGTCCATGTCGGATACGTAGTCGAGGTCGACGTCAAGCCGCTGCGCTTCCGCGTGTCGCTCCAGGATCACGTTGCGACGTTCGTCGGCCAACAGGGCCACAGCTTCGGAGCCATCGCCGAATCGGCGCCGGACTTTCTCGGCGAGGGCCATCTCCAGATCGGCGATGTGGAGGTAGAAGTGCACCCGCACGGCCGGTCGTCCAAGATCGGATTGGGTCACGAACCCTGCGACTTCATGCTTCCCGACAACGAACAGCATGTCCGCGCCCAGAAACGCGTGCAGGAGCGTCTCGACCGTCGCTTCCTCGCCGACGAGGATTCGAGGCTCAAGCTGGTGGAGTACGTCTCGGACCGTCCGCCCTGGCCCGTCTTCCAGCTCGCGAACCAACGCATATCCGCGCAGATCATTGCCGCTCCCAACTGGAGCCTGATCGAACCCTAGCGAGCGCAAGTGCGAGGCGGCCACATTCGATGGAGTGTCCTCGGCCAACGCGACAGCCTCTGACATCGGGGTCATGACGTGGCGGGCTGTGATCGCCAAATCGACTTCGTTGGAGGCGAAGGCCGACCACGTCGGTCGCCTATGTGGAATGGCGTCGACCATCGCCGCAGCTCCTCGACCGGCTTGGTTGCGGAGGGGTTAATGGCGCCTTTCCGCAGGCCGCCAGTTTGGCACTGCGTCCAACTGCGGCGCTGGCCTTGGGCGTAGAACGCGGCCTGGGCAGCGACGGTGGCAAAGGAGAGCCCTTAGATCAATGGGCTATTCTGCCCTCAGGCATCCCAGCGATGCCACCTATCAAGAGCGCCTGAGAGCCCCGGCTCGCTGACGGCGCGGCAACCGATCGGCGTTCCTCACGTCGGCACGGTGCCCCAGCCGGGTGCGATAGGAGACGAGGAATGCTCACCTATGCCTGGGCTGGCTATGGCAGCCTGCCCGCCTTCGCCGGCTACCCCTACCTGGTCACCCGGATCGGGGCGTGCGCGCTCCGTCATCTAACGGTCGTGCCGGCCGACTGGTCGCGCGATCGTCTTATCGAGCTCCTCCAGAAGCAAGCGGCATCCAACCAGATGTCGACCTGCCTGGTGCTAGGGCCGGCCGATGCCATCTACGTCGACATCGACCGCGATCGCGTCGAAACCGAGGCGCCGGTTGCCTCAACAATCGTGCCGAGCGGGATGCCGGTGGTCGAGCGGATCTTCGTACCGGCGGACGTGCCGGAGACAGCGGAGATGATCGAACGGCGGCTCGAGCTTCGAACCTTCGCCGAACGCCAGCGTGGCACGGGCTACATCGTCGGCGACAACCTCGAGGGCGGCCGGATCGCCTCGAGCGAGGACGTCGTCAGGCTGTCCGCTCGAGGAGCGGGCGACCCAGGACCCGGCCTCGGCGTGTGCCAGACCTGCGGTGAGTTAGCTGGTGACCTGTTGCAGACTGGCGAGCCGGGGACCCGCTACCCCGGGCCGCGGGTCATCCGGGTCGACTGCCGATGCGCGAACCACAACCGCTGTGCCCGCTGCGGCGAGACGCTGGCAGACCGTCGGTTGAGTGCCTACTTCTGGGACGCTGCGAAACAAGGCGTCTGGTACGTCGCCGCGTACAGTGCGCTCAGCCATCGGTGTGCGTGAGCGAGCCGATCGGAGCCGACACTCGGACACGCATGCAGAGCTAGAGTTCACGTCGGTTGGCCACCCGTTCGGGAGGCAAATGCAGCCATTCGCAACCGAAGTCACGGACAGATACCGGGCGGCTGCGGCGCCACCCGAGATTGAGAACGGGCGCGGACGACTCGATCCGCACACTCGCAAATCCCAGGAGGTTGACATGGCCGATGGCGGGTATCAGCGAACTTGTACACGGTGCCAGCACACCTGGCTTGTCCCCTCGGACATCGCGGAAGAACGGCCGAACGTCAAGTCGATCACCGGTCAGTTCGCATCGATGATCGGCGGCAGCGTCCAGGACCAGTTCGCCCTCCGCGCGCACTACCAACAGCTCGGGGCTGCCGCGAAGTGCCCCCAATGTGGCGCCACGTCCTTCACCCAGGCGAAGGCCCCCGAGTCCCCGACCTCGCCCGAGCCGCCGTCCGCGGTGCCTTCGAGCGCTCCTCAGGCGTCACCGGCGCCGGATGGCCAGCCCCCAATCTATGTCCTCAACCAGAAGCTGATCTCGCCGACGGGCGATCTTTGGATCGAAGACGGCCAGGGCAATCACGCCTTCGAAGTCGATGGCAAGCTCCTCAGCCTGCGTGGCACGCATGTCCTCAAGGACCTCGGCGGCCAGGCGCTCTACGAGATCTCGAAGTCGCTCGCGCCTCACGTGCACAAGACGATCGCCATCTCGAAGGGGGGCCAGACGGCGGCAACCGTCCAGGAGGCGATCTTTCACCTAGGGGGCGACAAGTTCAAGATCAGCCTCGCCGGCGGGCTGGAGTTGACGGTCCACGGCGACTGGATGAACCGCGAGTTTCAGGTCAGGACCAGGCTGGCCGGGTGGCCATCGTTGTGTCCCGAGCCTGGTTCAGCATCCACGACGCGTATGGAATCCAGATCACGCCCGGCTTCGAGGTGCCCCTCGCTCTGGCGATCGTCATCGCCCTCGAGCGCGTCGAAGCCCAGGAGCAGGGCGAGCAGTCACCGATTCAGAATCTGCTCGGTGGCCTCGGCCCGTTCTGAGCGAGGCGCCGGCTGGTGCCGGCGCCCGG
This sequence comes from Chloroflexota bacterium, assembly GCA_003152165.1. Lineage (GTDB taxonomy): Bacteria > Chloroflexota > Limnocylindria > Limnocylindrales > CSP1-4 > Palsa-1033. The sequence continues at coordinate 83,565 of PLZO01000034.1, forward strand.
TTGTGACGATCTGCTACATTTGTGTACATGGATCGGACCGTTGGCATTGCCGAACTGCGTCAGAATCTGAGTCGCTATCTGCAGCGCGTGGCGGACGGGGAGCGGTTGCTCGTGACCGACCACAATCGACCGGTCGCGGAGCTTGGTCCTCCACCCAGCGTCGGCGCGGCCCTGGATCGACTGATCGCCGAGGGAAGGATCATCCGCCCGATCCGTCGTGGGCTGCCAGCACCGCTGTCCATGGAAGCCGACCCCCACGCTCTGAGCCGCGCACTCGACGAGATCCGCGGCGAGCGCTGAGGCGTGCCGCTGTTCTACGCGGATGCGTCGGCGCTCGTGAAGCTCGTGCGTGACGAACCGGAGAGCCACACACTCCGGACGTTCCTGGCCGACGCGGACCTTGTGTCGTGCGAGCTCGCGCTGACCGAGATCCCGCGAGCGATCCGGCGCGCGGCCGCCTACGATCCTCGACTGGATCTTGACCGCCTGATGGCTCGTGCCGCTGAGGTCGTCGATGCGCTCGGACTGCTGCCGCTCGAGCGCGTTCTGCTCCTGGCGGCGGGCGCGCTGTCCGAGCCGGCGCTCCGAGCCCTGGACGCGATCCATGTCGCCGGGGCGGTCGACCTCGGGCCCCTCGACGGCTTCGTCACCTACGACGAGCGGCAAGCCGCGGCGGCTCGCTTGGCCGGACTGCGCACGATGTCGCCCGGCGCCTGAGGCGTCGTCCGGCACTGAGGGATTCGTGCCGACGAGTTCGCCGACGGGTTCCTGCACCAGGGGGATCAGCCAGGCCTGGGCGTCGACATCGATGACGCGGCCGCGTCCGCATACCCGTATGCGGCTACGTACCTGCCGGTGAACCGCCTCCTTGATGGCACGGTTCATGACTGGTGAAGGTCGGGTGGACCCGGTACGGCTAACCTCTCGCGGCTGAGCCTCGTGCCAGCTCCACGTAGCTCCGGGCCACCTGCTCGTCAATCACGCGCGGCACCGGGACGACGCACGACTCCCGCCCGACCGACCCGTTCGCGACCGCCTCGAGGGAGCGCGCCTGGAGACTGAAGCCCAGGTCCATCGACTCGATCGAGTTGCCGAGCGGGCGCGGGCCGGCCAGGTTGACCATGTGGCCCTCGCCCAGGAGGTGGAACTTCCGCCCATCGGCGAGTTGGACCGTCGTGATCCCTTCGTCCCCGGAGTGCCCAGTGACGCCCGCGTCGGCGAGCAGGTCCTCGACGTCGATCTCCCGGGGGAAGTGGCCGGCGTTGGCCATCACGACGTCGTCGGCCAGGAGCGCCAGGTCGCGAGCAGTGATCACTCGCTGGGCGCCGGTTACGGTGATGATGATCTGGGCGCTCGCCAGCGCCTCGTCGCGGTCCGGCACGGTGAACCCGTCGAACATCGCCTCGAGCCGGGCGACGGGGTCGATCTCGACCACGGACACGATCGCGTGGTTGTTCCGGAAGTTGAGGGCGACGCCCTTGCCACAGGCGCCGTAGCCGAAGACGGTCACCCGCCGGCCATTCGTGGCCCGGTTGCTGATCCGCAGGAACGACTCGACGACGCTCTGGCCAACGGAGTGTTTGTTCTCGGCGAACTGCTTGATCGGGCTGTCGTTGATCACCAGGACCGGCTTGGCGATCTGGTCGCGCAGCGCGGCCAGGCGCATCCGGCCGGACGTCGTCTCCTCGGTCCCCCCAAGCAGGCGCTCGTACGGGTGGTCGAGGTAGCGGACGAACAGGTCGCCGCCGTTGTCGAGGAGGAGATGCGGCTCGGCGGCGAGGACCTCATCGAGGTGGCCGGCACGCTCTACAGGGTCCCGCGTCGGCCCGCCGAACACGGTCACGCCGCGCTCGCGGAGGTAGCTGACGGCGCTCGGCTGGGTCGAGTTGAGGTTGCCGGTCGAGACGACGTCCGCGCCGCCGGCCTGGAGGGTCAGCAACAGCGCCACGGTCTTCGGCTCGAGGTGGATCCCGGTCCCGATCGTCATCCCGGCCAACGGCTGGGTCCGCTCGAACTCGGCGCTGATCTCGTTGAGCATCCGGCAGCTGCTGCGGACCCACTCGATTCGATACGTCACGGGCGCTCCTTCGGCGGTGTCGGTGATGTCGCGAGCTACGAGGATGATCCGAGGGGGTTGGGTCAGGAAGTCCACTCGGGTCGGCCAGTCAGGCCCCCTTATTGACGTGTGCCGTCTGTGCAGTATCGTACTTCACAGAGCAGGAGCAGCACAGAATGCATACAAAGAACTTCATCTCGCCCGCCGACGTTGCCGAGGAGCTCGACGTCAGCAGCGCCACCGTGCTCCGATTGATCCACGCCGGCGCATTGCCGGCAATCCGTGTCTCAGAACGGATCTATCGGATCCCGATCGCGAGCTTCGAGATGTACAAGGCGGGGACCCTTCGAGGGCAACCGGCCATCCGGCTTCGGCGTGTAGCAGCGCAGCCGCGACTCGGTGAGGGTGAGGACCTGCCAGAGCCGACCCGGGTGGCTGCCAGCACCAGTCGCTGATGGCGACGGTCCCCGAACTCAAGGACCACCTTGCTACGCTCGCGGTGATCCTGTGGAACTACGGCGCCATGTTTCCCATGCCCGCGCTCGACCAGTACGAGGACACCGGCAACCTCGGGTTCTCGTTCTCAGCGGATCTCCCAGGCTCCGATCGCCCCGCGCCCGCGACGATCAAGCTGTCGGAGATCTGGGTGCCGGGCAGCGCACCCGATTCGTTCGATCGGACGGAGTACGAGTACGACTTCGTCGAGCACCCCAGGAATCGCCGGCGTGCATTCCACTCGACCCAGCGTGAGTTCTACGCTCGGCAGTTCGGCGTTCTGGTCCACGAGCACTGCGAGGAGATCCTCGGAGCGCCCGCGTGCGGCCACTACTACGGCCTGCCGATGACGGCCTACGAAGCGATCGATCGGTTTACGGCCATCTGGGGCCAACCCGGACCGCTCGGCTGCGCGCAGCTCCGCTGCATGTAGCGCCTTCGTCTATCGTCTGCAGGCATGGGACTCGGGTTCGGACTCCTCAGCGCGCAGCTTCGCCCTGGCGAAACCGACTGGACCCGGGCTTACGACGAAACGATCCGCCTGGCGGTCGAGGCTGAGCGGCTCGGCTTCACGTCCGTCTGGACGACGGAGCACCACTTCGTCGATGACGGGTACATGCCCTCGCTCCTCATCGTCGGCGCGGCGCTCGCCCAGGCGACGTCGCGGATCGAGCTCGGCACGGGCGTGATCCTCGCCCCGCTGTACCACCCGCTGCGCCTCGCGGAGGATGCGGCGACCGTCCAGCTGCTGAGCCATGGCCGGTTGACCCTCGGCCTCGGGCTTGGTTGGAACGAGGTCGAGTTCGTCGGGCTCGGCGCCGACGCGCGCCGTCGTGGCGCGGCCATGGAGGAGATCCTCCGGATCCTGCCGCAGGCCTGGACCGGCGAGCCCTTCACCCACCACGGCGCGGTCTACGACCTCCCGACCCTCGCCGTCCGGCCGGCGCCATCGACCCGGATCCCGATCCTCGTCGGTGGCGGCGCCGAGCCGGCGATCCGACGCGCTGCCCGTCTCGCCGATGGGGTCTTCCTGAGCACGCCGGCCGCGAAGTTCGTCGAGCAGGTCCACTGGGTGCTCGACGAGTGCGAGCGCATCGGCCGTGACCCCTCGAGCTTCCGATTCATCCACTATTCAGTGCTCCTGGCCGGGGTATCGCGGGCCGAGGCGCTCGCCCGGTATCGGGATGTCATGTGGGCGATGCAGTGGAAGTACTCGGACATGGGAGCCTCAGCGACCCGGCCCTTGCCGGCCGTGACGCCGCCGCGCTTCGATCGCCCGGATGAGGCGCTGGTGACGGGCCGGGCGACCTATGCCGGGACCCCCGACGAGCTCGTTGAGGCCCTGCTCGATCTGCGAGCGCAGGCCGGCGTGCCCGTCGAGTTCGCAGCTCGGAGCCACTTCCCGCTCCTCGACTACGAGGCGCAGGTCGATCTCATGCAGCAGCTCGCCGAGGGCGTCGCGCCCCACGTCTGAGCCGAGTTTCCGCAAGAGCATTCGGCCGGCTGGCACAGTGCCCGGACCACCCCCAATTGCCGGAGGGTCGACCTCGACTGACGCTCGGCCACGCATACCCACGCGGCCTTACGTTCGGTCAGCCCGCGTGTAACAGGCCACCTGGCACTGGCGGCGTCGGCTCTTTATCGGCCGCGGAGGGCCTTCAGACGGTCGACGGGTCCCGTGCTCGCGCTGGCTCGGGAGTCGGCGCCGACGCCTGTCGTTCTATCGCTGCATCGAGTCGGGCGAGGAACGGTTTCGCCCCGAGCCGGACGAAGATCTCGCGGGCCGAATCGGCCGCGCTGCGAACCTCAGGATCGGCCGGATCGAGCAGGGTCGCCATGTCGATCCCGCACAGCGCCTCGTCCCAGGCGAGCCCGAGATCGCGCCAGGCCCGCAGCGCCTCGCGATAGAGGGGGAGCGCCTCGGCAGGGCGGCCATCGAGCGCTGCGATCCCGGCCCGGATCGTGCGCCGGTCGGCTTCATTTGCCGGGCCGTGGACCCCCAACGCATCGAGCTGCGCGAGGTCGTCCCGCGCCCCGGCTCCATTGCCCATCCAGAGCGCCGCGCGGGCCGCCCGTGGCGCGAGGTAGGGAACGAGACCGTCGACTTGCCCAGCAGCCTGTTGCCACTGCCTTCGAGCCTCACCGAGATCCCCGCTCGCGAAGGCCGCTTCCGCGGCGGCGTTGGCCACGTTCGAAGCGATCTGGGGGTCTTCCGTGTTGCTGACAAGGCGCGACGCCTCGTCGAATTGAGCCTCAACTGGCTCGCCCCGAAATGCGCCGATGGAATACATGGCGAAGAGGAGCCCGGACCGATCCACGGGCTCCCAATCGTCCTCGAGCGCGGCCTCGAGTTCGATGAGCACTGCCGCCCAGTCGCCCGTCCGAATTCCGGTTACAGCGCTCTTGCCTAAGAGGAGCGCGACGAATTGCCGCAACCCGAGCCGGCGAGCAAGCACGAGACCTGCGCGCGAGGTCTCGTAGGCAGCCCTGGGGTCTCGGTCGCCATCGATGTAGACGATGTTGTTGATCGCCCGTAGGACGGTGAGCCAAAGGCCGAGAGTCTCGGCAAAGTCTCGGCCCGTCTTGATCACGCCCACTCCCTCCACGGCACGACCGAGACCACCCAAGGCGGTCCCTTTCGTAACCAGCGTGTCGGCGATGATCGGCCTTAGGTCAGCCCGTTCGGCCGCCGCGAGAACGCCGTCGGCGGCCTCGACCGCCCGGGCGCTCTCCCCGCGAAGCATTAAGGCGCGTGCGAGTTGGGCCCCGAGATCGACCTGCGCAGGGTCGGGCGCGAGGTCGGCGAACTCCTGCGCAGCCGGTTCGAGCAGGGCAATCGCATCGGCCGTTTCATACGCATTCATGAGTGCCCGGCCGAGGGCGGCCGTCGCACTCGCGATTGCCGGACGATCCCCGAACTCTCGTCTCGCGGCGATCGCGCGCCGCAGGTGAGCCTCGGCGGTTTCGTGGCGGCCGACCGAGGAAGCCGTCTCCCCGGCCCGCTCGAGGAACTCCGCAACCTCAACGGGATTCGTCGTCACGTCCAGGGCTTGTTCGTAGAACGCCTGGGCCTGCTGATGGGAGCCCAGCTCTGCGGCGCGCCCCGCGGCGGCCCGCAGGGCGATCCGAGCCTGGGTAGCCAGGGCATCGGCCTCTGGTCCCTCGGCCGCGTTCGCCTGTGCTGCGAGATAGTGCCCGGCGAGGCCCCCAGCGACCTCGTCCGTCTCGAGGCTTTCGAAGAACCGGGCCGCGGCGAGATGGCGGACCTTGCGATCCTTCTTCGCCAGTGTGTTGTATGCGACTTCGCGGATCAAAGCCTGGACGAAGGCATATTGGCCGCGCTCCGGTGAGCGTGGATCGGTCTCCAGGGTGAGCAGCTCGCGGCGGACAAGCGCGCGCAACCGGGGCTCGAGCTCCGACTCGGCGATCCCCGACACCGCAGTGAGGCCGGCGAGGGTGAAGCTCTGGCCGAGGACTGCGGCGTCGGAAACGAGGACACGGTCGGCGGGATCGAGCCCATCGAGCCGGGATGCGATCAGGGCGGTGAGCGTCTCGGGGACAGCAAGGTTCGTCAGGTCACCGACCGGGATGTAGCGATCTCCTTCGATCGCGAGCTTCCCGTCAGCCAGGAGCATCCGGACGGTCTCGACGGCATACAGGGGCATCCCGTCGGCCCGCTCGACGATCGCCCTAACGGCGGAAGCCGGGAGTCCTGGCACGAGCCCCGCCAGGAGCTCGTGCATCGCGAGCTCGGATAGGGGCTCAAGGTAGAGCGAGACGAAGTTGCGCTTGCCGGCGCCCCAGTCCGGGCGCTTCTCGAGGAGCTCGGGGCGCGACAACGTCACGACGAAGATCGGGACGTTCCGGCTCCACTCGAGAAGGTGATCGACGAAGTCGAGCAGACCGCTGTCGGCGTAGTGGAAGTCCTCGAAGACCATCGTCACGGTGCCCTGCTCGGCGATCCGTTCGAAGAACGTCCGCCACGCCCCGAAGAGCTGCTCGGTTCCTCCGCTCGCGGTCTCGATCCCGAGCAGGGTGAGTAGAGCCGGCTCGATCCAGCGCCGCTCGTCGGGATCGGGCACCCAGCGGGTCACGGTCTCCGCGATCTTCGCTCGTGTCGTCGACTCGTCGTCGGTCTCGAGCAGGCCCGCCCGCCGACGGACCATCTCGCCGAGCGCCCAGAAACTGATCCCCTCGCCATAGGCGGGGGAGCGCCCGGCGTGCCAGTACGTCGTCTCGACAACGCCGTCGGTGTACTTGGAGAACTCCCAGGCGAGGCGGCTCTTGCCGATCCCGGCAGGGCCGATGACCGACACGAGCCGGGCCCGTCGGTCTCGGCTCGTCGCGTGGAACAGGTCCTTGAGCATCCGAAGCTCGTCATCGCGACCGACGAACGGTGCCTCGAGGGTCTCGGCGCGGTTGCGCCCACCGAGCTGAGCGATGACCCGCAGCGCACGCCAGGCTGGGACCGGGCTCGTCTTGCCCTTAAGGGTCTGCTCGCCGGCCTGTTCGAACGCGATCGCCTTGCTGGTTGCCCGTTGGGTGGCCTCGCCGGCGAGGACGGTCCCGGGCTGGGCGACGGATTGGAGCCGGCTGGCCGTGTTGACGAGGTCGCCGGCGACCATCCCCTGGTTCGTCGCCCCGAGCGTGACGGCCGCCTCGCCGGTCAGGACGCCTGCCCGGGCCTCGATGCCCGGGCCTAGCGCCTTCACGGCGTCGACGAGCTCGAGCGCCGCACGGACGGCGCGTTCGGCGTCATCCTCGTGTGCGGTCGGAGCTCCCCAGACCGCCATGACCGCGTCGCCGATGAACTTCTCGACGACGCCGCCATACCTGGAGATCACATCCCTCGAGATGTCGAAATAGCGCGAGAGGAGCTCGCGAGTGTCTTCCGCGTCGCGCCCCTCGGCCAGGGTGGTGAACCCGACGAGATCGGCGAACACGATCGAAACCAGCCGGCGCTCCGCGACCGGTGATCCGGCACTGGGGGCAGGCACGGAGGCGACCCGTCCGCCCGCCGGGAGTGTCGCAACGGGCGTCCCGCATTCACCACAGAACCGCGCTTCTGGTTCGAGAGGATTACCGCATGAAGCGCATGCCGAGGCCAGCACGGAGCCGCACTGGATGCAGAACTTCCGCCCAGGTCGGTTCTCTGTCTCGCAGCTCGAGCAGATCAACGTCGCCCTCGCCCAGTCTCGACCGCTAGGCACGGAGCGTAGCCGATGCTCCGGGCTGGGGCCAGTTAAATCAGGCAATGCAGGGCGCGTTCGCCGCTCCCTCAGCCGTCAGGCGGCGGCGCCGGCGATCTCGACTTCTTCGGTCTCGGAGTGGATGGCGGCCCTGGCCAGGGCCGGCGGACCCCAGGGGCCTGAGTTCATCGCGCCTCGGCACCCAGTCGCGCCGATATCACGCTATACCCTTCATGAAATCGGCAGATCGGCGCACCGGTCACCAGCTGGCTTGTTCGACCGGCGAAGTAATCGGCAGAAAAGCCGCTACCAAGACAAGCTGGTTGGTCCGAGCAACGCACCCGCGCTTCGTCGTGATAGCAGGACCAGCGGGTGACTCGGCCTGCTCACTGGCACTGGTTGCGTTGTCGACGGGCAACTCGCTCACTTGGATGAAGGAGTGGAGCCGGTGGAATCGCTGGGTCGGCCGGGCCGCCGCCTGGGACGCCGACAACCAGCGGATCAGACGAGTTCAGCACACGAACGAACGGCGGCCCGATCATCCTGCTCGAGGGCGACCAGGACTAGCTTGGGCGCACGACCAGTTCGACGCCGCCACCGCCACCGAACGGAATCCATTTACTCTCGATTTCTAATCATCGTGGTGATAACATCCGGCGACCAGATGTTGAGGCTAGGGGAGGAAGCACCTCGCCAGTCTGGCTGATGTAGGCGCAGCCAAATCCGTCACGGTGCGCGGAATGCCGGATCCGATCGTGGCAATACTCGAAGTCCTCGCAGATCGGCCACGGGCGTCCCGCGCCCAGCTGGCCGAGGCGACGGGCCTCTCGGCCGCGACCGTGGGTCGGGTCGTCGATCGCCTGCGTCGGAGTGGCGTCCTGCGCGAGTACTCGATCGACGCCACCGGCGTCGGCCGGCCACCCCGGCTCGTGGAGCTCGACGACGACTCTGCCTTCGTCGTCGGCGTCGACGCCGGCGGTCGAACGCTGCGGGCCGCGCTGGCCGATCTCCAGGGCACGATCCGCAGCCGCCTCGCCCGGCCCACCCGCGACCCGAGCGATCGCAACGCGGTCCTCGGCGATCTCGTCGCCCTAGTCCAGGAGCTCGCGGCAACCGTCCAGCCGGCAACCGTTCACGCTGTGGTGGCCGGGATCTCGGGCATCGTGGACCACGATGCCGGACGGGTGCTCCTATCACCGGACCTACCCGGTCTGGATGGCTTTGACCTGGCCGCCGCCCTCGAGGAGCGGGTCGAGCGACCGGTGGCGATCGACAACGACGACCTCCTGGCGGCGATCGGCGAGGCGACAGCGGGAGCAGCGATCGGTTGCCGCGACGTGGCCTTCCTATCCCTCGGCTACGGTCTCGGCGCCGGGCTCATCGTTGGCGGCCGCCCGATCCGGGGCGCCTCGAATGCGGCGGGCGCGATTGCCTACCTGAGCCCAGGCCGGCTCGAAGATCGGGCCAGCGGTCGAGCGATCCCTGCCCGCTACCGGGAGGCCCTGGCCCGACGGTCCACTCGAAGTGCCGACGGCGATGATGACGGCCCGATGGTGACCGTCGGTGACGCCCGCACGGTGTTCGGGCTGGCCGCGGCCGGCGACGCGACCGCGGTCCGGGTGATCAACGACGTCGTCACTGACCTTGGTGACCTGGCGATCGACGTCGCCGCCCTGCTGGACCCGGAGATCATCGTGGTCGGCGGTGGGCTTGCCCAGGCCGGTCCGGCTCTGTTCGGCCCGCTCGAGAAACGCCTCGCGAGCGCGCTGCCGTACCCGCCCCGGTTGGCCGCATCCGCCCTCCAGGACGCGGCGGTCCTTCACGGGGCGACATCGCTCGCCCTCGCGTTGGCCCGCCGGCGCCTCGCCGGAATCGGGCCGCCCGATCGCTCTCGCCCCGACCTGGAGCGGAGTGCGCTCCAGCTGATCTAGCCCTCCCGACCACGTCGCCCAAGCTCGAAACAGGAGCCCATCATGACCACCGAAACCACTGCGACCTATAGCACTACCAAGTCCGAGGCGGCCTATCTCGCCGCCCAGGAGGTCATCGCCGGTGGCGTCAACAGCGGGGCGCGCGGACCGGGCGCGGGTTGGGTCCCGGGTCCTCCAGTGGTCGCCCACGGCAAGGGCGCCGAGCTGTGGGATATCGACGGCAACCATTACCTCGACTACCTGCTCGCGCTGGGGCCGATGATCCACGGCCATGCCCATCCGGAGATCACCGACGCGGTGACCCGGGCGATCCACGACATCGGCACGATGTTCGCCCTGCCGTACGAGCTCGAGGCCGCGGCCGCCCGGAAGATCGTAGAGACCGTCCCCTCGGTCGACCTCGTCCGGTTCGGGAACTCGGGCACCGAGGTCGTCCTCCATGCCACCCGCCTGGCCCGGGCGTTCACCGGCCGGGACGTCGTCGTCCGGTTCGAAGGCCAGTACCACGGCTGGGCGGACCAGCTCGAATGGAGCCATCACCCCGACCTCGCCAAGGCCGGTCCGCGGCTCCGCCCGAACGCCCTGCCCGGAACCCCGGGCATCCCCGAGGTGATTGGCCAGACTCTTGCCGTCCTGCCCTGGAACGACCGCGACGCGGTCGAGCAGCTGATCGAGGAGCGGGGCAAGGAGATCGCCGCTGTCCTGACCGAGCCGATCATGGGCAACACCGGGGTGATCCCGCCCCAGCCCGGCTACCTCGAATTCCTGCGCGAGATCACGGCAGCCAACGGCATCGTCCTGATCTTCGACGAGGTGATCACCGGCTTCCGGGTCGCGCCCGGTGGCGCGCAGGCCCTCTACGGCGTGACCCCCGACCTGACGACGATGGCGAAGGCGCTCGGCGGCGGCTTCCCCGTGGCTGCGATCGGCGGCAAGCGCGAGATCATGGATCAGGTCTCCGACGGCGCCGTCCTCCACGCCGGGACCTATAACGGGAACACCGTGGCGATCGCGTCGACCGTCGCCTCCCTTAACGTGCTCACCCGGCCCGGCACGCACGAGCGCCTGTTCGAGCTGTCGAACCGGCTGATGAAGGGGATCGGCGGGATCTTCGAGCGGGCCGGCATCCCCGTCCAGGTTCAGGGCGTCGGCCCGATGTTTCAGTTCTGGTTCAGCGAGACCCCGGTCGTGAACTACCGCGACGCGGCTCCCCACCTCAATTCACCGAAGTACGCCGCCCTGGCGCTCGAGCTCCATCGACGCGGCGTGATGGTCCATCCCAGCAACATCGAGCTGTGGTTCGTCTCCACGGTCCACACCCGAGAGGACATCGACACGACGCTCGATGCCTTCGAAGGCGCGGTCAAGGCAACGATCGGACAGCTCCGCTAGACCAGGTCGGTTGCGGCACACGGAGGAGAAGGGACATGCGAGGACAGAGTTCCGGAACCACGAGCCGGCGGATGACCGCCGTTCTCGCCGCGCTGGTGCTGCTGGTCGCGGCCTGCAGCTCGAGCAGCACGACGGCTCCCTCGGCGGCAGCGAGCCTTGGCCCGAGCGCCACGTCGGGCGGCAGCGCGGCGGCGAGCCAAGGCCCGACCAGCGCCCCGACACCATCCCAGGCGACGCTTAAGGTGGGCTGGCTATCGGAGCCGGACACGCTCAATCCACTGACGACGTACTCGACCGAGGCGGAGGAAGTCCTCCAGCTCGTCTACGACAAATTGCTCGGGTACGGTCTTGACCTCAAGCTCGAGCCCGAGCTTGCCTCGAGCTTCGCCTACTCCAGCGACGGCAAGTCGATCACCTTCCACCTCCAGCCCAACGCCAAATGGTCAGACGGCCAGGCCGTCACCTCGGCGGATGTCAAGTACACCTACGAGGAGATCCACAAGGATTCCCTCGGCCAATACGCCCAGTGGCTGACCGATCTGGTGGGGGTCGATACGCCAGATCCGATGACGGCCGTCGTCAACTTCAGCGCACCCCAGGCCTTCAATCCCGGCCTGACGATCCCAATCCTGCCGATGCACATCTGGTCGTCGATGTCGGCCAAGGAGATCGGCACGTTTGCCAACCCCACGCCGATCGGCAGCGGCCCGTTCACCCTGGTCGAGTGGAAGAAGGCGGAGAGCATCACCCTCAACCGGAGTCCCTCGTTCTGGGGCACCCCGGCGATCGCGGCGAAGGTCGTATTCGTCCACTACACGAACGCGGACGTCGAGGCGCAGGCCCTCAAGAACGGCGACGTCGACATCCTGACCGAAGTTCCCCCCACGGTCTTCGACGGGCTCACCGGTGCGGCCAATATCAAGGCCGTCTCGATGCCGTCATTCTCGTTCCACCATATCGGGATCAACGTCTCAACAGCGCCCGGATCGAAGGGCAATCCACTGCTCAAGAACAAGTCGATCCGCCAGGCGCTGAGTTACGCCCTCGATCGCAACCAGCTCGTCCAGCTCGCCCTCGCCGGTCATGGCAAGCCGGGCAACTCGATCATCCCGGCGGGGTTGACCGACTGGCACTGGGAACCGACAGCCGCTCAGCTGATGGATGCCAACCCGGCCAAGGCTAACGCCCTCCTCGACGCCGCTGGCTACACCGCCCGCAACTCGGATGGCGTCCGGACGACCTCGAGCGGCACGCCGCTCGAATTCCGGCTCATCGCCATTGCGACGACCACGGTCGATGTCCGAGCGGCCCAGTTGTTCCAGAACGACGCCATGGCTGTCGGGATCAAGCTCGACCTGACGACGCTTGACGAGAACACGCTGGGCAGCACGGTGTACAACGCAACCGCCCCCAACTGGGACATCTTCGTCTGGGGCTGGGACTTGGGCGTACCTGATCCCGACTACATGCTGGGGGTTCCGCTGTGCAGCCAGATCGGTGGCAACAACGATGTCTTCTTTTGCGACAAGGGCTATGACGCGCTCTATGCCCAGCAGGCGACGACCATCGATCCGGTGGCCCGCAAGGTCATCACCGACCAGATGCAGCAGCAGTATTACCAGGACGCCGCGTACTTGGTCATGTGGTACCAGGACAAGCTCCAGGCGTACCGGACCGACACGTGGACGGGTTGGACCCCGGTAACCGGTGGGATGGTGTTCAACTTCACCCGCGATAACTACCTCAAGGTGGCTCCGCTCAAGTAAGGCGCGGTTGACGCTTCGGCCGGCGGCGAGGATCGTGAGGCATCGTGTTCCGACTCGGATATCTGGCACGCAAGCTCGCGATTCTCGCCCTGACGCTCCTCGCCGTCGCCACCTTCAACTTCATTCTCTTTCGAGTTCTACCGGGCAACCCGATCCAGCTCCAGGCACGAGCCGGCAATCTGTCACCGGAAGCGATCCAGCGCCTGCGTGAGATCTACGGTCTTGATCAGCCGCTGATCAGCCAGTACTTCATCTACCTCCGCGACGTCTTCACCGGCCAGTTCGGGATGTCGATCACGTATCAACGGCCCGTCGTCGACATCATTGCCGAGCGGATGCTGAACACGCTGATTCTGTTGTCTGCCGCGACCGTCCTGGTCATCGTGCTCGGGATTGGCCTCGGCATTGTCGCGGCCGCCCGGCGCGGATCGCGCATCGACAGCTCGGTCGTCGTCGGGGCGTTGGTGTTCTGGAGCCTGCCGACGTTCTGGACCGGGCTCATCCTGATTTTCATCTTTGGGGCCTTCCTGAATGTCCTGCCCGTCTCGGGCACGTCGACGCCTGGCGTGGACTTCACCTCGCCGATCGCCTCGCTGGCTGACCTCGCCCGGCACCTCGTCCTACCCACGATCACCCTCGCGCTCGTCGACATCGGCCAGTTCGTCGTGATCACCCGTTCGTCACTCGTCGATGTCCTGACCGAGGATTACATCCTCACGGCCAAAGCCAAGGGCCTCTCGCGCCGCCAGGTCGTCTGGCGCCATGGCGTCCGCAATGCCCTGCTGCCAGTCGTGACCACGACGGCCCTTTATGTCGGCCTGACGATCGGCGGCGCGATCCAGGTCGAGACGGTCTTCTCGTGGCCGGGGATGGGCGCCCTGATGTACGACGCTGTCCTCCGGCGCGACTACCCGATCCTCGAAGCGACGTTCTTCATCTTCGCCCTCGTGGTCATTGCCGCGAACTTCGTCAGCGACCTCCTCTACCAGGTCCTCGATCCGCGGGTCCGCGAGGCATGAGCTGGCTGAGCCCGGAGACTCGGGCCGGGATTCGGCGGACCGCGGGGCTAGTCTGGGAAGACCGCCTCGGCCGGGTCGGGCTGATCCTGCTCGGGTCCACCCTGGTCGTCGCGGTTCTTGGGCCGATCATCTTCCCGTTCGACCCGCAGGACTTCGGCAAGACCGCGGCCGACATCCTCAGCCCGCCCAGCGCGGTCCACTGGCTCGGCACCGACGAGCTCGGGCGGGACGTGTTCCGGGCGACGATCGCAGGCGCCCGGCTATCGCTGCTGATCGGGCTCGTGGCGACCGCGATCTCGATCATCGTCGGGGCAACCATTGGGATCGCGGCGGGCTACCGCCTGGGATTCCTCGATAGCTTGCTGATGCGGATCACCGACTTCTTCCTGGTCCTGCCGGCCCTGCCGCTGATCATCGTCCTCGCAGCGCTGTTTGGGCAGAGCACCGTCGTTCTCGTCCTGGTGATCGGCTTGACCAGCTGGCCCTCGACTGCCCGGATCGTCCGATCCCAGGTCCTAAGCCTCCGCGAGCGCCAGTTCATCACCCGGGTCCGGTCATTGGGCGCGACGGACTACCGGATCGTCACCTCTCACATCCTCTCGAACGTCTTGCCGCTCATCTTTGCGAACACGGTCCTGGTGATCGCTGGCTCGATCCTGGCCGAGGCGACCCTGGCGTTCCTGGGACTCGGTGACCCGGTCCACGTGTCTTGGGGCACGATGCTCCATTTCGCCTTCGATTCAGGCGCCACCGGGCGGGGAGCCTGGTGGTACGTCCTGCCGCCCGGGATCGGGATCGTCGTGGTCGTTCTCGGGTTCGTCCTGGCCGGCCACACGCTCGACCGGATCCTCAACCCACGCCTGCGAAGCCGCTGATGAGCCTGCTCGAGGTGGTTGACCTGTCGGTCCGCTTCTCCACCCGGACGGGCCACGTCCAGGCGGTCGACCGCGTCTCCTTCTCGCTCGAACGGGGCGAAATGCTCGGGTTGGCCGGCGAATCGGGCTGCGGCAAGACCACGACGGCCCTGGCCTTGCCCCGGCTGCTGCCCGACACGGCCGATGTGACCGGCACCCGGATCGACCTTGACGGCCGCGACCTGCTGACCCTCACCGAACGCCAGATGGAGGCGGTCCGCTGGCGCGATGTCGCGGTCGTCTTCCAGGGTGCGATGAACGCGCTCAACCCGGTCCTCACCGTCCGTGACCAGATCCTCGAACCAATCCGGCTGCACGAGCCGGCCACGGACGGTCGCGCCGCCCGGGCCCGGGTCGACGAGCTCCTCGAGCAAGTGGGGATCCCGGCCCAGCGTGGTCGCGAATACCCCCACGAGTTCTCTGGTGGGATGCGTCAGCGGGTGATGATCGCGATGGCCCTCGCCTGCCGTCCGAAACTGCTCATCGCCGACGAGCCGGTGACCGCCCTTGACGTCATGGTCCAGGCCCAGATCCTCGCGCTCCTGCGCGGACTGCGCGACGAGCTGGGGATTGCCATGATCCTGATCAGCCACGACCTCTCGGTCATCGCCGAGGCCTGCGATCGGACCGTCGTGATGTACGCCGGCCGAGTCGCCGAGACGGGTTCGGTCGGTCCCGTCTTCGAGCGCCCCGCTCACCCGTACACGCGAGCGCTGATCGGCGCATTTCCCGACATCACCGCAGAGCGGGTCCTGATCGACGGCATTCCCGGTGCGCCGCCGGACCTGCGCACTGCGATCGAAGGCTGTCCGTATGTGGCCCGCTGCCCCATGGCGATCGAACGGTGCCGCGTCGAGGAGCCGGCTCTGCGCGAAGTCGCCGACGGCCATGCCTCAGCCTGCCACCGTGCTGAGCAGGTGTCGTGAGCGAACCACTCATCTCGGTCGTCGATCTGCGGGTCGAGTTCCCAGCATCGCGTGCCTCGCGGGACCTCGTGGGTCGGGGCCGTCCTGTTCGGGCCGTCGATGGCGTCTCGCTCGATCTGATGCCGGGCGAGGTGCTGGCGCTGGTGGGGGAGTCGGGCAGCGGCAAGACGACGATCGCCCACGCCCTGATGCGCCTTGTCGCACCCACCTCAGGACAGATCGTCCACCACGGCCGCGACATCACCCGGTTGGCCGGCGCCGAGCTGCGGGCCCTGCGCAAGAGCTTCCAGCTGATTTTCCAGGACCCCTACGAATCGCTCGATCCGCGCCAGACAGTCGGGGCGATCGTCACCGAGCCGCTCCTGATCCATGGCGTCGGCCGGTCGAGCAGAGAGCGCGCCGGGCTCGTGCGCGAGGCGCTGGCCTCGGTTGGACTCACCCCGGCTGACGAGTTTGCCGGCCGCTTTCCGCACCAGCTCTCAGGCGGCCAGCGCCAGCGCGTGTCGATCGCGGCGGCGATGGTCCTCGAGCCTGAGCTCGTAGTGGCCGACGAGCCAGTGTCAATGCTCGACGTGTCAGTGCGGGCGGGCATCCTGCGACTCATCCTGGACCTGCGCGCCGAGCGCGGCTTTGCCTGCCTGTTCATCACCCACGATCTGTCGCTCGCCTGGGTGCTCGCCGACCGGATCGCGGTGCTCTATCTCGGGCGGGTCGTGGAGATTGGTGCGGCAGCTGAGGTCATCCGAGCCCCCCGACACCCGTACACGCGTGCCCTCGTATCGGTCGTGCCCGTCCCCCGGCCAAGCGCTCGCCGGGAGCAGGTGATCCTCGAAGGCGAGACGCCCTCACCTAGCGCGACGCCGGCCGGATGCCGCTTTCATCCCCGTTGCCCACTGCGCCGCAAGCTCGGCAATCCTGAGATCTGCGAGCGAGTCGACCCCGTCCTCGAGCCATCGGGCGCGGACCATGCCGCCGCCTGCCATTTCCCTCTGGAGGAAGCTGATGCCCGTCAACGAGTATGAGGTCGAAGACCTACTGTCAGATCTCGTCCGGATCGATTCCGTGACTCCGTTCCTGATTCCCGACGGTGCCGGGGAGGGCGCGATCGCACGGTTCATGGCCGATTGGCTGACTCCGCTCGGTGTCGAGGTCGAGCTCGAAGAAGTCGCGTCCGGCCGGCCCAACGTCGTCGCCCGGCTGCCCGGCAGCGGCGGCGGTCGGTCGCTCTGCCTCAACGCCCATTCCGACACTGTCGGCTTCGCTAACTGGGCCGATCGGGCGCTCCTGCCCGAGCGCCGCGGCGACCTCCTGATCGGGGTGGGCGTGGCCGACGACAAGGCCTCCTGCGCGGTCGGCATGCTCGCGTTGCGTGAGCTCGCCCGGTCCGGGACGCGCCTGCGCGGTGATGTCGTCCTCGCCTGCACGATCGACGAGGAGGGCGATTCGATCGGGACCGCCGATCTCGTGCGGCGCCATTCGTACGACGCTGCGATGGTCCTCGAGCCACATGACGTCGACCTGATCCTCACCGAACACCAGGGCTTCGGCTGGGCAGATATCACTGTGCACGGCAAGCCGGCCCACGGCTCGGCCCCCGACGCCGGGATCGACGCGATCGTGCACATGGCCCAGGTCGTCGACGGGCTGGCCGCGCTCGATGCCGGGTTCAAGGCCCATCCGGACCCGCGCAACGGACGGACCGTGCTCCACACCGGCACGATCTCGGGCGGGACGGACTACGCGACCTATCCGAGCAGGGCGATCCTCGGGATCGAGATCGGCACCCAGCCCGGCGAAACGATGGCGGCCCGGGTGGGTGACATCGAGGCAATCTTCGCGGACTGCGCCACGCGGCTACCCGGCTTCTCCGCCGAGCTCCGCTTCCAGGTCGAACGCGAGCCGTTCGTGGCGTCAGGCCACGAGGCGCTCCTTGCAGCCGCGCAGACAGCGGCCCAGGCGACCCTCGGTCACCCGATGAAGGAGGACGGGCTGAACGCGTGGACGGATGCGGCGCTGATGCAGGCGGCTGGCATCCCGACGATCCTCTTTGGCCCCACCGGAGGCAACTACCACGCCCCCGACGAGTGGGTCTCGCTGTCCAGCTGCGTCAAGGCAGTCGAGATCGTCCGGGCAACCGCGGCGGACTTCTGCGGTTGAAACGCCCAACCTGGGCCATTGCTATGCCCTCGAGGTCGACCGGTTTTGGTCGTGGGAGTTCCCGTCGACCGACCTTGCCACCCTTGCCCTGGTAGCGGTAGAAGCCGATGTCGCCCTCGATGCCGATGTCCCCAGCCGTAAGGCTGATCACTTCTGACCTTCGGCGGCCGGTAAGGACGAAGGTGAGCAGAAGTGCCCGATCCCGTCGACCTGGGACCGTGTCCGGGAGGATCGCAAGGAGTCGGCGAACCTCGTCAGCTCCGAGTCCCCGGGCCACGGACTGGACGCCCTTCGGACGTTCGAGGGCGTCACAGGGTTGGCCGTTGTGACCTGCATCCGGATCAGGAAGCGGTAGTAGGAAGACAGGCAGGCGATCCGAGCACCGACCGTGGCTGAGCTTGGTTCTCGGCCCGAGAGCCCGATCCCATCCGCCCAGGCGAGGACGTGCGCCGGCGTGCGAGCTGTAGCGGTGATCCGGACCCGCCGTGTCGTGCCTCATTGGAGGATGGCGCCCGTCATGCTCGGTTCCCAGGTCGAGACAATCCCAGCCAACTGGCGGTCGGCGCTCGCGCGGGCCGCTCGCTGCCCCGTCATTCGCCCAGCTCGCGGCATTCGGCGCTCAGGAGCGCGCTGAATGGGAAGTCTACCCGCCGCCTCGCGACCTCTTCGCGGCTCTGCGCCTGGCGCGGTACGGTTGGGGTACGGTTGTCGCGAGGTGCGTGTGGTTCGACTAAGCCGTCGTCTTCTCGCCGCTGGGCTCACGCTCGTCGGGGTCCTCTCGATCGCCGTCGGCCTGGCCAGCCCCGCCCGCGCCGCCGGGCCCGTCGTCCCCGTCCTCTCGGCGACCGGCGTGGTCGACAGCGTCTTCGCGGCGTACCTCAAAGACGGCATTGCCCAGGCCGCAGGCGACGGGGCACCGGCCGTGGTCATCCAACTGGACACGCCCGGCGGCAGCCTTGACGCGACCAGCGAGATTGTCTCGGCGCTCCTCGAGGCGCCGATCCCGACGATCGTCTGGGTGGCGCCGGCCGGCGGTCGAGCGGCCAGCGCCGGCACGTTCATCACCCTCGCCGCGAATCTGGCCTACATGGCGCCCGGTACGAACATCGGGGCGGCCTCGCCGGTCGACAGCTCGGGCCAGGATATCGGCGGGACCCTCGGCCTGAAGGTGAAGAACGATGCGATGGCCAACATCCGCTCGATCGCCGAGGCCCGCGGGCGTAACGTGAACTGGGCCGTCAGCACGGTCGCCTCGGCGGTCAGCTCGCCGGCTTCGGAGGCGGTCGCACTGCACGCGGTCGACGGCATCGCAGCCACGCGGGACGACCTCCGGGCTGCCGCCAACGGCCGCGTAGTCACCGTGGCCGGCGGCCAGCAGGTCACCCTCGACCTGTCGGGCGCGACGTTCGACGAGCTGGGGATGAACCCCTTCCAGGGCTTCCTCCACCTTCTCTCCGATCCGAACATCGCCTTCCTGCTGTTCAGCCTGGGCGGCCTCGCACTCCTGCTCGAGCTCTTCCACCCCAACTTCGTCAGTGGGATCGTTGGCGCGATCGCGGTCATCCTCGGGCTCGTCGGCTTCGGCAGCCTGCCGCTCAATGCCGCCGGCCTCCTCCTAGTCGGCCTGGGGATCGTCCTGTTCGGGCTCGAGATCGCGGTGACGAGCCACGGCCTGCTCGGCGCCGGCGGGGTCGTCTGCTTCGTCCTGGGCGCCTCGACGTTGTACACGCGCCCAGGTGACCCATTCGGCCCGGCCGTGAGCGTCGCCCTGCCGATGCTCGTGGTGATGACGGCCACCGCGGCCGCCTTCAGTGGGCTCATCATGTTCACCACAATCCGCACCCGCCGGATGGTTACCGGACCCGGGCTGGTCGGCGGGGCGCTCGAGCCCCGGACACCGGGGATCGTTCGCCGGCCGATCGACCCGCTGGGCTCGATCTCCGTCGGCGGGGAGGAATGGAGCGCCCGAGCGGCGGACGGCCACCCGATCGGGCGCGGGGAGCGAGTCAAGGTCGTGGCGCTGGACGGACTGACCGTGCTCGTCGAGCGAGATTCGCAGTCGTCGCCTGTCTGACAGCATCGGAGGGTTCCATGGACCCCGTTATCACCGCCATCGTCGCCTTCCTCCTTGTCGTCGTGTTGGTCGCGATCTACCTCTCGGTCCGGATCGTTCAGCAGTACCAGAAGATGGTTGTGTTCCGGCTCGGCAAGACGAACGAGAAGATGGTCCGGGACGCGGGGCTCCGGTTCCTCATTCCGGTCATCGACCGCCCGGTGAAGGTCGACATCCGCGAGCAGTTCATCGAGGTCCCCAGCCAGACGACGATCACCAAGGACAACGCCCCGATCAACGTCGACTTCCTCATCTATTGGCGGATCAGTGACCCGCTCAAGAGCGTCGTCAATGTCGTGAACTTCGCAGGCGCGCTCCAAGGGGTTGCCACGACCACCCTCCGGGCCGTCATCGGCGACATCCTGCTCGACGAGGTGCTGTCGAAGCGCGAGCAGATCAATGAGGTCCTGCGGGTCAAGCTCGACGACGTCACCGCGCGCTGGGGCGGCAAAGTGACGACCGTTGAGATCCGCGAGATCACCCCGCCGCGCGACGTCCAGGAGGCGATGAACCGCCAGCTGTCAGCTGAGCGGACACGGCGCGCCGTCATTACCGAGTCGGAAGGTATCCGCCAGGCGGCGATCAACGTGGCCGAGGGCCAGAAGCAGTCGGAAATCCTCAAGGCCGAGGGCGATCGACAGGCGGCCATCCTCCGGGCAGAGGGGTTCGGCCAGGCACTGACCCGGATCTTCGAGGCAGCATCCGGGGTCGACCAGAAGACGATGGCCCTCCAGTATCTCGAGGCGCTCAAGGCGCTGGGGGCGGGTCCCGCCACGAAGTTCGTCATCCCCCTCGAATTTACCCGGCTGATGGAGCCATTCGGCGAGTTCGTCCAGCGGGGGATGGCCGGACCAGGCAGCGAGAGCAGGTCGGGCGACTGACCGGGGCCACCCGCTCGGGCACTGACCGGGGCCGCCGGTTCGGTCAGCACGACCCGCGCGAGGCGGTCGGTCTCGTCACCGGCCCGACCGGGTAAGCTGCGTCACGTGCATTCGGCTCCTTCTGTGGGAGGGCTCCTTCGATGAGCGACCAGATGGGTCTGCCGGCCGGGACCGAGCTCGGGCGCTGGGTTCGCATGCGGTGCCGCCTCAATGCACCGCCCGAGCGGGTGTTGCGGGCGTGGTCCAATCCGGAGGAGCTCGCCCGCTGGTTCCCTGAGCGGATCGAAGGGGGCTTGGCGGTCGGGTCGCGATCGATCCTTGTCTGGCCGGACCGACGGGTCTGGTGGGAGGTCGTCGAGGCTACCGAGAGTCGCTTCGTCTTCCGCTGGCCGTGGCTGGCCGACGAGCGGCTGATCACGACGGTCCATGTACTCGTCGATCCGGCGGGCTACGGTAGCTGGCTCGACCTAGAGGACGGTCCATTCCCGCTCGATCAGGCCGGGGTTCTTGACGCCTGGGCGAAGGCGATCGAAGGGTGGAGCGAGGCGCTAGCGCGGCTGCGCGCTCATCTCGATTTCAGCGTCGACCTGCGACCCCGAAGCTAGGAGCGGGAGCACGACCACGAAGACGATCGCCGGACGCGGCCCACGCCTGGGCACGATCCAACGCGTAGCCGGGGCGGCGGGGCGGAGTCGTTCCTCGCCACCGAGACGATTGTCTACGTCCCGCGTCATTCCCCTGGCCTCCGCCGAGGCGTAGACTCCCAGACTTACCTGTCTCCGTTTGGGGGCCCACCTCAGGGGCAGGTGAGAGCGGGAAGGGAGCGCCCCTGGTGAGGCAACTTCTGGCCACCGTCGTGGCCGCGATGATGCTGGCGGCCTGCGGGACCTCGGGCGCGTCGCCCACTCCGTCGCCCGCCACGGCAGCAACGGTCACGCCCAGTGCGGCGCCCACATCGTCGCCGAGCCCGACCGCGCCGCCATCCTCGCCGCCCGCGTCGGTCGGACCGAGTGGATCAGGCGCGTTCGTCCTGGCCGGTCTCGCCGCCTCGGTTGGGACGAGCGGTCCGCCAGATCCCTCGACATTTGCAACGTCATTTGCCTCGGAGACGCCCACGATCTACGTTGCCTACCAGCTGGCCGCCGGCTTGTCAGGGACGGTCACGGCGACCTGGGGGACGGTCGGCCAAAACCCGATCGTGAAGTCGTTCGATTACCCGGCCTCGGCGCCATGGGCCTACTTCACCCTGACCTATAAGGATGGATTCATCCCGGCCGACTATCTGGAAACCCTGAGGTTCGAGCCGACCGGCGCGTCGGTGAGCCTGCCGTTCACGATCACCGGGCCCCGAAAGGCGCCGGCGACCCCCACACCGCTGCCGAGCGGAACGAGCGCTTTCACGCTTCTCCGGGCCGCGACTGGCGCGGACTCCTCGAAGCCCGCCCCTGACCCATCGACCTACACCGACTCGTTCTCCACAACGGCGTCCGCCATCTACATCGTGTTCTCGTTGCGCTCGGGCCTCACCGGCACCGTGAGCTGCGCGATGACCGCCAATGGCTCGCCCTACGTCCAGGGACTGTCGCTCGACTACGGGACCGGCAACAGCTGGGGCGATTTCCAGGTCACACCCTCGGGGACCTTCCCGGCGGGCGACTACGTGGCCACGATCACGTACACCCCGACCGGCGAGACACAGACAGTCAACTTCACGGTCAAGTGATGCCGGGGAGAGCCGAAATCGGATGCCGATCGGGTCGAGCTTGGCGGGCCGGCGCCTAACAGCCGTTGCAGACGAGCTCGATGGTGGAGCTCCACGGCGGCCCGGCCGCATGGTCAGTGGTTTCGGCGCGAGCGGTCGTGGGTGAGGTCAGCGGGACGCTGACGGGTCGCTCCGTTCCGAGCACGCCGAGTGGGATCGTGAGTTGGAACTGGGTGCTCGAGAGTGAGCCGGTGATCGGGACTGATTGCTGACCCGTGACCGGCGTGGTCTCGCAGGCCGTCCGCAGGTAGAGATACGAGCCGACGGCTGTGCCCGAGACCCGCCCGCCACGATCGACCACGAGACTGAGGGTGCCATCGACCGTGATCGAGCAACCGAGTAGGAAGGTCTCGACCATTGCCGGAGCAGTCGGCGAATAGCAGGAGGGTGCTGGCCATTGTTGGGGACCGTCTCGCCCCCCGAGACCCCACCTGGCGCGGACAAACCAGCGGCCCCGGTGCGATAATGACCCGACGACCCCGAACTCGCTCCTGCGCACGAGGTATCCGGAGATGGCCCAGGCGCCCGCCCCGACCCAGGCCTCCTCCGCGACCGGCCCCAACGCCCCGGCGATGTCCAGTGCGGAGAACGTGCAGGACGAACTAGACCCGATCGCGATCGACCACGCCGAGGGCGTCTACCAGTACAGCATCCATCGGTCGGGACGCATCACAGCCTGGGCCTCTTCGGCATCCTCGACCTGGTGCGCTCCCGCTCCCCGTACGTGCCGCTCACCGGCTTGAATGGCACGTCTGACGAGATGAAGGGCATCGGCAGGTACTTCCGCCAGCACGGCCTGTACCCCATGATCGCCAACAACTCGATCCACACAAACCCGCCCCTGTGCATCACCGAGGAGCAGCTGGCGGAGGGCTTCGCTATCATCGACGCCGCCCTCGACATCGCCGACCAGGCCGTCACCGGGTAGCGGCGCAGCCGCGCGGCATGCCAGGCTTGGCTGTGGGAGCAGACGAAGGGGGCCATTCGCGGGCCGTCCGGATGGCGCTGGTCGCGGCCGTGTTGGTCGCCGTGGTGCTCATCTGGGAAGGCGCCAAGTGGCTGGGCGGCGACCCGTGGCGCCTGCATAACACTTTGTTCGGCATCCGGATCGACTACGAACATACGCCGCCGTTCCACTGGCCGATCGCCTCGGACATCGCGCTGCCGCACATCTGGGTCATCCTCGCCGCGTTCGTGCTGCCGTACCAGCGCTTCGGCGACCCGGCCTGGCTCGTGCTCCTGGAAGCGGCGCTCTACACGTTCCGTGAGGCGCTCGTGGGGTTCGTCCTGGGTGCCCTCCTGGGCCTCGGTCTGGGCATCGTCTTCGTGCGCTCGCGGCTCCTCGAACGTGCGTTCATGCCCTACGTGGTCGCCTCCCAGGCCGTGCCTCTCATTACTATCGCGCCGATCATCGTCATCTTCTTCGGCAACGCCTGGACCTCGGTCGCGCTGATCAGTGCCTATCTCACGTTCTTCCCGGTCACCGTGTCCGCCCTGCGCGGGCTGCGGGCTGCCGACCCACGGGCCTTCGAGTACTTCCGATCGACCGCCGCTAGCGAGCGCCAGATGCTCACCAAGCTGCGCCTTCCGGCGGCCGTGCCGTACCTCTTCGTCGCGTTCCGCATCAGCGCCGCGGCCGCGGTCGTGGGCGCGATCATCGGGGAGCTGCCGAACGGGCTGCAGCAGGGCGTCGGCGGCCTGATCCTCCAGTCGAGCCAGTACTACGTGACGGGCCCCGAACGCCTCTGGGCGACGGTCATTGCGGCGGCACTCCTCGGGCTGGCTTGCGTCGGCGCGGTGGCGCTCGCGGAACGGCTGCTCACCCGGGGCCGCTACCGGACCGTCAGCGCATGAACGCCGTCGTCGAGCTGGTCGGCTCGTCCAAGACATTCGGGGCGGGCCGCGCCGCCACGGTCGCCCTCCAGGGCATCGACCTGTCGATCGGCGTCGGCGAGTTCGTCTCCCTGATCGGCCCCAGCGGCTGCGGCAAATCCACGCTCCTGCGCCTCATCGGCGACCTCATCCCAGCCACGTCCGGCGAGGTGCGCGTCAACGGCAAGCCGGCCGCCCAGGCGCGCCGCGGCCGCGAGTACGGCATCGTCTTCCAGGCGCCCGTGCTGATGGACTGGCGGACGGTCGACCGCAACGTGGAGCTGCCGCTCGAGATCAGCGGCGTCCCCCGCGCCGAGCGCCGCGCCCGTGCCGCGGCCATGCTCAAACTCGTCGAACTGGCCGACTTCGGGGGCCGCTATCCGTGGCAGCTATCGGGCGGCATGCAGCAGCGGGTGGCCATCGCCCGGGCGCTGGCCACCGACCCGGCGCTGCTGCTCATGGACGAGCCCTTCGGCGCGCTCGACGAGATGACCCGCGAGCGGCTCAACCTGGAGCTGATGCGCATCTGGCGCAGCACCGGCACGACCGTCGTCTTCGTGACCCACTCGATCCCCGAGGCGGTCTTCCTGTCCGGCCGCGTGGTCGTCATGTCCGCTCGACCAGGTCGCGTCACGCGGGTGGTGGACATCGACCTGCCCCAGCCGCGTACCGCCGAGACGCGCAACCAGGAGCGCTACTTCGAGCTGGTCACGACCGTGCGCGCGGCGCTCCGCGCGGGTGGCGCCGACGCGGCTGCCGCCGAGGCGGAGGGCCTGGGCACCGAACCCGCCGATGCGGAGCGCATCGTCGCCGAGGGCCTAGCGTGAGCGCGCGCATCCGCGGTGCCCTCCCGTCATTCCTGATCTTCGTGGGCGTCCTGCTCGTGTGGGAGTTCGGGTTGGCCGCTCTGAACGTGCAGTCGTTCGTACTGCCCCGCCCGACCGTCATCCTGGCCGCGTTGGTCGACCAGGCCGACCTGCTCGCCCGAGCGACGCTCTATACCGGCAGCGAGGTCGTGGGCGGCCTGCTCGTGGGCTGCGGTCTCGGCGTCCTGGCCGCCTTCGCCGCGGCGCGCTGGCGAACGGTGCGAGAGGGCTTCCTCCCCATGGGCGTGGCCGCCAGTTCGATCCCCATCCTCGCTTTGGCGCCGCTCACCAACATCTGGTTCACGGCCGAGTCGGCCACCTCGCGCATGGCCATCGTGGCCGTGCTCACGTTCTTCCCCATGATGGTCAATACGGTACGGGGCCTGACCCAGGTGGACCCTGCGGCGCTCGAGCTGATGACCGCATGCGCCGCCTCGGAGGGCCAGATCCTGCGCAAGCTGCGCATCCCCAACGCTCTGCCGTACATGTTCACGGGCCTCAAGGTGGCGACCACGCTGGCCGTCATCGGCGCCGTGGTCGGCGAGTATTTCGGCGGCCCGCTGGCGGCACTGGGCGTCTACATCCAGAGCGAGGCCTACAACTTCCGCTACAACCACGCTTGGGCGGCGATCCTCATCGCCTGCGCCATGGGCATCGGCTTCTACGTGCTCGCGATCCTGGCCGAGCGGGTGGTCCTGCCGTGGCACGCTTCCGAACGCCGGGCGGAGGGCGCACAATTAGGCCACTGAGTCTCGGGTCCACTCGACGGACCCGAGAAGGGCCCCGGCGGGCCCGAGGATGGGGCCGATTGGCCCCCGAGGAGAGGAGCGACGGGGATGCAGTTGCGCCGTGCCAAGCTGACCGGGCTGGTCGTCGCCGCCGCGCTGATGGCCGTGGCTTGCGGGTCGGGCAGTTCCGCCAGCGGCAGCCTGACGCCCGTGAAGTTCGTCCTGCAGTGGGTGCCGCAGGCCCAGTTCGCGGGCTACTTCGCGGCCGTCGACCAGGGCTATTTCAAGGACGCCGGCTTGGCCGTGACGATCGTGCCCGGCGGGCCGGACGTGAATCCGATGCAGGTGGTGGCCACCGGCGCTGCCGACATCGGCACCACCTGGGTGCCCAAGATGCTCGCCGCGCGTGAAGGTGGCACGGACCTGACCGACATCGCCCAGATTTACCAGCGCTCGGGCACGCTCGAGATCAGCTTCAAGAGCAAGGGCCTGACGTCCATCACCGCCCTCAAGGGCAAGAAGGTCGGCTCCTGGTTGGGCGGCGACGAGCCCGAGCTGTATGCCGACCTGACCAAGAACAGCATCGATCCGACCAACGCCAGCGACGTGAGCATCGTGAAGCAGGACTTCACCATGAACCAGCTGGTCACCGGCCAACTCGATGCGGCCGAAGCCATGATCTATAACGAGTACGCACAGGTCCTGGAGGCCACCAACCCGGTCACCGGCAAGCTGTACCAGCCGTCCGACCTCAACGTCATCAACTTCAACACGGACGGCACGGCCATGCTCCAGGACATGATTTTCGCCTCGCAGAAGTGGCTGAGCACGGGCAACAACGCCACGATCGCGGAGAAGTTCCTGGAGGCCTCGTTCCGCGGCTGGATCTACTGCCGTGACAACGCCGCGTCGTGCGTCCAGTCGGTGCTGAAGGCCGGCTCGCAGCTGGGCACGTCGCACCAGACATGGCAGCTCAACGAGGTCAATGCGCTCATCTGGCCGTCGTCGGCCGGCATCGGCCAGCTCGACACGACGGCCTGGGCCCAGACGGTCCAGATCGCCACCAAGTACGGCATCATCAAGTCGGCCCCGACCGGTGGTGCCTACCGCACCGACCTGGCCCAGCAGGCCCTGGCCGCCGTCAGCGGCGACACCAAGGGTACCAGCTGGCAGAAGGCGACCGTCACCCTCGCTCCGGGCGGCAACTAGGCCGGCCGCCGTCGCTGCAAACGCTTCGAGGCCGGTCCACACGGGCCGGCCTCGACGATTCCCGCAGGTGCGCGATCGGTCGTGCGGGCGGTCGGCGCGTCAAGCGGGATACTGATCGCCGACGAACCTGCTCGTGGCCGTCGTGCCCGTGCCCCATGGCGTCTGAGCCGCACGCGATCGTCTGCGGCCGCAGCGGCAACGTCCGCCAGTGGCGCCTGCCAAGCAGTTCCTGGATTACCTGTTGTTCCTCGACGGCAAGGCCCGAATTGCCGTAGAGGCCAAGGCCTTCGACGTCGCGGTCGCTGACGCGAACGGCGGTGCGCAGGTCGTCCAGTACGCGGTCATCCTAGGCGTCGAGTGNNTCTCGCCGGACGGCTGCAGCCCGCTCCGGGCTGACCCGACCGAGGTTCCAGACCTCGGAACACTCGGTGCACTCCTCGTGCAGGGAGTCGTCGTCGTCCACTCCGGATTGCCGGGCGATCTTCGGATGAAGACAGGTTTCGCCTGTGACCCGCGAGGTGCTCACGGCCTCACCGGTGGCTTGCCCAGCTTGGCGGCAATCCCCGCCTGCAGTGAGGCGGCCAGCCTCCGACCAGTCGGGGCGGGCTCCAGAGGCGCCGGGACGACGGTGTACAGGCCAGTTGGGGCCGGTGGGCGATGGGGACCGGCTACGGCCGCCTTGACCCGCTCCGCAGCCTCCTGGGTGGCCTCGGGATCGGTCTTGGCCGTCATCTTCCACCCCGCGGCCGGCCCGGACTAGTTGCGGCCGCCGGCCCCGAGGATGTGGTGGGAGCGACCCAGCGTGGGTCGCCGCCCTCCTCGAAGAGTGCGGCGAGGGCCGGCCGGGTAGCGGTGGTGAGCGGTTGGATATTGAGGTTCACGACGAAACGATAGCCCAGGGAGCCGGCCGCCGGCCGGTCCTCCCGCCGGCCGCGATCGAGATCATCAGCGGTGGTCAGGTCTAATGTCTGCCTGGCCCGGATCAGCACGACGATGTCAGGGTGTCCATGCGGGAGCCCTCGCCAGTTCGCGGATCTCACACTGCGCCAGCCATGCATCGCCTCGGTCTGCGGACGCCGGAGCAGTGACCCAGCCGGATCCCCCACCTCCGGTGAGTTCATCTCGCGTTCGACGGCGTCAGACGGTCGATGTATCTCGTGATCGCGCGGGCTCGGGCATGGCGGCCGCAGGCTGCCGCTCCATCGCCGCGTCGAGACGCGCGAGGAACGGCTTCGCCCCCAGGCGGGTCAGGATCTCGCGGGCTGCGTCCGCAGCGGCACGGACCTCGGGGTCGGCGGGGTCGAGGAGGGTCGCCATGTCGATCGCCGTCAGTGCCTCGTCCCAAGGCAGACCAAGCTCGCGCCAAGCACCAAGGGCCCGCCGATACCCCGCCATCGCCTCGAGGCTGGCTCCCTCAAGAGCGGCGCAGCCGGCGAGGATCGTCTCGATGTCCGCCGCGAGCGCCGGCCCAGAAATCCCGAGGGCCTCGAGTTCACGTACGGCCTCTCTTGCCCGTACCGAGTCCCGGGCGAGGACCGCGTATCGGCCGGCGAGCGGAAGCGCCCACATCGTGAAGACGCCGCTTGCCTTGGCCGCCCTGAAGCACTCGGCTGACGCCTCGTCATGCCGACCCGACACGGATAACACGAACCCGCGGGCCATCCCGGAGAGGCCGACGGCCTGTTGGTCCGGGATCGTCGCCAAGTCGCCCTCGCTCTGGGCCAGCGCTGCCGTGACCGCGGTGCCGCGCGCCGCCTTGAGCATCAGGACGGGAAGGGTGGCGCCCGCCCGCTCGGCCGGCTGAAGTTGGTCGTAGTCCCCACTCTCGAGCTCGCTGATGGCCCAATCCCAGTCTCCAGTGCGTCGCGCGGCACTCGCAGCGTTCACGAAGACCGAGTTGAGGATTGTCCGGAGCCCCATCTTTCGGGCAGTCGCAATCCCGCGCCGGGCGAGGTCCAGGGCCCGCCTCGGATCCCGTGGGACCAGCAGGGATGAGGCGTTCGTCAGGGCGCGCACCTCCGTCCATACGAATCCGTTCGCCTCGGCGAGCTGTCGGGCGCCGTCGATCAGGCTGAATCCTTCATGCCAGCGCCCAAGTTCCGTGAGGACCGTACCCTTCGTGACAAGCGTGTCGGCGACGACCGGCAGGAGACCGAGGCGCTCAGCGATCGGCAATGCGCGATCGGCAGCTCCAACCGAACGGTCGTACTCATCGTGCATGAAGAGAGCACGGGCGAGCTCGGCGTCGAGCGCCGCGACAAATGGATCGAGTCCGGAACCCACGCTCGAGCTCGCGGCGTCGAGTAGGGTCACGGCATCGCCGGGATGGCCGCTGTTCGTCATTGCCCTGCCGAGGTGGGTCGTGGCTCGAAGGACTCCGCCGGCATCCCGCTGGAGCGTGCGCGCCTCAAGCGCCTGCCCAAGAAGCCGCTTGGCATCGTCGTATCGCCCGACCTGATAGGCGGAGGTGCCCGCCCATTCCTGAAGGTCGGCCCGCTCGGCGTCATCGCTCGCGACAGTGAGGGCCTGCTCGTAGAACGTCACGGCTTGTGCGTGGGCGCCGAGGCTGATGGCCCGCTCGGCGGCCGCCCTGAGCGCGATCCGGGCCTGCCCGGCGAGGGCGTCGGCCTCCGGACCCTCGGCTGCGTTTGCATGCGCCGCGAGGTAATGCCCGGCCAGGCCGCCGGCTAGCTCGTCGGTGCCGAGCGACTCGAAGAAGCGGGCAGCGGCGAGGTGACGGCGCTTCCGATCCTTCTTGGCAAGGGTGTTGTAGGCGACCTCGCGGATGAGCGCCTGGACGAACGCGTACTGGCCGCGCTCGGGTGATCGTGGATCGCTCTCGAGCGTGAGGAGCTCGCGCCGGACAAGGGCGCGCAGCCGCGGCTCGAGCTCGGCCTCGGCGATCCCCGACACCGCGGAGAGCCCGGCGAGCGTGAAGCTCTGGCCGAGGACCGCCGCGTCGGACACGAGGGTACGGTCGGCAGGATCGAGCCCGTCGAGGCGGGAGGCGATCAGGGCGGTGAGGGTCTCGGGCACCGCGAGGCTCGTGAGATCGCCGACCGGGGCATAGCGATCGCCCTCGAGGGCGAGCTTGCCTTCGGCGAGAAGCATCCGGACCGTCTCGACGGCGT
>PLZO01000072.1 GCA_003152165.1 Chloroflexota bacterium
GCGCGGCGGGGCGGGTCGCGCAGCCGGGGTCGCCGGCGGCACGGCGCAAGTCCTTCCTGCAGATCTCGATGGAGCAGAACATGGGCTGCGCGGTGGGGGCCTGCCTGGGCTGCGTGGTGATGGACACCAGCGGCGTTCCCCAGCGGGTCTGCCGCGAGGGCCCGGTCTTCGCCTCGGACGAGCTCGACTGGGAGGCCGGCTGGTGATCGGTCGAGGCGCCGTTGACCTATCGGTCGAGCTGCCCCGCGGGCTCCGTCTCGACAACCCGATCCTGGTCGCATCGGGCACCTTCGGCTACGGCGTCGAATACAGCGAGGTCGTCGACATCCAGCGGCTTGGCGCGATCTGCTGTAAGGGCACCACCCTCAGGCCGCGAGTCGGCAACATCACCCCCCGGGTGACCGAGACACCGGCCGGGATGCTCAATTCGATCGGTCTCCAGAACCCCGGTGTAGACGCGGTCGTGCGCAAGTACGGGCCAACGTGGCAGGGCTGGCACGTGCCGGTGATCGTGAACGTAGCCGGCGAGTCGATCGACGACTACGTGGAGGTTGCGAGGCGCCTCGACGGCATGCCGGGGGTGGCCGGAATCGAGCTGAACATCAGCTGCCCCAACGTGGGCAGGGGCGGCCTCCAGTTTGCGATCGACGCGGAGGCCGCGGGCGCCGTCACGGCGGCTGTCCGGCGGGCCACCGAGCTGCCGCTGCTGGTCAAGCTCAGCCCGAACGTGGCCGATGTCCGGCCGATCGCCCGGGCAATCGAGGCCGCCGGCGCGGACGCGATCACGGCGATCAACACGCTGTCGGGGATTGCCGTCGGGCCAGGCCGCCGGCGGCCCCTGCTCGGCAACGTCTACGGCGGCTTGTCCGGTCCGGCGATCAAGCCGGTCGCACTGCGGATCGTGTACGAAGTGGCGCAGGTCGTTGACATCCCGATCATTGCGATCGGCGGCGTGGCCGAGCTGGGCGATGTCCTCGACTACCTGGCCGTCGGCGCGATCGGCGTCCAGGTAGGCACGGTCCTCTTCGCCGACCCCACCCTGCCCGTCCGGCTGATCGACGAGCTCGCCGACGAGTGCCGCCGGCTGGGCCTCAACTCCTACCTGCCGTTGGTCGGGACGGCCCTGCCGAAGCGGTCATCGCCCATGTCCGCACCTTCGTCGAAGGGCGTCGAATACCGGCCCTGACCCGTAGACTTGGATGGATGACCACCATTCACAGCGCCGTCGACGCTGCCGCCCGAGCCGCCGTCGCGGCCCGAACGGAAGCCCTCTTCCGAAGCTCCGGCGCCTTGCGCGACGGCCACTTCCTGCTGAACAGCGGTCGCCATGCCGAGCAGTACCTCGAGAAGTTCCAGGTCCTCCAGGACACTGCGGCAACGAGCGAATTATGCAGCTTCTGGGCCGCCACCCAGCGCGGCCCCGATGGCCGGCCGACGGCAGATCTAGTGGCTGGCCCCACGACCGGCGGCGTGATCCTGGCCTTCGAGACCGGTCGCCAGCTGGGTCTCCGGGCGATCTTCGCCGAGGAGGTCCGGGCGCCCGAGGGCACGACCCGGCGGGAGTTCCGGCGCGGCTTCACGATCGCCCCGGGCGAGCGGGTCGTCCTCGTGGACGACATCCTCACCACCGGCGGTTCGCTCGTGGCCATGATCCCCGCAGTCGAGGCGCTCGGCGGCGAGATCGTGGCCTGCCATGTCCTGGTCGATCGATCTGGCGGGATGGCCACGCTCACCTCGCCGCGGACCGGTCGGGTCTATTCCCTGGAAGCCCTGTGGATCCTCAACCTCCCCACCTACGAAGTCGGCCCGGCTGCCTGTCCGCGCTGTGCCGACGGTACGCCGCTGCACGCGCCGGGCAGCACCGGCATCGGCGCCTGAGCTCCGCCACGATATCGGTGTGGCCTGATGGACAGCCCATTCGAACTCGCCCAGGTTAACGTCGCGCGGCTCCTCGCGCCGCTGGACTCGCCCGAGATCGCCGAGTTCGTGGCCCTGCTCGAGCCAAGCAACCGGCTCGCCGACCACAGTCCCGGGTTCGTCTGGCGGCTGACCACGCCCGACGGCGACGCCACCGCCATCCGCCCATTCGACGACGACATGATCATCGTCAACCTGACCGTCTGGGACTCGCTCAAATCGCTTCGTGCGTTCGCTTACGCCTCGAACCACGTCGGCGTCCTCAGGCGGCGGCGGGAATGGTTTGAACGGCTGGCGACCGCCCACCTGGCGATGTGGTGGGTGGAGGCCGGTCACCGCCCGACGGTCGAAGAGGCCCGGGCTCGGCTGGAGCGACTCCGGCGGCGATGGACCCACACGGGCGGCCTTCACGTTCCGGACGCCGTTCGAACCCGATGGAGCGGGTCCGGGATCGCCGGCCGTCGACGCCGAGTTCTGCTGGCCGGATCTCGCGCCGGTCCAGGCCCTGATCTCCACGGACGAGCCTCCGGGTCAGCCCCCGGACTTGACCTTGTCGATCGCGGCGGTCAGCTCGTCCGGCACGATCATGGCCTCGTAGGACGCGGTCACGATCCCGTTGGCGTCCACAACGTAGACCCACGGCTCGGTCTGGATCCCCCAGGCCGTCGTAGCCGGGTTGGGCTGGAGATGGTTGCTGGCGTCGAGAATGGGCTGGAGGGTTCCATTGGCATAGTGCATGAGGTACGGCTCGACCTGGATGAAGGTCATATCGGGCTCGCCCTGCGCCACGGCCTTTACTGCATCGAGGGTTGGACCGCAGACGCGGCTGGTGCAGAAGGCCGGCGTGGCGAAGACCAGCACAAACGGCTTGTGCTGGGCGAGCGCCTGGTCCTCGGATAGCTGGTAGAAGCGCGGGTCGGGGTTCGTATCGGTGGTGATGCTGGCCAGCACGCCGCCCGCGCTCGTGCTCGTGGGGGTGGGCGTCGAGGGGGCCTTTGCCCCGACCCGAACGGCCAGGCCGGTGGCGGTGACGGGCAGGCCGAGCTCGGTCGACACGGCCGCCTTGCCCGGCGGCGTAACCGTAACCACGGCGGCCCAGTTGCCCGCGGCGTCGAAGGTGGCGTCGTAGAACCAGATCGCGCGCTGGTTCGGGATGGCCCACACGAAGGTGGCTCGTGCCGGGGCGATGACGAACGTGTTCTTGTCCTTGTCGACGTTGATGAAGCCGACCTCGACCTGGTAGTCGGGCGTGCCGATTGGCGTCGTCCCGGTCGAGTCGAGCAGGCCGATCAGGATCCGGTCCGGCCCGACGACCGCCTCGGACGAGGCGATCACCGGCACCACCGACGGGCTGCCTGGGCCGCCCACGACCAGGACCGACGACGAGGGCGAGGCGGTCGTGCTCCCGCAGGCCGCGACGAGCACGGCGGTGATGAACAGGACGATGGGACGCATCGCCGGGATCGTACCCGTTGGGGGCGATTCCGGCAGGGCGCGGCTAGAATGGGCGGGTCCGGCGCGAGTGGCGAGCCACTGATCCGCAGGGCCGATTTCGATCCCGATCAACGACGATGGCGGAGGCCTGGTGACCCGGTTTCAGAAGCTGGCGGCCGTCACGGTTGCGACGACGCTTGTCCTGGTCACGATCGGGGTTGTTGTCCGGGCGACCGACTCCGGTCTCGGCTGCCCGGACTGGCCGCTGTGCAACGGCCAGGTCATCCCGGCCCTGGGCGACCTGAACGCCTGGCTCGAATGGATCCACCGCGACGTCGCGGCGATTCTGGGCCTGCTGATCCTTGGTCTGCCGATCCTTGCCTGGCGCGATCACCACGACCGGCGCTCGCAGTTCTGGTTGGGCATCGGGGCGGTGATCCTGGTCGGGTTCCAGGCCTGGCTGGGCGAGGAGACGGTCCGCCTCGGCAACAGCGGCGAGTCCGTCACTGCCCACCTGGCCAGCGCGATGGCCCTCCTCGGCCTGCTCGTGTACATCCTGGCTCGGAGCTTCTATCCGGCCCGGGTCGGCGGCCAGAGCGTCAGCCAGCGATTCA
Organism: Chloroflexota bacterium; assembly: GCA_003152165.1. Taxonomy (GTDB): domain Bacteria; phylum Chloroflexota; class Limnocylindria; order Limnocylindrales; family CSP1-4; genus Palsa-1033. The sequence goes on from PLZO01000072.1 coordinate 3,966, forward strand.
CCTTGTTGGCTGCCTTCGGGGCCACCACGACCTACGCCCTCTTGCTCTTTGGCTCGCACGTGACCGCCACGCCCGACGCTGCGCTCGTCTTCCCCGACTGGCCGCTGATGGGTGGCACGCTCTTCCCGGCGATCACCAGTGTCGACTCGGCCCAGGTGCTCCATCGCTACGTCGCGGCGATCGTCGGCGTCATCGTCGTCGGCATCGGGCTGATCGCCTGGCGAACGCAGCGCGGACATCCGGCGATCGTCCGGCTGGCGCTTCTTGGCGCAGTCCTGTTGCCGATCGAGGTCGTGATCGGCGGGCTGCAGGTGCTCACCCAGCTTTCGGGCTGGACGCAGACCCTCCACGTGGCCCTCGGCGCGGGCATCTGGGCTGCTCTCGTGGGGTTGACCGTGGTGTCCTACTTCAGCGCCCGGATGACCCTCGTCCCCGACGGAGGCCTGCCCGGCCGGGGTGTGGGCTCGGACTCGGACGATGCGCGTCGATTCGGAGCCACGACCTCGTCGGCGGTCGCTCGGGCTGCCGGCCCGGCCCGGCCCGGGCTCGTCACGTCGGCCGCGGCTCCGCCGACCCGTCGCGCGACCATCCGGGCCTACATCGCTCTGACCAAGCCGCGGATCATCGAGCTGCTCCTGGTCACGACCGTGCCGGCGATGGTCCTGGCGACCCGCCAGGTCCCGGGCATCCAGATCGGCAACTGGGCCTGGCTGGTCGTATGGACGATGGTCGGCGGCACGCTCGCGGCGGGCTCGGCGAACGCGATCAACTGCTACCTCGACCGGGATATCGACCTGCTGATGACCCGCACCCGGCGCCGCCCGCTGCCGGCCCACGAGGTGGAGCCTGAGCGGGCCGTCGTTTTCGGCATCGTGCTGGGGGTGATCTCGTTCGCGCTGATGGCCTGGTTCGTCAACCTGCTGGCGGCGTTCCTGACCCTCCTGGCGATCGCCTTCTATGTGGTCGTCTACACCATGATCCTGAAGCGCACGACGCCCCAGAACATCGTCATCGGCGGGGCGGCCGGTGCCCTGCCCCCGGTGATCGGCTGGGCCGCCGTGACCGGCGGCGTGCAGCTCCCCGCCGTCCTCCTGTTCGCCCTCGTCTTCTACTGGACGCCGCCGCACTTCTGGGCGCTCTCGCTGCGGATCCGCAAGGACTATGCGGCCGCCGGCGTGCCGATGCTGCCGGTGGTACGGGGCGTTCCCGAGACCACCCGCCAGATCGGCCTCTATACGATCCTCCTCGTTGCGATCTCGCTGATCCTGTGGGCCGTCGCCCACATGGGCGCGATCTACCTGGTCTCGGCGCTGGTCCTTGGGGCGGTCTTCCTGCGCCAGGCGTACGTCCTGTGGCGCCAGGGCACCTCACCCGAACGCTCGACGGCCCAGGCGATCCGCCTCTACAAGTACTCGATCACTTACCTCAGTCTGCTGATGCTGGCAGTTGCGATCGACGCACTGGTGGTCATTCGCGTGGGCTGACCGTCGCGTGCCAGGCCCGACGACCGTGCCAGGCCCGGCGATCGTGCCAGGCCCG
>PLZO01000145.1 GCA_003152165.1 Chloroflexota bacterium
CGACTTACGAAACTAAGTACTAGGACTCCTCGCTGTCATCCCGAGCTCGCTGGCCAAGGAAGACCTCGCCGAAGTCATCGCGCGCCCGGACATCGTCGGGTGCGCCGCTTAGCGCCATCCGCCCTGAGACCAGAACGTGCACCCAGTCGGCGACCTCAAGAGCAGCCAAGGCCTTCTGCTCGACCATAAGGATCGCCGTCCCGCCCCGGGCGAGCAGTCTGACATGCTCGTGGAGCAAGGTCCTCGACATTGCTGGAGACAGCCCGACGGTCGGCTCGTCCAAGACGAGGAGCTTAGGGCTGAGCATGAGTGCCCGCGCGATGCCTAGTACCTTGCGTTCGCCGCCGCTCAGCTTGCTCGCGGTGCGGGTCAGCATGTGCGACAGCGTCGGGAACGCGGCCAACACTTCATCGAGCCGCTCCTTCGCCGCCTTGCGTGGTAGGAGGTAGCCCCCCATATGGAGGTTCTCAACGACCGTCAGCGAATCGAACACATCACGGGTCTGGGGCACGTACCCAACGTGGACCCTGGCGAGCCGTTCGGCCGGCCAACCGGTCACGTTGGTGTCACCAACGACTACGCTGCCTTCCATGCAGCGGATCTCGCCCATGACAGCCTTGAGCACCGTGCTCTTTCCCGCGCCATTCGGGCCCACCATCAGGACGATCTCGCCAGCCGCGACCTGCAATGAGATTCCGGATACGATCGGGATCGCACCATATCCAGCAGCCAGATCAGTCACGGACAAGAGAGGCACTGGTCTGCCAGCGCTGTCACCCAATGAGGTATGCATCCAAGACCCGCTGCTCTCGTCTCACCTCTGCCATCGTCCCGGTGGCGATGACGGCACCCTGGGCCATGACCACGACACTGTCGCAGAGCTCGTCGACCGTTGCGAGCTCGTGCTCGACCATCAAGATGGTCAGACCCGCGTCTCGCAGACGCTGTAGGTGGCCTATGATCGTGCCAATCATCGTCTTGTGGACTCCGGCAAGTGGCTCGTCCATGACGAGGAATCGCGGCTCGCTCATGAGTGCCCGCATGATTTCCACCAGACGGCGTTGGCCTCCGCTCAACTCGGCTCCGATCGCTGACTCCATCTCGGCCATCCGGAATTCGGCAAGCAACTGTCGTGCCCGCTCCACCGCGGCTGCTTCAGCCGAACCCCAGGCTCGCCGGCCAAAGAGCGAACCGACAAGTGACTCGCCGCCTATTTCGACCGCCCCGACGAGCAGGTTCTCCAGCACCGACAACCGACTGAACTCGCTGGAGATCTGAAAGGTTCGGATCACGCCGAGCCGGGCGACCCTGTGTGGCGCCCAGTTCGTGATGTTGCGCCCGTCGAACACTACCGTGCCGGACAATGGCTTCAGCTCACCACAGATGGCTTTGATGAGCGTCGACTTGCCAGCTCCGTTTGGGCCTATCAGTCCGGTAATCCAGCCTGCCCGGACGTCACAAGAAACCCCGTCCACCGCCCTGACGCCTCCAAACTCGCAATGGAGGTCGTGTACCGACAATAGGGCCTGGGCTACTCTCTCCCGGTTGATCCATTCATCGCTTGCGGGAGTGGCCACCGGTCTGCCGCCATTGCCAGGCATCAGGACATCCACACGCGGACGGTCGGGTGAACCACCGTAAGTCGGCCCGGCCAGCTCGTCGATCGGTAGTCCGCCCGGCGTGCTCAGTCGAGGGAACCTCTTGGGCTTCTCGGGCAGGATTCCCCGGGGCCACAGCCAGACAAACGCGATGATGAGGAGGCCCGTAGCAACCCAATCGAGAGCATCAATCAGACCAGGTCGACCGATTTCAGGTAGGAACTGTGTTCCCTGGATGAAGATCACAGGAAGAAGCAATGCGCCGAGCGCGGCTCCTCGATTGGTGCCGGCTCCCCCAATAATGATTGCTCCGAGATATACGATCGTTTCCGGGTATAGCCAAGTGCTCGGCGCCCAGATTCCGATGTACCCCACGAGGACGCCACCACTGATCGCGGCGACAGCCCCTCCCACGACCATCGCGATCATTCGCAGCTGAGCCACATCGCGTCCCAACGCTTCAGCTGCTACCTCGTTGTCGCGTATGGCGCGCAACGTTCTCCACAGCGGAGCGCGTTGCATGCGGTAGAAGAAGAAGTAAGTGGCTCCACAGAAAGCTAGGGCAAGCGCTGCGTAGAAGAGGTCGTAGTTGACTGTGGAGAGGTGAATGAAGTCGGAGAACGGATGCGGAATCAGAGACAGTCCTACTGAACCATTCACCAGGCCTTCTTGGTTCACGGCGACTGTGGTTCCAATGATCGAGATCACCAACAGAACCACAGCCTGAAGGTCATTCCGCAGTCGTCGGACCCCAATCCAGCCCACGGGCACCGCAAGGAGTGCACCGATCAGTCCTGCTATGAGAAGTGCCACCACGAAGGGAAGGTGGATCCCCGCGACGTAGTGCTGGAATCCGCCGTTCCCGGTGTCCGGACCAAGCGTGAGGACGCCGACGGTGTAGGCGCCGACGGCCTGGAAAAGGATGAAGCCGAAGTTGAGGATACCGCTGACACCAAATTGAAGATTGAGTGCCAAACAAGCCATGATGTCCACAGCGAGGAAGACGAGCGTGGTCGCGATATAGAACTCCATCCCCGTGTTCACGACGCCAGCCCCCGCCCTGCAGCGATCGCGCCTCGGATCCCCTGAGGTCGAATAAGGAGCACCAGCACAAGGATCACGAACGCCGCCACATCCTTATAGCCCGACCCGATGTATGCCGCAGAGACCTCGGTCACGAGGCCGATGATGCCGGCCCCTAGCATCGCGCCATAGGGCTGCCCGATGCCTCCCAAGATCGCGCCCGCAATAACAACGACAACGAATACTTGGGCGGTGGAAGCCTGGAACGTCTCTATGTTGATGACCAGGGCCACTCCAGCCAGTCCACACAGAAGTCCGGACAGAGTCCACACAATATCCTTGACGTGATTCACGTTGATGCCGCATGTGCGAGCAAGCGTCGCATTCGTGGCAGTTGCGCGCATGGCCCTCCCGAGCTGCGTCTGCGTCAACACGACGTGTAGAGCCAGCATGACCAGGACGGCGGCGCAGATAATGGAAAGCTGCGAGAGCGTGAAGATCATTGGGCCGATCACGAACGAGTCCCCAGGGGGGACCACCAGAGTGAAATACTGCGCGCCGCCAATGGCGAGCACCAGATTCTCGAGAATGAGGCCGAGCGCCAGCGTCACGATCACCAGTCCGAAAGGGGACGTGCCCTTCCGAATGAGAGGCCCGATGACCACCCTGTTGAGTGTGAAAGACAATAGCGCACCGAATACCGCACCGACCACCCAGAGTGCCAGCACGTTGTTCGTGTTCTCGTAGACTTGATAAGCGACAAACGCTGACGCGCCCATCACCTCGCCATATGCCAGATTGAAGATGTTGGTGATGCCGAACTGCAGCGTGAACCCCACCGCGCCGAGAGCAACGATTGATGCGGTGATCAGGCCGAACCCGATGGAGGCAATCAGCAGGTCCAAGATTAGGCGCGACCCAGTCCGAACACGGATCTCGCTGTCCTCTCGGCGATCTCCACCAGGTCGTCGACCGCGAAGGACAGATCGCTCAAGAACCGTACGGCGTCCTCGATCCGCTCGTGCGGATAGTCACTGGCGAGCATGATGTGATGTGCTTCAACCTCGAGTAGCGTCGTCAGGAACGGAGCCATGCGGAAGCTGTCGCTCATCGTGTAGTAGAAGTTGTCGCGCAGGTAGTCACTCGGTCGGCCCTTGAACTTCGGAGTCCTGCCTCTGTGCAGCCAAGGTCGCGTCACATCGAAGTCCAGTCGATAGAGGTAGAAGAGCAGTCCCTCTCCGAGGTGGAGAGCATGGTAAGAGCGCGGGGGATTCGTCGAAGCGACCGCTGTAGATGAGCCGCATGGCCTGCACGGCGGTTTCTGCCCCGAATCCCATCCCGGGGCCGATCAGCGCCCAACCGCAGCCCGTGTATGGCCCAGCCATGCCGACTGTGAGGCGTCGTAGGGTTCAGGTAGATCTCGGCACCACCATCGCGGCCGCGGCCTCCCAGAGCGGCCAATACCGCCTGTCGTCCCAGCACGTATCGCGTACGGATCGTGCACGTGCGAATTGATCTTGGCTCCGCGAAAGGCAAGACGAATGACGAATGACGCACCGCTCGAGCTCCTGAGCGGCGACCGTCGACTCCTCTTCATCCGGATAAGTGCTGCAAGCCCGAACAGGCGGTCAGGTGCGCGACTGATGTGGGCACTGTTCGCATCATGGTGTACGGAGGTTCAGGATCGCCTTCTCGACGCCCCCGTTTGTCATCGTCTTGATCCGGGATGGCGCGAGATCACTCAGCTCGTCATCGAGCTTCTTTCCGTGTATGTGCCGAACGTTCAGCAGAGATGGATCCATGTACTCCAAGATTCCCTCTGCCACCGTCTCCGTCCGCGGGAGAGTCTTACGTTGGTACAGACAGCGAATGTAGCTCTCGTTGAAGAAGCGGCTCTCGCAATCGACTCGATGCACTAGCTGGAGCGTCCGAAGTCTGACCTCCTGCGTCTTTGGTTGCTCTGTCATTGACCCAGGGCGTTCAGCTGGGTGCTAGTGAACACGGCCCCCGGGATGGGCGTGATGATTCCGGCGTTGGACCAAAACTCCATCTCCTCGCCGCCAGGTGAATTGTGCCACTGATTAAAGTTGATCCCGGTACCAGCCAGACCGACAAACTGGATGGTCTTGCCCGCAGTCAAAGCGGATGCGCCATCCGTGAAATCTTGAACCTGGATTGCTCCGGTGGAGGGCTGTGTCAGCTTCACGATCCAAGGTGCATATGTCTGCGGATCGACGCTTTTGGCCGCCACCATTGCTAACGCCATGAGGTTCGCTCCGTCGAAGTCGGCTTGCGTGGTGCCGACGAAGTCGTATTGCGCGGGATTCTTCACCACGTCCTTAGGGGATGCGAGAAGCGCGGTCGCGAAATCCTGCCAAGCCGGTCCGCTGGTCGCAACAATGCTGTTGGGGCCGACAAAGTACTTGGCAAGGACTGAGGGTCCCCCAATCGCCTTCGCGACCGCGCTGTACCACACCGGCTCGAGGAGGGCATTTGAGAATACTACCGGGAATGGCATCGTGCCACCGGCGAGTTGTTCGAGCTCAGAGAAGAAGGTACTGGCTGTCGGGGCATCGAGTTCCGAGAACAGCACGTCTGGTTTGGTCGCAAGGAGTTGCTCAATTTCTGTGCGGTACGACGTTTGATCGAGCGCGACCTTCTGATTGCTCACCAGCCGAGGGCTGCCCAGTTTCGTCAGTCCAGCCAGCAGCGTCGGGACGGTGCCCTGAGTGCTAATGTCGCTACCGAAAAGGGCCGCAGCGGTCTTGTAGCCCTTCTGGTTCGCCCAAAGGGCCATCGCAGAGCCGCCGACGTCGTCCGGTGGGACGAGCCGATAGAAGGAGCGATAGGTCCATTGCCCAAGGGGCGCATCACCAGCGGTAGGAAAGAATGGCACGTTGGCGGCGTCGAGCAAGGGAGCCACAGCGGTGGCCTCATCCCCGCTCGGACCGATGACGCCGACTAGGTTCGAGGTCGTGGCGAGCATCTTGGCGACGGCGGGAACAGCATCGGCAGGGTCGCCTCTCGTGTCAACCGGCAAGCAGTCGAGCTGGTGACCGTTGATGCCACCATGCGAGTTGATCAGCGTCTTCGCTGCCGTGCATGCCGCGAGGGCGTTGGAACCGAACACACCATCAGCTCCGGTGAAGGGCATAGTCATGGCAAACACTACCGTTGATCCGGTTGCGGGGGCGCCCGACGTTGCGGGGGCGCCCGACGTTGCGGGGGCGCCGCATGATGCAGTGAAGATCGCGAGCACCACCAGCGCGATCATCGGCAACGACTTGCGTGGATACTCACGAATAATCATTGCGCTTGGCCCTCTTATTGAACTCTCATTTACTGCACCGAATTGGACTGTAGCCGTCAAGGCCGGAAGCCGTCAAGACCCCTCTCAGTGATTCCGTCAAGTCTCCACCGATGGAGACGACGATCACGATGAGCGCAATGAACCAGGCCCGCAGTCACACCCTGAGCCGGATCGCCGAGGGCAAGCTCTCGATGGCCGATGGAGCGAGCCTGCTCGGGCTGAGCGAGCGACAACTCTGGCGGCTCCGTCGCGCGGTCGGGCAGGCCGGTCCCGCCGCCCTCGTCCACGGCAACACCGGCCGGGCGTCGCCCCACCGGATCGATCCGGCCATTCGGACCCGGGTCGTCGAGCTGGCGACGACGAGGTACGCCGGTATTCGGACGTCGCTCGGACATCACCCGGGGTTCCCCGCTCGGACGCTCGTAATGGCGATTCCGTAGGCCCACAGACCGGCCTTGTTGGTGGCCGTCGCTTGTGTCCGGAACTCGATCTTATTCCGCGTCAGGGCCCGATAGACGGAGTCCTGCTTGACCTCATCGCCACCGTCGAGGCCGACTAACTGGGTGATGTCCTCGATCGTCTTCCAACCGAGTCCGTACATCGCCTCCTTGATCCGATCGAGCACGGTCAACGTGGCGGACCGCTCGGTCAGTGTGGTCGGCATCTTCCCTGCGGCCGTCCATCCCCAGGGCAGTTCGACCGTAACCGATGGTGAATCCGTGACCGATAGCGCGGCCGACTCTCTCGAACCCTGCGACCGCCCTTGGGTCTACAGGGGCCGTAATCACTGCCGCAACGTCCACATCGCTCAAGAGCTCGCCGTCGAGCCACGTCTCCTCGCCTCGTGCGCATGACCCCAGGACCGCTAGTGCCGCAAGTCCGTCGCTGCCCGCCTCGTCGAGGATTCTCGGAAGAGCCGCGGCGGTGAGACGCTCCAACGCGTTCCTCGACCGGCTCGATGAAGTGCTCGCGTGACCGATCCCATTCGATCTGTTCGTGGAGAGCCGGATGCTCGGGAACGCGCACGTCCGGTTCGGAGGGCGGCGGCGGGGAGACCGACGGCTGAAAGGCCGCCCGGCGCCCTGCCGCCGACCCTACCCAACCCCTTCGATCCCGAGGCCGCCGCCCTCGTCTTCGCGCTCATCAGCTCGTGCTACGAGCGGCGTTCGCTCATCGTCAGCTCGAACAAGACCTTCAACGCGTGGGCCGAGATCCTCGGTGACCCGGTGGCCGTGGCGGCGATGATCGATCGCCTGGTCCACACGCCGAGGTCATCGTCCTGAAAGGCGAGTCCTACCGTCTGCGGGGCAAGCGGTGGGAGGTGCTGAGCGGCGCTGACCTGCGCAGGTTTCGGCCGGCGATTCCTGCTCAGGTTTGGACCGGCATTGGCAATGGCGGATAATATCATGGTCAGTGAGGTCACCATCGGATACTCGCTCCGCTGCTCGGCGACTGGTGCCGACCCGACGGCGCGAGCCTCGACAGGAAGGAGAGCTGAATGGCGCAACACGCACCGACCCCGGGCCGAACCGTTTCGGACCAGGTCATCCCGCCGAAGGAATACCTCGGGCTCGAGCTCCTGGCCGGCCAGACACTTCGGATCGTCGACGTCGAGGGCAAGCAGGTGCCCGATCTCGTCTGCTTCAATCTCGCCAATCCGCGCGAGCGCCTGTCGACGAACAACTCGCGGCTGATCCAGAAGCGCTGGCTGCTGACGACCGGCCACGCCCTCTACTCGGACGAGGGCAACGTCATGCTCCGGATCACTGACGACACCGTCGGCGTCCACCATGCCTCGGCGGGTTGCTGCAACGAGTTCGCGAACTTCCTGCGCTACGGCGAGCGCGGCACGCGCAACTGCCTCGACAACATGACGCTTGCCGCCGCGCCACTCGGCCTGACGACGAAGGACATTCCCGGCGCGTTCTGTCCGTTCATGAAGGTGATCCAGCACCCGGACGGCAGCTACGAGATCCAGGAGCCGGATTCGCGGGCGGGCGACTACCTGGACCTGCGGGCCGAGGTGGACCTGTTCGTCTCAATCTCGAACTGCCCCCAGGACAAGAACCCCTGCAACGGGTTCAACCCGACGTCGCTCCAGATCATCGTCTTCGACGGCACCTCGCAATGATCGGGCCCGGTGCCGATCGCGTCGGGCAGCCCATCGATCCCGCCGGCCGAAACCCTGATCCACGATGCGCTGATCATCACCGTCGATCCCGAGGACCGCATCCTCGATCCCGGCGATCTCCTCGTCGAGGATGGCCGGATCGCCTACGTCGGCCCGGCCCGACGACGCCCATCGCCAGGGTCCATTCGAGCGCGAGATCGACGGGCGGTGGCTCGTCGTCATACCGGGCTGGTCAACGCGCACACCTACACGTACGCGACCCTGCTTCAAGGGCACCTGCGATCATGAGGATGTCCGCTCGTCGTGGAATCTCGGTGAGGGCCTCCGAGGCTGAATGATACGCTCGGGCGATGGCGGCCTCCTCTCCCCGGGCAGCCGTTGACCCGGAGGGACTGCGCTTCGGCCGCGAGCACGCCGGCTGCGGCCCAGCGGAGGGACATCTCGCCCGACTCCGGGTGCTTCACCTGCGTCGCGTGGTCGCGCACGATCTCGATCATCGACTCCACCGGGTCGGTCGAGCGGAGCGTGCGCCGAAGCGTGCCCGTCACGCCCAGGCGATTGATGGTGAGGGTGTTCGGCGAGCCCCTCGCGAAGCGACGCGGCGGCGCTCGGGCGCTGGTGAGCGAGACCTGTGTACGCACTGTCGGGGCCGACTGGTCCGTGACTTTGTCAGTCTCCCCCGATAGAGGAGACGATCACGATGACCCCCGCCGACGAGCGCCGCGTCTCCGTCCTGCCGAAGTTGCTCGGCGGTGAACTGACGACCCACGAGGCCGCGACGTCCCTGGAGCTGTCCGAGCGCCAGGTCTGGCGGCCTGGGGGCGCGCCTGCCTCGGGCGGGCCCGGCGGGCCCGGCGGGCCTCATCCACGGCAACCGCCCTTCAGAGATTGGTCCGGAGGGTGGGAACGCCGACCTGCTGGCCGACCGAGCATGGCAATCCGACGTTCGCTCGCCGCCAGCCAGTCGGCGGAGACGTCAGCACGGTCAACCCGGGCGACGGCGAGTCGTCGGTCATCGAACCGGTCAAATGACGCCTCGGAAAAGGGCGACGGGCCAGGCGACCAGCCCCGCCGCCCCAGGTGTCATCCCAACGAGTCCATCGTATCATTGACGAGCGAGGCGCCGTCACGGTAGTCCACGAGGACCTTACGCAGCTCGACGCGTTCCATGACGTCCGGCGGGATACGGGTGGCCGGAGGGAAGGTCGCTGGCGGGGCAGGCCGAGTGCAGTCGAGGATCATCTTCGTTTCCATCGGTCCCTTCTCCTCGCGGTGGTAGCCATAGGTCACCGGGTTGAGATGGCCGCCGAGGAAGTTCGGCATGACGATTAGGTCGCGGTCACCCTGGAAGCGCGTCGTGAACGCCCACATGACCTGATCGTTGTCGAAGATGTCGATGTCATCGTCGACGACGAAGATGTGCTTGAGAAGAGGGACGACCGCAAAGGCGGCCGCGGCGGCGATCTTCGGCTCTCCGTCCACCCTCTTCTTCATAGCGATGAATAGGGTACTGAGGACCCCCATCAGCGGCAGGTTGACGGCCGTGACTGTCGGGATCGACTCGCGGACCCGGAGGTAGAGGCTGCCCATCCACGGCAGCCCGCCGAGCACGAGATGCTCGTGGTGAGCGTTGAAGACGTCGACGTAGATCGGCTGCTTGCGCATAGTGATGGCCGTAATCTGGACAAACGGCATGGGGCCAAGCCCTGTGTAGTAGCGCGGATACTCGCCGAACGGGCCTTCCGTCTGAACCTTCTCCGGGTCCGTATCGACGATGCCCTCGATCACGATCTCCGCCCAAGCGGGAACCTGCAGGTCGACCGTCTTGCCCTGGACGACCTCGAGGGACTCGCCGAGCAGCCCGCCCATGACCTCGAGCTCGCCGCCAATGCCTGGAGGCTTTGACGCGGCGGCCAGGAGCATCGCCGGATGATGGCCGATGACGAGCGCCACGGCCATCTTGCGGCCCTGATCGCGGTAGCTCCGGAAGATGTACGCGGTTTGGTGGGCAGGGTTGGTCATGAACCCGAGCTGCTTCGGCCCTTGGATCTGGTGGCGGAAGATGCCCGCGTTGAGCCGACCGCTTTCCGGGTCGCGCGAAATCGTCGCCGCCGAAGTGATGTACTTGCCGGCGTCGAGCTCCTGGTGAACCAAGCTCGGCATCTTGGTGACGTCGATCTGGTCGCCGATCAGGACGACCTCATGGACGGGCGCCCGGTTGGAAGAGACCAGCGTCGTCGCGACTGGCGAGGCCTGCCGCGCGGCAAACTCGGGAACCATGTGTTTAACGTCGGTGCCGATACTCAGCGCAACGCGCTCATAGGTGCCGTGGAGGTTGAGAAGCAACGGAATCCTCGAGCCCTTGATGTTCTTGAAGAGGACTGCCGGAAAGCCCGGGTAGCTCGGATCCTTCTCCATCTTGGCGACGATTGCGGCCGCTTCGAACTCGGAATCCACCTCCTGCTCGACGATCTTGACCTGGCCGGGATCCTTGTTCACTAGTTCGTCGAGGTACGTTCGTAGGTCCTGCGCCATTCGTATTCCCCTGATGGTAGGTTGCTGCGGGGCGATTAGTGCTGCTTATCCGATTGCCTCAGCACACCACAACATGTAGTGTCTGGCGGTCAGTCGCCCCGAGCGGCCCGGATGTTGCTTCGTCGCACGCGGACGTCAGTTATCCAGCCCTAGCCTACGCCGAATCCGGGGAGCCCCGTCTTTCCCTGAATGAACGGTGGTTGCCAATCCTCATTGGCCGGATGGGTCGGCATGGCGACGCCATTCGGAGGATCGTGACGGGTCGGGGTGGTAGATCCGCGTCGAACGAGTAGACGCCGCGGTGCGGTCGCGGCCGCACATCGTATCCTCAGCGAATTCCGGTCAAGTCCCATGATGTGGTGTAACAGCGTGTCGTCCTCGCGCCTGCGTAGATCAGCTTGCGAGCAGCAGCGCCTGGCCCACCTCCTCGTGGTCGACGACGGCGTCGATGAGCACCATCGACTCGGCGCTGAAGTAGTTCCGCTCGACCGCCCATTCGTCGTCCTGCTCGGCGAGGAGCATCCCGACGAGCCGGAGCAGGCTGCGCCGATTGGGGCGCCGCTATGTCAAGCAGCACCCATTTGAGGGTCGTGCCGGGCCGTGGCGGCGTCGGCCACCATCGACCGGTAGACGACCGCGGCGAGATGCCGCATCAGGCAGCGTCTGGCCTCGGGCGGAGTCTTGCCCTCGGCGCGCTTGCGAGCGAGATAGGCGCTGCCCTGAGGATCCCAGCGAGCCTGCACCATGGCGATCGTGATGAGCGCCCGGTTGAGCTGGCGGTTCCCACCGCGGTTGAGCCGGTGCCGACTGATCGTCCCGCTCGAGGCCGGCAGCGGTGCCACGCCGGCGTGGGCGGCGAAGGCCGCGGCCGATGAGAAGCGGCCGACGTCGTGGGTCTCGCCGAGGATCTTCGCGGCGACGATCGGTCCCACGCCACAGACGGCGAGGAGCCGGTTCGCCCCAGTCGCCGCCACCGCCGCGCGGATCTCCGCCTCGAGATCGCCCGCTTCGGTCTCGATCAGCTTCAATCGGCGGATCCCCGCAAGGGCGAGGCGCGCGCGAATCGGATCGGCCGCCTGGCCCGCTCGGACCAGGCGCTGGGCAGTCCGGAGGCCGCCCCGATTGCTCAAGGCGCCGGTCTCGGTGCGATACCTGAGGGGCGAGGGCGAGGAGAAGCGCATGGAGGCGGTTGCGGACTCGCGTACCCTCCGCGACGAGCTGATCCCGGGCGTCGACCAGGAGCTTCAGGTCCGCTGCGAGATGGACTCCTGGAGCCTGGGAAGCCCTGGCTCACGCTGGGCGATACGAGCGATCGTGATCGCATCGGATGGATCGTCCTTGCCGCGGCTCCGGCTCGACCGACGGCCGACGGCGGTCAGATGGGTCGGAACATCGACCACTTCCCCACCCCTCGCGAGGAGTCGGCGCGTGAGGGGCAGGCCGAAGCCTTTGGCCCCTTCGACGGCCACGCGGCGTTGACCACCAAAGTCCCCGATCCAGGCAACGAGCCGCTCAAGCTCTCGAGGATCTGCCCCGACTTCGACCGTCGCCAGCGCCCGGTCCTGCTCGTCGATTGCCCCGGCGGTGTGCGTCCGGGTGTGGGTGTCGATCCCGATGATGACCATCACTGCCTCCTTCGGTCGTGGATCCGATGGATGGCCTCGGACAGTCCTGCCGTCGAGTCGTCACGCCGCTATGAGGTCACTCGGCCATCCGCGTGGGCCGAGGGGACTTGCCCTAACAAGGTCAAAGCCGGGTGGCTCGACAGAAAGATTCCGGGTCACCCTCGGCCCCTCGGCAACGATGCGACATCGATCGCTGTGCCGATCGCTGTCGGCGTCAAGGAGAACACGCAGGAAGATCCCGACCACGTCGGTCCGTCGGCGGATCTCCTTGTTGAGGCGCTCCTGGGGGTTGGTCGAGCGGATCCGGCTCCGATGCAGCTCGGGGAACGTGACAGCTGGCAGAGTGTCTGCTTCCCAAGCAGAATGTCGGGCCGACAACTCCCGACCCAGGCAGCCCAACGTCACGAGGCCCAAGGCGGAACGCGCTGCTCGACGGGCATTCGGTCAGGCCCAGCCTAGCTGCATAGCGCCGAGTCGGGCTCGGGCCATGCGCCCGGCTTCAGGAAACCGATACTCGCCAGAACCGAGTGCCGGGTCGGGTCACCCCGCCTCCCGCTC
>PLZO01000125.1 GCA_003152165.1 Chloroflexota bacterium
TGACGACCGCCGTCATGGCCGACGGGGGCCTTCCTGGCGGTCGACGCCGCGAGGATGCCAACCACCTTACCGCCGGCGCCTCGAGGGATGAGGACCGTCCCACCCGGGGGGCAGCTCGCCGTCGATCAGCTTACCTTGCGGACAATCAAGAAGGGCTGCCCACTCTAAAGGGAGACCGCCGTCGCCAAGGCGACCGCCCCGAGCTCCGTTCCGGCGAGCCGGTCGGCACCATCGGGTGGCGAGATCAGCCAGGCGCTCGGCGAGACTCCGCAGCAGGGCAGGTCGCGTCTCGAACCGGTACTTATCAAGCCACTAGTACTTAGTTGCATAATAGAGCGGCATGGTATAGACTCCAAGTCTCTAGCGCCAGTAAATACTAGTCGCCGGAGCGCGCGCTGATCCGGTACGTGCAGCACCGATCGCCGGCGGCAATGTGTGTCTCGCGCACGATGTCTGCACCCAAGACCGCGCGGAACAGCTCCAGCTCGGCCTCGCAGGCGGCCAGGTTGTTGGCAGCGACGTGGTAGATCGCGCAGTTATGCTCGCGCAGCCGGATCGTGCCGTCGGCTGACAGCTCCGCGCTGCACAGGTAGCCCTGCTCATCCTGGACCACGGCCAGCTCGCGGACCCGCTCGAAGAACGGGGCTTCTCCGCCGAGGCTTTCGTCGAGCCGCCGTCGGATCCGCTCCGCTGTCTGGTTCCGGCGCGTCTCGAACACGCGGTCCACCAGTTCGCGCCCGCCGATCGCACCGATCGCCGCGATCAGGCCGGCGGCCAGGCCATCGTAGTTCGTGGGGAACAGCTGCTGCGCGCTTGCCGTCACGTCATACAGGTGGCGCGGCCGGCCGACGCCGTGGCGCTCGGTCCGGCGCGAGACCAGCCCGTCGGTCTCCAGGACCCGGAGCTGCTGGAGGACTCCGGTCCTGCTCGCCCCGACGAGCGCGGCGAGCTGGTCGGGTGAACTTGGCCCGGCTGTCCGGAGCGCCAATACGAGCTCCCGTCGAAGGGTCGGGGCGTGGCCATCGAGGTGGTCGACACCGAGTTCGCCGGCGTGGCCATGCGGCGTGCTGGAGCCATTGGGATGTGACGATACGGGTGATGGGCCGGCCATTTGAGTGAGGCTAGCAGAGGGTCGCCCAGCCTGCTGCGGGACCGTTCCCGTGGCGGGCCATGGGCCGCCGGTCGGGCGGGCCTGCGGCCCGCTCGCCGGAGGGCGCCCGGTGTACGCTCCGGGCGTGGATCTCGACCTGTCTTCCGAGCACGTCCTGCTGCGCGACACGATCCGCGATTTCATGCTGGCCGAGGTCGCTCCCCAGATCGACGAGCACGAGCGGGCGCGCCGCTTTCCCCGACCGATCGTCGAACGACTCGGGGCGATGGGCTGGCTGGGCATCCCGTTTCCCGAGGATGAAGGTGGCGCCGGCCTGGACACCCTGGCCTATGCCATCGCGATCGAGGAGATCGGCCGGGTGTGGGGCTCCCTGGGGCTGATCGTCGCCGCCCATACGAGCCTTGGTTGTGGCCCGCTCCACGTGTCCGGCACGCCCGAGCAGAAAGCCCGCTACCTCGTGCCGATGGCGGAGGGCCGGGTGATTGGTGCCTATGGCCTCACCGAGCCGGGAGCAGGCTCCGACTCCGGCGGCACCCGGACCACCGCTCGTTTTGAGGATGCCCCGGACGGTGGTTCGTGGGTGATCGACGGGGGCAAGCGATTCATCACGAATGCCGGCCAGGCCGGGACGTACATTGTCACCGCCCGAACCGGGACGAGGGCAGCCAAGGCAGGTGGCCCTGCGGCCGAGGCGGCCGCCGAGATCAGTGCCTTCATCGTGCCCGCCGACACGCCCGGCTTCAGCGTGGGCCGGCTTGAGGAAAAGATGGGTTTGCACGCCTCGGCGACCGGCGAGCTCATCTTCGAGGGCGCCCGGCTCCCTGCGGCCAACCTGCTCGGCGAACGGGGTGGCGGCTTCCGGATTGCGCTGAACACCCTGGACGGCGGCCGGATCAGCATCGGCGCCCTGGCTGTGGGGCTGGCCCAGGCGGCCCTCGACGCAGCCATCCCGTACGCCCAGACCCGGCGGCAATTCGGGCGGCCGATCGGCACGTTCCAGGGAGTCGCCTTCCTGATCGCCGACATGGCCACCGAGATCGAGGCCGCTCGGCAGCTGGTCTGGCGCGCTGCCTGGCTGAAGGATCAGGGCCGAGACTACGGCCTGGCCGCAGCCCAGGCCAAGCTGTTCGCCTCGGAGGTCAGCGCCCGGGCGACGAACGCCGCGATCCAGGTCCACGGAGGCTACGGCTACATCGAGGAATACAAGGTTGAGCGCTACCTGCGCGACGCCAAGCTGACCGAGATCGGGGAGGGGACGAGCCAGATCCAGCGCCTGGTGATCGCCCGCCGCATCCTGGACCTGCGGGTGGTCTAGGTCGCGATCACTAGGGGTTCCCGCCGCCGCCGCCGTCGCTGCCGTTGCCGCCGTCGCCGGCGGCGGTCGTCAGGACCTGGCGGAGGGTATCCTGGAACTTCGTGCCCCAGGGTCCCTGCCCGGCCGCAACGTATGGTGACGGATCGACCGAGTCGTAGGTCGCGGGATCCGTTACGAAACTGAGCGCACACTGCGAAACCGAGCTCGACAGTCGGCTCCAGGTGGCGGCGTCGGCAAAGATGTAGATGTGGATCCGGACCGGCGCCAGCTGGTCGAGCCCCACTGCCGTGAAACTGATCGCCGTCGGAACGAGTTGCGGGTCCTTGCAGCCGGCGTCGCCGGAGACCTGGTCCGAGACAACGATCCCGGCATCCGACAGCGCCGAGACGATCCCTGGGAAGTTGGCCGGACTCGGTGACGGCAGCTCCGACACGCGTGCTCCGCAACCGGCCAGGAGCAGAGCGAGCAGGCCGACGACGATCCGGGACATGGCCCGAGGCTACCACCGGATCGGCTCACCCGCGGCCGGAGCGCCAGCGGCACCGTCGTATCGTACGATTGGCGGGCTCAAGCGCTTGTTGACGGGCCCGCCGTCGAGCCCGTTCGCCGCGTCCCCTTTGAGGAACCCGTGCCCCAAGTCCGACCGTTTCGTGCCCTCCGCTACGAGCCAGAGATCGTCGGTGATCTCGCGGCGGTGGTCAGCCCGCCGTACGACGTGATCAGCCCGACCGAAGCAGTCGCCCTCCTGGCTCGTCACCCAAAGAACGTGGTCCGGCTCGACCTGCCCGTCGGCGAGCAGGGCGACGGCCCCGACGACCGCTATCGACGGGCCGCTCGGACGTTCGCGGCCTGGCGATCCGACGGGACGTTCCATAAGGACCCCCGACCCTCGCTCTACGTCTACGAGCAGGCCTACCGCGTACCGGGCTCGGCGATCGAGCGTGTCCAGCGGGGCTTCTTCGGCCGGCTCCGGCTCGAGCCATTCGAGCCCGGGTCCGGCGTCTTGCCCCACGAGCGAACGATGTCGGCCCCACGGGAGGATCGCTACAAGCTGCTCCGGGCGACCGGCGTGAACACGAGTCCGGTCGTCGGCCTATACGAGGATCCGGCCGGCCAGTCGGCGAGGATCCTGGAGGACGTTGCCCGGACAAATCCGATCGCCGACGTCACCGATGACGACAGGGTCCGCCACCGGATGTGGGCGCTGCCCGCCGAGGGGTCCGAGGCGGGCCAGGTGGCGACCTTGATCGCCGCTGCGGCGGCGGGACCGATCACGATCGCTGACGGCCACCACCGCTACGAAACGGCCCTGCGCTACCGTGACGAGCGCCGGATGAGTCGCTCCTGCGAGGAGGACCCTGCGTTCGATTACATCCTGATGCTCTTCCTGGAAGCAACGAGCCCACTGACTGTGTTGCCGACCCATCGGGTCCTGGGCGGCCTGGGCGAAGATGGCGTTGCGGTCCTCCGGCGGGGGCTGAGCGACCTGTTTGACGAGGAGCCCATCGACGCAGCGGCCCATTTGATCGCCGACTTTGGAGCCAACGGGTCGGCGCACAGTGGGCGCGGCCGCTTCGGCCTGTGGACACGCTCCGGCGGTGCCATCCTGACCGCCCGCTCGGCCGCCTTCGAGCCGCTCGTGCCGGCGGGCGGGCAAGCCCTGCGCCATCTTGATGTCACCCTCCTGCAGGTGGTCCTCGAGCAGCTCGCCGGGATCGACCAGGCGAGCATGGCTGCCGGCCGGGTTGTCTACACCAAGTCGGCGGAGGAGGCGATTGCCTGGGTGAACGGCACGTCGGACGGCGCCGACGTCGCATTCCTGCTCGAACCTACGCCGGTCGCCGCCATCGTCGAGGTTGCCCGGGAGGGTGACGTCATGCCCCAGAAGTCGACCTATTTCTACCCGAAGCCGTTGACCGGCCTCGTAATCAACCCACATGAGTGGTAGGACCATGACCGAGCGCTCGAGCGGCATCATGCCGATGCCCGCCGCGGCACCCACCCGCCCGGTTCGCAAGGACGAGATCGAGCTGAGCGACCGGGGCATCTACATCGAGTCGTGGTTGCCCGAACGGCGTTCGCGCCGGCGACCGCTCCTGTTCGTCCACGGCGAGCTCGCCGGATCCTGGGTCTGGGAGCAGCATCTCCAATACTTCGCGGCGCGCGGCTGGGAAGGCCATGCGCTCAACCTGCGCAATCATTTCTGGTCGCAGACCGCGGACCCAACGACGCTCTCGTTCGATACGTACACTGAAGACGTCCTCGAGGCAATCGAACGCCTCGGCTCGGCGGTCGTCGTGATCGGCCATGGCATGGGCGGCCTCCTCGCCCTCAAGGCGGCCGAGCGGCGGCCTGTCGGTGGGCTGATCCTGCTGTCCTCCGAGCTGCCCAAAGAGCTCCGCGACCCGGCTCTCGCCCACGAGCTGCGCGAGATCCCCGAGGTCTACGGGCGCGACCTGCTCGGCTGGGAGACCCTGCCCGAGCGCCTCCAGCGCGATCACCGGGACCTGGCCCTGGCCGACATCCTGCGGATCCAGCACCTGCTCGGCCAGAAACCCCATGAGTCGGGCGCGGCGCGGCGCCAGATGATCGCGGGCGTGCCGATCGAGCGAGCCCGACTCGCGGGCATCCCGACCCTGGTGGTCGGGGCAGGTCTCGACCGGTACGTTCCGGAGGCCGCCAGCGAGCGGCTCGCCGAGTGGCTGTCGGCCGACTACGAACCATTCGGTGCCCATTCCCACTTCGGCCTCGTCCTGGGTGAAGCGAGTCATCTCCAGGTCGCGGACACGGTCCGGGCCTTCCTCGAGACGAACCACCTGTAGCCGCTCGCTGGTATCATTCCGGCCGGTCCGGCGCTCGACGCCACCGGCCGACCTGCCGCATTCGTCTAGAGGCCCAGGACACCGCCCTCTCAAGGCGGAGATCACCGGTTCGAATCCGGTATGCGGTACCAGTGACTCGGTCGCTGGGGCTGGGAGAATATCCAGGAGGCCCAGTGCCCTACCCGTCGGCGCGTCGCCTGATCATCCTTGCTGAGGGCCACTTCGGGCCCCACGATGGTAAGACCGCGATGGGCGTGATCCGCTACGGCCACGATCCCGTGATTGCCGTCATCGATTCGACCAATGCCGGTCGAAACGTGCGCGAATGGCTCGGCGACCGACCTCGGTTTGACATCCCGATCGTCGCCTCACTGGCCGATGCACAGGCCCTCGGCCTGGTTCGGGGTACGCCCACGGCCCTCCTCATCGGTATTGCCCCAACCGGCGGCAAGCTGCCTGCCGCCTGGCGGCAGGTAATCCTCGAGTCGATCGGAGCCTGCCTCGACATCCTGTCGGGCCTGCACACCCTCATCGGCGATGACCCCGAGTTCGCCGCGGCCGCTCGCGCAGCCGGGGTGGAGATCGTCGACTATCGCCGCCCGCCGAGCCGCGAGGAGACCGCCGTCGGTCGCGCCCATGCCCCCGGCAAGCACGTGATTCTGACTGTCGGCACGGATTGCGCGATCGGCAAGATGAGCGTCGCCCTCGAGCTGCGCCAGGCTGCCATCGATGCCGGGCTGGTGGCCGTCTTCGTGCCGACTGGCCAGACCGGGATGATGATCGACGGCTGGGGCGTCGCGGTCGATCGGGTGATCAGCGACTTCAGCAACGGCACCTGCGAATGGCTGGTCGAGCAGGCTGAGGCCAAGGGCGACTGGATCATCGTCGAGGGTCAGGGCTCACTCGATCATCCTGCCTACAGCGCCGTCACGCTCGGCCTGATCCATGGCACCACCCCGCAGGCGATGGTAATGGTCCACAAGCCAGGTCTGCCCGAGCACGACTGGGACCACGTCGAGGGCCGGACGTTCCCACTCCAGCCTCTCAACGACTTCGTACGGCTCCACGAGCAGGTCGCCGGCGTGGTGGCTCCATCCAGGGTGCTGGCCATTGCGCTCAACACTTCGCTGTTCGCGGAGGAGGCGGCCGCCCGGCGGGTGATCGCCGAGACGGCCGCGGAGACGGGCCTGCCAACCGATGATCCGGTCCGCTTCGGCCCGGCGCGCCTGTGGGCGGCGATCCAGGCTGGGGTCGAGGCGCTCGACCAGGCAACGGCCGGGCGATGAGCCTCCAGCTGAGCAGCGAGATCATCCACCTGCCCTATCGCGAGCCGTTCCGGATCGCCCGCGCCCATGGCGGCGACGGGATGAGCTCGATGATCGTCGAGCTGCGCAACGACTCGTGGCCGGATCTCGTCGGCTATGGCGAGGGCTATCCCGACGCCTATTACGGTGAGACGCTCGAGACGATTGGAGTCGTCCTACCACTCCTGCTGGCCGCGATCGGGCCCGATGAGCTCGAGGTGACCGCAGTCGACGGCGCTGCCCTGTCCGAGAGGATCGGGGAACGGTTCGAAGCGACGATCGCCCATCACGGTGCTGCGAAATGCGCCCTCGACACGGCGGTGCACGACCTCGTCGGCAAGCACCTCGGGCTGCCGGTTCACCGGCTGCTCGGCCTGTCGTCCGCGATCGGACCAACCGACTTTACGATCGGGATCGACGATCCCGAGGTCGTGGCGGCTCGAGCCGCCCGGGCGACCAGGTTTCCAGCCCTCAAGATCAAGGTCGGCGGCCCGTCCGACCTGGAGACGCTCGAGGCAGTCAGGCGCGTCTTTGATGGTCCAATCCGGGTCGACGCCAATACGGCCTGGACACCCGAGCAGGGCGCCCGGCTCATCCCGGACCTGATCCGTCTCGGGGTAGAGCTGATCGAGCAGCCCTTCCCTGCCCACCGGATTGACCAGCTGGGCTGGCTCCAGGAGCGCTCGGCGCTACCGCTCGTGGCCGACGAGAGCGCGGTCACGATCCGCGACCTCGTCGGGCTGGTGGGGGTCGTGGATGGGGTGAACGTGAAGCTGGCCAAGTGCGGCGGCCCAGGCCCGGCCAGCCGAATGCTGGCGCGTGCGCGCGAGCTCGGCTTTCGGACCTTCCTCGGCTGCATGGAGGAGACGTCGCTCGGGATTGCCGCCTCGGCCCATGTGGCCGCCGCGGCCGACTGGATCGACCTCGATGGCTGCCTGCTGATCTCGGGAGATCCGTTCGAGGGCCTCGAGCTCGGCGCCGACTGCCGCTGGCAGCTGACCGATACGCCTGGTCTGGGGATCCGCCGACGGGCGAACTGAGGCACGGACGCGTGTGGACAACTTGGTGGACGAGATCGTGGACAAAACCGTGCCCCCCGTCCGGGTCGCCCTCTATGATGGTCGGAACGGGCTGAGACGCCTCGGAGGGGGCTCTCGACATCCCGATTGGATGCGGCCAGACCGCCCGCTTCCGCGGTCGAGCGCGCCTGCAGACGCGAGAGGAGGAGGGTAATCATTGGCTGATATGCGCACGCCCGCCGCGGTGACAGTGTCCCCGGAGGCGATCGATTTCGTGCGCTTCTGCTACCGTCGACGACGGGTCGGCTGGCCGGAGCTGTACGACGAGATGTGCGCCGTTGCGAGCCGGGGGCTATACCACGGCTGGGGGCTGGCCGAGCTCTCCGAGCACGGGATTGGGTTCTCCCTCTTCGAGACACCCGCCCTTGCCCGAGTCGCAGCGGACGTCGCCCGGGAGGAATCCGACCGACGTCCCGCCGCCACGATCCCGATACCGGTGGCGACCCACTGACGGGGGTCTCATCGCGGACCCATGACGCGACCCCTGTTGAATCGGCAGGGGTCGTTGGATTCATACGCTGGCCGAGCCCACGAGCGCCGTGGCCGGCGGGGCCGTGGCCGCGGGGCCGGAGCCGTGTCGAGTGCCCAGGGCCATCTGACGCGCCAGGCTGTTCGGCGCCGGTAGGTGCACGCTTCGACCTGGCCTGTGTCGACCTGGCCTGTGTCGGCGACTGCCGGCCGGCCAGCCCCTCGACTTGCGCTAGGCCCGGATCTTGCGCCGCGCCATCTCACCCTCGATCTGGCGCTCCGCTTCGACGTAGCGGTCGATCTGGTCGCGGATCTCGTTCGCCTCGGGGGTGTAGAGATGGAGCTGCTGCTGAAGAATGTAGCTCAGGCGCCGGCTGGTCATCCGGACGTGGTCGAGATTTTTCATCAACACGAGCGGGTCCATCGCGGCCAGGTCCGACGGGTGGTACATCTCCTGCATGGGGGCATTCTAGCCGGGCTGCCGTGGGCTCGGCCGCGCTCGTGGATCCGGGAGCGTCGGCCTACATCGGGCAGAGGACGTGGCCCTGGCTACAGCGCGCGCAGGCGCTGGGGTGGCCAGTCCCAGTCGACCGGAAGAGCTGCGCCGCTCAGGGCGCGCCTACGACCGGCTTCGGTCGAACCCAGGACGAGTATCCGATCCAGCTTCGTTGCCCGCCCGGCTTCGTCGCCCCACAGCTTCGTCATCTTTCGCCCGGCCGCCACATCGTCGAGGGCGACGCCGGCCAGCCGGTAGCCCGTCGGCAGCGCGGCCTCGGCCCAGACCTGCTCCGCCAGGCCCACCCCGCCCATCAGGATTCGTCCCCGATCACGCTCAACGTCGCCGATCACCAGCACGACGACCGCGTCATCGGCCAGTACGTGCCGAAGGCCGTCGAGGACCTCGCGCATGAACTGGAGATAGGCGGTCCGGTGGTGAGCGTCGTCGAGGGCTGCGTCGATCGCTACCGGGTCCTCGCCAAGCAACCAGGCCCGCATCCAGTTGTAGTAGCCGTACTTCACGACCCGCAGGTAGGGCGGCGACGTCACGACCAGGCGCGCCCGGTCGGGCAGGGCCCGGGCTCGGAGGGCCGTCCGGGCACGGGCACCGGCGTCACGGGCATCCCCGAGCAGGGCAATCCCGGTCGAGGCCGGCAGCGGCTGGCGGTATAGGCGGGTCAGCTTCCGATCGAGGCAACCGAACACGTCACGCTCGGGCGAATGGAAGTCGGTTCGGGCAACGTAGTCGCGGACATAGCCCCGGGCCATGCTGAATGTGTTGGGCATGACCTCCGAGAGGTAGCTTGCCGACTTGCCATGGAGGATCCCGGTCAGGCCGGCAGCGAGGAAGCGATCCACCCGGTCGTCGATGCGGAGCACGGTTCGCACGAAGAGGAGCTGGGCGAAGGTCCGCGGGTGGAAGGCGAGGGCCACCTCGAGCGGGACCGGCTCCACGCCAGCCGTCGGCGAGGCCAACGAGCCGGCCGCCGGGACCAGTGCGCCGCCGGGGCCCGGCGCGGCCAGCAGGCGCAGGGAGAGGGCCAGCCAGGCCGGGTCCTCGCTTGCCCAGCGCAATCGAAGCGCGGTGAGCCGGGTCCGTGCCTCGGCCGGTGTCGCGGGCTCGAGCTTGGCCGCAGTCAGCAGGTAGGCAAACGGATTGAGGTCGTTGCCAACACCGATCCGGCCCTCGGCACAGGCCTGCAGCGGTGTCGTCCCCCGGCCGCTGAACGGGTCGAGAACCACGTCGCCAGGGCGGGACCAGCGCGCAATGAAGGCATGGACCAAAGCGGCCGGGAAGCTCGCCAGGTACGAGCACATCGGGTGGAAGCTGTGTCCCCACAGCCGCTGCTGGTCCTTCCACTCGGGTGCGATCGCCAGCCGGGGTAGCTCTACTGGAAGTTCCAGGGCAAGCTGGGCGGCAGTCGATCCGATGGACTGGGGGGCGCTGGCGCGTTGGGCGCGCGGCACGTTCAGGCGGACCTCGCGAGGTGTCGTCGCACATCCGGGCGCGACGGGGGCGGAGTGTAGCACGCCGAATCAGGCGTTCCGCGGGTACCCGCCCGGCCAGGGCACTCGCCCTGGCCGGGCGACTGAGGTCGGATCGCCAGGGGTCGCTTGTTCAGCGCGGCAAGTAGCGCTTGGCCGACGATCCGGCAAAGGCGCGGATCCGGGCGAGCAGCTGGCGTTCGGTGATCGAACTGCTCTTCTCGATCTCGATCCGTCGCTGGCGGCGATGGTTGGCGTCGTCGGCGCGGATGTGATTCGCAAAGTGCTCGACGACCTCGCCGTCCCCAATCAGAAGCAGGTCGTCGTCGACCGACAGGACATGGGCGACCTGATCGAAGAAGACCCGCATGTGCTCGTCGCGATGGCCTTCGCTGCTCGGGTGCTCCTCGGTCGGTGGGCGCCCGGTTGAGCGACGCCGGCTGGGGACGGTCGAGTCGATGCGATGGCGCACGGTGAGCTCAGGACCCCAGCGCAACATCGTTGCCGAGCTGGCGGAGATCCAGACACCGGTGGTTCGGGGACTGGTCATCGCAGCCCTCCTTTCCTGGGCGATCATCGAATCCGCGATCTCCCGCACCCAGTCTAGGCCGCGCGTTCGCCCGGGGCAGCCCCTGGGCTGATCGATCTACGAGTTCCGGGGGATGATCCCGTCCGGCACCAGTGGGAGCGAGCGCAGGCGCACCCCCGTCGCGGCGAAGATCGCGTTGGCGAGAGCCGGCGCAATCGCAATGATGGGTGCCTCGCCACCGCCCGCGGAGGGCAGATCCCGTCGGTCAAGGAGCACGATCTCGATGGGCGGAACGTCCGTGATCCGTGGGACGCGGTAGTCCGACATGGAGGCGTTCTGGATCGTGCCCGCCTCGAAGTGGACCGCCTCGAAGAGTGCGGCACCCAGGCCCATCACGGTCGCTCCCTCCACCTGGTTTGACAGGCCGTCGGGATTGACGATCGCGCCGCACTCAAATGCACTCACGATCCGGAGGATCTCCACGCGTCGGCCTTCCCCGACGCGCAGCGCTACGCAGGTGGCGACACGGGCGCCCTTCTCCGTGCCGCAGGCGATGCCAAACCCGACGCCAGACTCGTGTCGGCCGGCCCAGTTCATGCGCTCAGCGGCGGCGCGCAAGACCGCCACGAGCCGCTCGTCGGGGAGGTGGCTGAGGCGGAGCTCGAGGGGGTCGATGCCCAGCGCGTGGGCCAGCTCGTCCATATGGGATTCGCGTGCGAAGTGGTTCGCCGTTGCGGCCAACGCCCGATACGGGCCCTGGGCCAGCGGCGAGTCGGCAGGTTGGAAGTCGATTCGTTGGTTGGGGATCTCATACGGACCAACGAGGCCGAACGTGCCCGAGTTCGTGTTGCGCAGCTCCCACGCCGTGATCGTGCCGTCCCGACGTGCGCCGCTGCGGACATCGATCACCGCGGCCGGCCGGAGGTGGCCCTGGGTGAACTCCTCCCCGCGGCTCCAGCGAACCTTGACCGGGCGACCGGTGGCGCGCGACAGCCGGGCAGCCTCCATCGCAACCTCAGCCCCATGCTTGCCGCCGAAGCCGCCGCCCGTGTCCGGCACGACGACGCGCACCTGCGCTTCGGGAACGCCGAGCGCCTCGGCGAGCTCGCGGCGCACCCCGAACGGCTCCTGCGTCCCGGTCCAGACGGTCAGACGGATGCCTTCCCACTGAGCCAATGCGACATGCGTCTCGAGGGGCACGTGCGCGACATACGCAGTGGTGTAGGTTGCGGCGAGCTTGACCGGCGCTTCCGCCAGCGCCGCGTCGGGGTCGCCGATCTCTTGGTGGAATGCGCCCTCCCAGCCCTCCTCCTCCACTGGGTGCGAGCGCAGGTAGTCGGTCAGCTCTGCCTCGGAAGGTTGGGGTGCCAGGTCCCACTCCGCGTCGATCGCCTGCAATGCTCGTCCGGCCTCGTCCGGCTCGGAGGTGGCCACCCCTACAAACGAACCCTCGTGCACGACGGTCACGCCCGGCAGCGCCTCGGCCCTCGCGAGATCGATCGAACGCAGCGTCGCACCAACGGCAGGCGGTCGCAGGACACGGCCAAAGAGCATGCCCGGACACGACACGTCCGAGGGGTAGCGCTTGGCGCCCGTCACGACCTCCGCTGCCGTTAGGCGTGGGGTCGGGCGTCCGACCAGCAGCTCCGCCGGCCCTGGCGTCACGGGTGCATCGGACGATGTGATCTCGACGCGCTGCATACCGCGCACGAGCTCTCCGTAGCTGACGGAGCGGCTGTCGTGGGATACCCGAATGCAGCCGTCGGATGCACTGAGCTCGGCAGCGCCGACGCTCCATCGGGCAGCGGCGAGGCCGAGCAGGTACTCGCGGGCGGATGCGGCGGCCTGCCGAAGGTGCTCGCCCGCATCGGGCATCGAGCGGCTGCCGAACGTGCCGACGTCGAAGGGGCAGACATCGGTGTCGCCCATCACGAGGTGGACCGCGGCGAGGGAAACACGCAGCTCCTCGGCGACGCGCACAGAGAGCGCAGTCCGGTTGTCCTGCCCGATGTCCACCTTACCGGTGAAGGCCACCACCGTTCCGTCGGCGCCGACGTGGACCCACGCCCCCGTGCTCGTCGTCCAGCCACTTGACGCCGCAGGGCGGCCCGGCGTCCTGGCTGGCTCCCTGACCACCACCAGCCCATCAGGGAGGACACCGAAGTAGTCGCGTTCCTCGGGCCGTAGCAGGTCCCACGGTTGCCGCGGCCGGGCCCCTGGGGTCAGCACGCTGGCGCTCGTGGCGAGCGGCGCGGGCCAGGCCCAGCCGTCGGCGTCCCGCGCCAGCTCGGCGGCACGATGCACGGCGCGCAGGATGCGTGGATAGGTGCAACAGCGGCAGACGTTGCCCGCCAGGGCTGTCTTGACTTGTGTGTCGTCCGGATCGCCGTCCTGCTCCAACAGTGCGACCGTGCTCATGATCATCCCGGCCGTGCAGTAGCCGCACTGGAGAGCTCCGACTTCGAGGAAGGCGCGTTGGACCGGATGGAGGTGGCCGTTGCTTGGCAGTCCCTCGACGGTGCTGATGGCATGGCCGGCCGTATCTGCCGCGCGGACCTGACAGGCTCGAACCGGCGCACCATCGAGGAGCACGGTACAGGCGCCGCATGCACCCTCGCCGCAGCCTGGCTTGGCGCCGGTGAGCTCGAACTCCTCGCGGAGCACGTCGAGCAGACTCCGATCTGGCTCGGGCGCCAACTCGCGAGCCAGCCCATTCACGACGATCTGGGCGGAGCCGATCATGCTCGTCCCTTCGCGTTCGATACCGGAGATGACCAAGCATAGCCCCGTCGAACGGGATATGAGATTTGGCTGGCGGGCTAGCATACGGATGGCCCCCGTTCGGCTCGTCGACGGCGATCCCTCTTGGGGTTTGGTCAGATCGCGCCGACGGGGGCCTCTGCCGGGCGCTCAGGAAGGCGCTCCCCGCCGCCCGCCAACCATCAGGAGGACGAGATGCCGGCTCGTAAGCCCAAGGAAAAGGCCACGACCAACAACGGAACCAGGGTTCGTGCGCAGGAATTGGCCGCGGCCAAACGGGCGGCAGCGGCGACCATGCGTGAGGCAGCCAGTGGCGGTGCCGACGTGACCCGCGGCGAAGACGAAGCGACCGCCGCAGCCACGTTTTCGGCCCTCAGCGATGCTGCCGCCCGGAGAGGAGTGCGCGATGCGGCCGAAGCCGCTGCGGCGCTCGCGATGGCGGACGAGGTCGCCGCTGGCGGAGAGCTCGCCGCGGCGCTGAGCACCGATGAGTTTCGCCGCGGCATGGAGCTCGCGGGTATCGCTGGCCAGGTACAGGTAGCAGCGGAGTTGCTGCGAGGCGCCCAGCAGCCAACTCTTGCGGCGTTTCTCGGCCGCACCAGCCATCAGCTGCGTATCCTGGCAGTGGACTCGCTCAGCCGGGCCACCGAGGGCGCCATCGTCGCCCACGGAGCGGAGCACCTCGCTGATGAGCTTGCGGCGCTGGGACTCACCGAGATGGGTGAGGGCCGAGAGGAATACGCGACCTCCGAGGGGCTTGGCGCCGCGAGCGCCGAGATGGCCGCAGCAGCCGTGCGATCGGCAGCGGCGGGGGCAGCTGAACTCGCCGCTGCGAAGGCGATGGGTGGCCTGACCCAGGCGCTTGAGAACGACGGCGCGGGGGGCGCCGCAGGTGCCCGCAGGGCTCAGCAGGGGCCTGCGGGCAAGGCAGCAGCAGCGGCGTCCTCCAGGCGTGCGCCCCGTAAGCCGTCCAAGCCGAGGACCTAGATCGACGGGCCCAAGGGATCGCCGTCGCCGCCTCTCCGGGGTCAGACTGAGGGCATGACGCCCGCGGATCGGCGCAGATTCGTTATCGAGCACACGACCATCGGCAGTGCGCTGCTCGTGCCCGAGATTCTGCTGCACATCGGCGGGTCGTCAATGGCCCTGTGGGAGGCGGCCGCCCTGGCCGATGTCCGACCAGCCGTGCCGCCGCCCTACTGGGCGTGGCCGTGGCCCGGTGGGCAGGCTCTGGCCCGCTATCTCCTCGATCGTCCGACGACCGTGCGTGGGCTGAGTGTCGTCGATGTCGGCGCCGGTGGTGGGATCGTGGCGATCGCTGCCGCGCTGGCCGGAGCCGAAGCCGTGGGTGCGATCGATGTCGAGCCGTTCGCCATCGAGGCCTGCCGACTCAATGCCGACCTGAACCAGGCGGGGATCGGGCTAATCGAAACCGATCCGATCGGCTCCGACGACGGCTGGGACGTCGTGCTCGCCGGCGACACCTGGTACGAGCCCGAGCTCGGGGCGCGGATGGCCCGCTGGCTGCGGGCCATGGCGGCTCGCGGCGCACTGGTGCTGACAGGGGACCTCGGCCGAAGCCATCTCCCCGCGTCGGGCCTGGTCGAGCTGGCTCGCTACTCGTTGCCGACCAGCCTCGACCTGGAAGACACAGATTCGAAGCTCGTCCGCGTCCTCCGCTTCGTGGCGGAGTGAGGCGCAGATCGCGCCGTGCCAGTTCCGACGGCAGTCAGGAACATGCGCATCGACTTCTCAGCCCGCGCAGCCCTGAGGAGGAGCGCAAATGAGTCGCGTAGAGTAGGCGGGGCGTCAGGAACGTAGGTCGACCTGCAACGTCCCCGTAGCTCAGCGGACAGAGCAACCGCCTTCTAAGCGGTAGGTCGCAGGTTCGAACCCTGCCGGGGACGCCAGTTCCTACTTACGGACTCCGGCAGGCTCAGCGCGAGCCCAGCGGCATAAGCACTCGTGGTCAGGGTCACCCCGACAAAGGCCGGCCCGTTGACTTCGATGCGTTCGTAGATGCCGTGGAGAAGCTCGGCCTTCTCGGCCGGCGTTGCCTTGGCCAGTAGGAGTGGAATGTTCCTCAGGTACTCCACGGCTTTCGCCGGGTCGATCGCCCTGACCTCTGCAGCTCTGGGCCCCTCCTGGATCGCTTCAATAGCTGCGCCGAGCTCCTCCAGGGTGATCCTGCCCTCGGCGAAACAATTGGCCAGCTGCCTGCGCCTGCGGGCGTTTCGGGCCTTGTCGATGCTGACCGGCTCGGGCCTCCCTTTGGACAGGATGCGAACCACTCGCTCGATGGTCCGATCACTGAGATCGATGCCGGCGATCTGGGCGAAGATCGGTTCTTCCCAGACAGCTGAGGCGTAGTGGCCTTGCTTGCCCCACGCGCCACAAGGCTGAAAATGCATGCGGCTTGGCCTGCCAGGCGTGCCCATCAGGCCGTTCGACCGAACCCGAACACCGCAGGTACAGAAGATCAAGCCAGTGAGTGGGTCAATCCGGCCAGATCGCTTCCCCCCGGCGTGGGTTCGGTTCGAACGCTGCTCGGCGACCCGATTCCAGAGATCGTCTGAAACTGGCGGGTTTGCGCGCCAAGCCGAAGGGAGGCGTTCTTCGTTCTGACCGCGATGCCGACGGGCCCAGCCGTTGTACAAGGGGTTCCGGAGAACCTTGTTGATCCGCTCGTACTCAAGGCCCGTTTCGGCCACGAGGTCACGGATGCTGACCGTGCCCGTGGAGTAGCGCTCGTACAGGTGAACCGCCTGATCGATCGTGGTCAGGTCGATCTCCATGAGGCAGGGCTTGACCTTCGAGCGTTTGAAGCCGATGGGTGGGGTACCGGCTTGATCGGCAAAGCGCTGAAACTTCGCCTCGTACCCCTGTCTGACTCGCCGAGCCAACCGTCGGCTGTAAGCCTCGGCCTCGACGAGCTCTCGTGCCCACTGTTCCCAGCGCTCGTCGTCCGACGACAGGAGGCCATCGTCACAGAAGTAGATGACCGCCCCGGCCGCATGGAGGGTCTTGAGTACGGCCGACTGCGAGTCGTAATTCCGTGTCAGGCGGCTGACGTACCCGACGAGCAACACGTCGTAATCGATGCCCGCTCGCGCAACCATCTCGGACCATTCAGGCGTTTCGTCGATGCTCCTGCCGCTGTGAGCAGCTGACCATTTGAGCCCGGTGTCGACGAAACCAAACTTCTGGACGGCGAAGTCCTGCTGGCGCATCTGGGAATCAGGTCCGAATCCCTCCGCCATCTGGTCCTTCGTGCTTTCTCGAATCCAGCGAGCGGCGCGGAGATCCTTGCCCTTCAGATCTTCGATCCTTGCGGGCAGAGGCATCACGAGTCTCGCGCCAAAATCTGACCGACGATCCGAGCCAAGAGGTCGATGAACATCACGTCTGAGCCGGCTGACGTGCCTGCAGCTGGGTCAGGAGCGGCCGATTCGTCCGACTCTGGGCGCGGTCTGTGCGTGGTTTCCTCAAGCGCCTTGACTCCGGGTTCGAGCTGCGCCCTTCGGCTCGGCTCAGCCGGGCTAGATTTCGGTCGAGTCGCCTCGACCAATGCGGTAGCAGCCCGACGGGACGGGAATCACGAAACCGGCGCCGCGCGCCGGATCAGGCACGTACGAGGTGCCCGGTGTGGGATTCGGCTTCGACGTAAGCGGCATTTAGGAAACCCATCAACAACGATTGATCCGTTGCCCGAGGCTACCACGGAGGTTCTGGGACGTCCAGTCGGGCCGAGCTTGCCCCGAATCGATCCGGCAGCCACTACGATGGGCTCGACATGGCGAGCTTCGGCGGACCGCTGACCTCCGACAACCGCCCCACACCCGCGCCGCTACGGGTGCCGCCGTCGCGCGGGCCGATCGTGGCGGCGGTGCTGGTCCTCGTCGGCGTGACCTTCCTGGTTGGCTTCCGTCTCGGTGGGAACGGCGCGTCGCCGCCGGTCGTCGTGCCCAGCGACGGAAGCAACGGGTCGACGTCATCGACGACGACGTCGCCATCGACTACGGCGCCGCCGGTCCCGCCGACGCCGCTGGTCCAGCCTGACGCGGTCAGCAGCGAACTCGCGAGCACCGCGGGTGGCCTCGTTCCGCGGTATGGCTGGGCGATCTGCGTCGTGGACACCGCGCCCATCGTTTGCCGGTCGATCCGGCCCACCGCCGAGCCGTATGACGCCTTCGCCGGTACGGCTGGCCCGCTCGCGTCGCCGTCTGCCAGGCTGGCGGCGCTCTGGCGGGCCTTGCCGACGTCCGAAGTCCTGGGCACCCATCTCGTTCTGGTGGCAGCGCTCAGCCGACCGGCGCAGACGGCGTTGCTGGCGCGGGTGGACGGACGCGAGGCGAACCGGGAGGCTACGCCGGTCGAGCCAGGCCGTTATGGCATCAGCTACTTCGACCTCGGCGCCCTGACCCCTGGGCAGTACCTCGTCGCTGTGATCGATCAGGTACCCATCCCGCCCCCGACGCGCGTCGCCATCCTCACCCAGGTCGTCGGGCTCCTCGTCTGCCCAGGTGTGCTCGGTAACGCATCGCCGGGCTGTACGTCCGTGCCCTGACCTTACGGGAGGTTGGTTGAGCTTGGCCAGCCTTCGGGCCGTCAGGACCCCGGCACGTCGCGCGGGGGCGAGAGGCGCTTGTGCGGCTGTTCCAAGCGGCAGTCGTGCAGCGCCCGGAATTGTTGGTAATCAATCCCGAAGTGGTCGCGAAGTTGCTCGCCGCCGATGGCCCGGATGAGCACGGGTACCCGAGTTGGGCCCTACGTTCGCCTACCGCTGAATTTCCACGGGGCCTGGCCCGATAACACCTCCTAGGATGGCCCAGGACGGACGAATCATTTCTTCTGTGACATTCCACCCGGCTCCGAATCATCCGCGGCCCGCGGGCGATTCACGGCCGCGACACGGGATCCTGAGGTGTAGACCTGCGCAGATCGACCGCGAATGGTCGGGCATCCAGTTCGGTCAGGCCGCTCATCGGCGACCGGGAATCCCGGAATCACGGGCAGGCAGGATCGCCGGACGGGTGCGTGGAATCGTCGAGCTGTTCATCACCGCAATTATAACAGGCTGGCATCAGCTTTACTAACGACCCGGATCAGCCGGCGCTTCGCGATCGTCACCGTGTTTACCCCTGACGGGATTGATCAAGGCTCTTGACGGTACGAGTGGGCGATTTTACATGAACTCAGAACGCGCGTAGAATGCGATTTACGAGGCAAGCTGAACGGGCGACCGTCGAGGCTCGCTTTACCGACTTAACGCAAATACCGACAATACTGGGAAATGATCATGTCCACTGCCGAACCAGAACTTCAACGACTCCTCAAGTTAAGCCTCGCCGGCCGAAATCATCCCGGCTACACGACATATGCGGGTCTGCCAGCGTTTAACCACGATACGGTCTTGACGACCCTCTCGACGAACCGGACCTCCGCCAAACGACTCCACCGAGAAGCTCTCGTCCTTGGTGTCGTCTCTCCGCCGGCGTCGACGTCCCGGGACCGGAAGCCGATGCGGGTGCAGTTCATCTACCCGGACCGGATTGCCGAGGCACTCAAGGCCGGGCAGAGCGATGACTAGCGAGCCTGCGTTACCCGGGTGGGCCGCTCCTAGCAGAGCTCGATCGGCATCGCGACGGGATCTCGTGCGATGAGCGGGGGCTTCGAGGAGATCGTTCAGGCGCTTGACGACGGCGGGTGGCTGAAGGGCGAGGTTACCGGCAGGACCGAGATCCGTGCGCGGTGCCCGGCGCACAGCGGTTACGACGAGAACCTCTCGGTGTTCACCGGGGCGGATGGCCGGAGTGCCGTCAAATGCCACAGCCATGGCTGCTCGACCGAAGCGATCCTCCGGGCGCTGGATTTGTGGCGCGAGCGTCGTCCGGCGCCAGCAGGAACCGTGCGCTACGAAGCCCGAACCGTCGCTGACCCGACCAAGGTCGTCGGCCATCACGTCGTTACGAACCGTCCCGGATATGCCAAGAAGGTCCGCTGGGACCCGCCCGGCACCATCAAGCCGACCGAGCTTGCGCTGTACAAATCGTGGGACCTGAAGCCGACCGACACGGTCGTCGTCTGCGAGGGTGAGCGGGCCACCGAAGCCGTCATTGCGGCTGGCTTTCCCGCCGTGGGAACGCAGACCGGCGCGGGATACCAGCCGTCTGACGCTGCCCGTGCGATCCTGAAGGGCCGCGATGTCGTGCTCTGGGCTGACAACGACGCCGGTGGTCGCACCCACATGGAGAAGATCGCCGAGCAGCTCGGCCCGTGCCGGATCGTCGACGTCTCCGATGCCCCTGACAAATGGGATGCGGGCGATGCGTCGGATGGTGATATTCGGCGGTCGGTTCGAGCGGCTCAGGCGTATGTGGTCACGGCCCCGACCAAGGCAGCCACGAAGGAATCGGCAGCGACCCGGCTGGTCAACCTGGCTCACGCCGCGGGCGTAGAGCTCTTCCGTGATCAGGATGGCATCCCGTATCTCGCTCACCGCCATGCGGTCATGCCGTTTCCCGGCGGCGAGGTCGGGAAGTGGCTCCGGCAGCTCTGGTGGGAGGCCGAACGCAAAGCCCTGAGCTCAGATGCCATCAAGGAGGCAGCCTCGACCCTCGAAGTCGAAGCGCTCTTCGGCAGCGTCGTCGATGGCGTGTATCTGCGCGTTGCGCCGATTGCTGACGGCATCGCCCTCGATCTTGGCACGCCGGACTTCACGGCGGCGGTCATTCGCCCATCCGGCTGGACAGTTGAAGAACACCCAGTCCGATTCCGCCGGCCGAGAACGATGGGCCCGTTACCCGTGCCGATTCGCGGCGGGCAGCTGCCGGACCTGACAAGGCTCATGAATCTCGGTGATGACCGGCAGACCAAGCTGATGATCGGCTTCCTGATCGGGTCTCTGTGCCCCACTGGGCCGTATGCCCTGTTGGGCCTGACCGGCGAGCAGGGGTCGGCGAAATCGTTCACCGCGCGGCTGGCCCGGCGGACGATCGACCCGGTTGTCGACGGCAACGGGCTCAAGAGCCTCACGAAATCCGATGAGTCCTTCTGGACCGTGTGCTACCACAGCCGGCTGCCGGCATTCGACAACATCAGCGGGCTGAGCGCCGAGCAGTCCGATCGGTTTGCCCAGCTCGCCACCGGAGCCGGCCGAACGGCCAGAAAGCTGTTCTCCGACGGCGATGAATTCACCCAATCGGCCTGTCGGCCCGCGATCCTCAATGGGATCGAGCTGGCCGAGCGGCCGGATCTCCTGAGCCGGACGATCACCCTGAACCTGCCCCAGATCGAGGGTGGCTGGACCGTTGAGACACACTTGACCGCCGAATTTGACGCCAAGCACCCCGCCCTGCTGGGGGCATTGCTCGATGTCATGGTCGGCGTGGTCGGTCGCATCGATTCCCTGCCGATGACCGGCTGGAAAGCCCGCATGCCCGACCACATTCGCTGGGTCTCGGCCGGCGAACCCGCGCTCGGCTGGGTCGACGGATCGTACGAAACGCTGTTCGCCGAGGCTCAGGATCAACTGATGGCCGATGCTGCCGAGGGCATCGTCTGGCTGGCTGACCTCCACAGCCTGATCCAGAACGGGTCGGGAAATTGGTCCGGCACGGCCGGCGACCTGCTCAGGCAGCTCAACGACAGCGCGACCGGCTCCGGGGCCACGAAGCTGCCCGATCGCGGGTACGGCTGGCCCAAGTCCGGCAAGGGGATGAGCGATGCGCTCAACCGCTACGCACCCGTGCTGCGCATGGCCGGGATCGTTCATCGGGCCACCCCCGACCCACACACAAAGCAGCAGATCCACGACCTGTCCTACAACCCGGCCGGCCCGCACGCATGGATCGTGAGTCCTGCGGGTGTTGCGGGTGTTGCGGGTGTGAATTCCTCTTCTGTAATAGATGGAGGAGAGGAGGCCAAGCCGGCCGAGGCGCAGGCCACGGCCTCGCCGATCGCGAACCCCTCGCATAAGGAAACAACACCCGCAACACCCGCAACACCCGCAACTCCGGCCACCGATCTTGATTCGGTCGTGGACGCTCGCCACGGTCCGCGAGTCTTCGATCTAACCCCAGAGAGTGACGCCCAAGAGGCTACGGAGGTGCTCGTGCCCGTCTAGCAACAGGACCGCGACAGCATTCAAGAAGGAAACAGACAAGAAACGGAGAATCTGAGATGAACCTGGCAATGAAGAAATCGACGGCCAAACGTGGGAGCGCCGTGAAGTCGATCAACAGGCTTCGGCTCAGACCGAAACTCTGGCCGAGCGGCGGGCACGATGACCCATCTGAGTCTCGGGTGACCCATCTGAGTCTCGGGTGACCCATCTGAGTCTCGGGTGATCCAAGCAAAACGAAAAAAAGCTACAAAGGAAGAAAGCTATGAATAGGGATTTTGCTTAATCTGAAAGAAGAGTTGGTTGATTCGGAATCGAGTCGGTAACGGCACGTGTCGAACAGGAAGACTGGAGATAGTAGTGACTGTGGTTTAATTGACCACGGGCAGATCGTTAAGAAGGAGACTCGGTGGCGAGAATCAAGACCGTCGAACTGGTATCCCTCATTCCAGAGAAGAAGGAACGCAAGCTGTCGGCCCGGCAGATTGCGTTGATGAAACGTGAATCCGAGTATGAAAAGGCGATCAACAAGCTAGTAAAGGGGAATGCGCTGGCATTCGAGCCAACGGAGGAGAAGCTCCCGACCCTCCGGGCATCGTTGCACCGGGTCATCGCCCGCAACGAACGAGCCGACCAGCTCCAGTTCGCCATCCTGGGCGGGATCGCCTACGTCGCCCTTGAGCCGATCCCAGGGGCCAGGGGGGCAAGGCGGAAGAAGCTGAGGCTACAAACCTGAATTGCGCTGCGAGCGCCGCCACGTTGACGTAACAAAGCCGATCTGGACGGCGTACCGTCCGCAATGCGCCACCACGACGGCCTGCGATGAAGCCCGTGCTGGCCGCTGGGCCGGCCGGGTGATGCGCAGAAACACAGGGAGGACGCGGTGGATGTAGGCTCGGTGCTCCTGTTCTGGGTTGTCTTCTCGGTCGTCGTCGCGGGCGCCCACCTCTTCGCCGCCCGTGCTGCCCCCCCGGTATCGAGTAGTCGAGGCGTCGATGACCAGACCCGGAGACCACAGAGTGTGAGCCGGTCGAGCGCACCTTCATCGGCCTCGAGCGCTCACCGAGGGTCGTTCGGTGAGTTGGACAGCGACATGGCCTCAACCCCGCTGTGGCCAGCCTGCTTGGCGCGGTAGAGCGCGGCGTCCGCCGTACGCAGGACCTCGTCTTCATCGTGAGCCGCGCTTCGTCCGAGCAGGGCGATGCCGGCGCTGATCGTGAGGACCTGAGGCCCGCTCGGCGTCGGATAGTGCAGCCGGAGCTCCTCGATCGCACATCGGCTCCGCTCGGCGGCCCGCGCGGCCCCCTCGAGGGGCTGCTCGGGCATGAGGACGACGAACTCGTCGCCCCCGAAGCGGCAGACGGTGTCGGTCGCGCGCACGCTCGCCGCCAGGACTGCCGCGACGGCCCGGAGGGCAGCGTCGCCGGCGACATGTCCGAGTGAGTCGTTGTAGGCCTTGAAGCCATCGAGGTCGAGCAGCGCGATCGCGCAGTCGTTGCCGTAGCGGGTCGCCCGGGCTGCCGCCGCAGTGAGCTCCTCGTCCAGCCGCCGCCGGTTGCCGAGGCCAGTCAGGGGATCCGTTCGCGTCACCCGAGCCAGCTCGCCGTTGAGGCGCTCCAGCTCCGCCTCGCGAGCGACCGTCCGGGCGTGTGCGCGACGCGCCTCCATCTGGAGCCCGAACGCCCTCCTTCGCACGCTCGAGGCACCGACGCAGCCAACGAGACTCGCAAGGCCGGAGATGACCAGGACGAGCCAGGCGCCGAACCAATCAGCGGCCGGCACGGCGGCACGAGCGGAGGCCACCGTGAAGATGGCGAGCACCGGTGCTCCTGCCAGCAGCCAGCCCGCCTGGACCGTGACGCTCCAGGGCAGGAACAGAGCGACCGCCGGTGGGAGCAGCGCGAGGAGCATCAGCGACGGCGTCCGGATCTCGGGGACGAAGACGAACAGGCAGAACATCGTCACGGTGGTCGAAAAAGCAAGCGCGAATGCGAGCGGGAGCGGCGGCAGCCGCCAGCCCCCGAGGGCGAGGACAGTCGCGCCGAGGCCGATTACGCTCCCGATCCCAAAGATCACAAACAGCTGGAACTGCCGCTCCGGGAGCAGGAGCATCATGCCAATGGCGATGAGTGGCGTGAGGGCGGCCAACGTGATCCCGGCGAGCACGGTCGCCGCCCGGAGCGCCCGGCGTGTCGTGGCCCGGAACAGCGATTGCTCGCGGACCGTGAGCGACCGGTCGGCCGGCTCAGGTTCGGCCCGCCGCTCCTGCGCCGATGGCAACCCAAGCGCGGTTTGCACCAGCCGGGCGAGGTCGCGTGCTCGTGAGCTTCTGGCTTGGACCGTTCGGGTCATCCTGGAGGCGCTGACGGGCGAGGACTACCGCCGCGCAGCCTGCTCATCGGCCTCGAGGACCCCGAGATGCCCCGTGCCGGGGAGACCTTTGGGCTCGAGCGCCCGTTCGCTCGCCGACCGGCTGGCGGACGGTTGTTGCCGGCCCGGGTCGCCCGGTTTCCGGAGGCAATGGGGAGCGGCTCCGGTCGCCCGAGCAGATACCCCTGGCCGAACGAGACGCCGAGTTCGCGCAGCATCTCGAGCTCGGCGGGGTCCTCGATCCCCTCGGCGATGACCTGGCAGCCGGCCCGTACCGCGAAATGACTCAAGCCGGCGATCATTGCCTGGCGGGTCAGGTCTCGATCCACGTGACGCACGAGGCTGATGTCGAGCTTGAGGAAGCGCGGCGCGAGTTCGACGATGTGGCGAAGGCTTGCGAAGCCAGAGCCCGCGTCGTCGACGGCCAAGCTGACCGTGGGCCCGAACCCGGCGACCGCCCTGCGAAGCGCCGCGTAATCGTCGATCTCGGCGTGCTCGGTGACCTCGATCACGAACCGGCGCGACCGATCGCGCAGCAGCCCGGCAAGTTCGCTCGGGTGAAGGATCACCTCTGGCGAGGCATTCAGGCTGAGCCAGCGGTCGGGCGCCAGCGTTTCGGACGCCTCGAGCGCGGCCGCGAGACAGGCGATCTCAAGTTCGAGACCCAAACTCACCGAGTGCGCCTCGGCGATCATCTGATCGGGCGGCGTGCCATCGGCGAAGCGGGTGAGCGCCTCGTAGCCGACGGGCTCGGCCGAGGCGAGCGCCACGATCGGCTGGAAGACCGGACTGAGACCGCCCTCCGCCAGGGCACGCCGGACGTGCTCCCGAGCCCGAGCGTCCCGGTAACCCCGTTCGAGCTGGCCGCTGAGCAGCGCATTCGCGCTCGCCGCAAACTCGCCGACGGCCGGGAGGTGGTCGATCAGATGGCGGACGTACGCTTCGTCGCGCGTCCCCACGGCGACAACACCGAGCAGGCCGTCACCGTTGCGGATCGGGGCGAAGGCGCTCGCCCGGAGGCCAAGCCCGGCGATCTGTCGACCGTATTGACCGTCCTCGGGTCGTGTACGCCACGCCTCGGCCCAGGGACCCTGCGCAGCGCGCTCGTACAGGTACCTGGCGCGCGCGGCGGGCAAGGGTCGACCGGGGACCAGCGGCTCGTTCGCGGGGCCGGCTGAGGCGAGGACGAAGGCATGCTCGGGGTCGAGGAAGGTGAAGATCGCCACGAGGTCGATGCTAGGCAGGCCAAGAACCTCGCCGCAGATGAGCGCGGCTGTCGCCTCGGCGTTGGGGCCGGGCTGGAGGCGGGCGAGGGCCGCGGCCACCTCGGCGCGTTCGCGGAACCCGCGGGCGAGCCCGAACTCCGCAGCGCGGAGCGCCGTGACGTCGCGCTTGACGGCCACGTACCCGGTGGTCTCGCCGCCCGGGCCGCCGCGGAGCGGGGAGATCGTCGCCTCTTCCTCGTAGAGGGAGCCGTCCTTGCGCCGGTTGATCAGCGTCCCGGTCCAGCTCTGGCCGCGCGTCAGACGGCGCCACAGCGCCCGATAGAAGGCCGCCGACTGGCGGCCGCTCTGGAGGATCCGCGGGTTCGCCCCGATGACTTCGTCACGACGGTAGCCGGACACCCGCTCGAAGGCCGGGTTGACGTATTCGATCGTGCCCGCGAGGTCGGCGATGATCACCGAGTCGGACGTCTGCTCGACGGCCGCGACGAGTCGCTCACGCTCGATTGCGAGGGCACGCTCGTCGGTCACGTCGCGCTCGACGGCCACGAATCCCGTGACGGTGCCGTCGGCGTCGCGGACCGGCGAGATCGAGGCCTCCGCGACGCGCTCCGTCCCGTCACCGCGGCGGTGGACGAGGTCGCCGACCCACGACTCACCGGCCGATACCGTTCGCCGCATCGCCTCGGAGGTCGCCTTTGACTGCGGGCTCCCGAGGACGCTGGTCCTGCCGCCGACCAATTCATCGAGCCGGAAGCCACTCAACCGCTCGAATGCCGGGTTGACGTACTCGATCTCGGCCGTCGGGCCAGTGATCAGGATCGCCTCGCTCGTCTGGCCGATCGCCTGGGCGAGCTTGCGATCCTGGACCTCGATCCGGCGGAGCTCGGTGACGTCGCTGAAGAAGCCGATGTTGCAGGCCACCCCGTCCACGACGGCCGCCGATCCCCTGACGTCGGCCAGCAGGATCGTGCCGTCCTTGCGCTGGCAGGGAACCGACCTCGCCATGGTGGTTCGACCGTCGGCGATGGCCTGGAACCGGTCCAGGACCGTCGGCAGGTCCGCCGGTGGATGGATGTCGTGGACCGTCAGCCCGACGAGCTCGTCTCGGGTGTAGCCGAGCAGCGCGCAGGCAGCCTGGTTCACCCAGCGGAGGCGCCCCGTCGCCAGATCGGCGATGAGGATGGCTTCGGCGGTGCCCTCGAAGATCGCCGCGTAGCGGAGCTCGGACGCGATGAGCGCGTCCTGCGCCTCCCGCTGCTCGGTGATGTCCTGGACGGTGCCGACCATCCGGACCGGAGCGCCATGCTCGTCGTGGACGAGCTCGGCCTCATCATGGATGATCCGGACGGTGCCGTCGGGTCGGACGGCCCGGTAGTCGAGGGCATACTGGCCGCTGCCCGTGATCGCCGCCCGCTCGGACGCCTGGACTCGGGCCCGATCGTCAGGATGAACGAACGCGAGGAACACCTCGGTCGTCCCGGGGATCGTGCCGGGCTCGACCCCGTAGATCCTGTGCAGCTCCTCGGAGCGCTGGGCGGTCTCGGTCGCGAGGTCCCACTCCCAGCTGCCGATGTGGGAGATCCGCTGCGCTTCGGCGAGGTTGCGCTCGCTTCGGCGGAGTCCCTCTACGAGCCGCGCCCGCTCTCTCTCTGTCGCAACCTGCTCGGTGATGTCGGCGATCGTGCCGAGCATCCGCAGCGGTCGCCCGGACCTGTCGAGCTCCAGCGCGCCGCGCCCGTGGACCCAGCGTTCCGCGCCCGTGTCGGCACGGACGATCCGGTATTGGCGGTCGAACGGCAGGGCGCGACCGAGCACCTCGTCGGCGAAGTAGGCGACCATCGCCTCGCGGTCGGCCGGATGAATGAGCGAGGTCCAGCCCCCTACGGACCGATCGAACCCAGCATCGATCCCGTAGATCGCGTCCAGGCGCTTCGAGCTCACCCAGCGTCCCGAGGAGATGTCGAGCGAATACGAACCGATCCGTGCGACCGACTCCACCTCGTCGAGCAGGCGGTCGGCCGACGAAGGGCCCCGGCGTGACGCCCTCGCGGATGCCGGGGTCGCACGCGATGCCCCGAGGCGTGGCTGGCTGTTGTTGGTAGGTCTGGTCTTGACTTGTGTCATCGCAGTCCTCGGTTCCGCTCATCACGGCCCGACGATCACGCGCAGGACCGAGCGGTGCATGGCGGCACCGGATCGAGCATGAATCCAATATCGGCCCACAACAACTGGACGGATGGTTCGGCTGAAGCCGCCGATGGTCACAGCCGCGTCGGCCCGGCATTGGTCTTGATGTTGGGGCGTTGGCTGGCGAGGAACGATTCGCGAGCTTCGATCTCCTGATCCAGAGTTAGTACCGCGCCCGTTCTGACCCCATCTTTCACGCTCCAACGGGTCCCTTGGTCTACATGGATTACCCCCAAGATCGTTGGGCTTGGGGGTAGCGGTGGGGGTATTTCTGAGGCAACTCGGGGTCACAGAATCGCTTGGCGCCGGCATCGGCGAAACCCGAAATCAGAAATGCCAGCCAGTCCTAAAAGGCCACTCAGCCCGTCAGGGCGAATTTGCCCGGCAATGCTAGGAATCGTCGCCCT
This sequence comes from Chloroflexota bacterium, assembly GCA_003152165.1. Lineage (GTDB taxonomy): Bacteria > Chloroflexota > Limnocylindria > Limnocylindrales > CSP1-4 > Palsa-1033. Next base: position 27,684 of record PLZO01000125.1, read on the forward strand.
CGAGGCGATCGCGGGCGCCGGCGACCGCGCAGGACGAGGAAGATTGAGGCGGGTTGAGCAAGCACTCGATCCCAAGCTCACGGGTCGAGCTGGACGAAGATCGGCACTCCTATGCTTGCTCGCAAATACGCCGGCGATTGCGCCGGCTAATGTCAACCTATCGATCGCTGGAGGAGCTTCAAATGGCAGCGTTCAAGACGATCAAAGTCGGCAAACCGCTCAATCTCGATGACCTCAAGAAGAAGTCTACCCCGCGCGGCCATCGTGCCAATCCGCGGGACGAGGACCTCCTCCGGCTCGTCAACGAAGTGAGCGTGGGGGCCGCATCGCAGGTGCTGCCGTGGCATTACGACGGCAAGGCCGCGACAGCTCGCGCAGCCGCGACCAAGGTGATCAAGTCCTCTGAAGCGAAGGTCTACGTCAGTAGCCGGCCGGATATGCCGGGTGTGCTGTTGTTCAGCCGCGTCCCGCTCACGGGCCGGCAGGGCAAGAACAAGATCCACGGCTGAGGCCACCTCGATGCCGGCCGGGGGCGGCTACTTCTGCGTTCCGCCCGCTAGCCACTCGACGACTTGCCCTCATCGTCGATCGAGCGCAGACTCCCGGGCCCGGCAAAGTTGGCAGCAATGCCCGCCCAGGGCGTCGGCAATACCAGCATCGGGGCTTGAGTGTCCTCTCCGAACCTCCTGTCCAATGGCACGGCCAACCGAGCCGACATTGCATACGCGGCTCATCGCGATGACCTCACGAGCCGGTTGAGCAGGGAGACCAGGATTCGCCCGGAAAGCGTCGAGCATTTCGTCAGCGCATGGGAGGCGGAAGCGGCCCAACGAGGTCTGGATCGGCTGACCGCTGGATGGTGGGAGCCGGCGTGGGATTGGATCGTGAACCATCGCTGGATGGCGACCCGGAGCCCGCAAGCCATGACCGACCCGCCGGATCGTCCGTAACGATGGCCAACACCAACCAGAGAGCCGGGGTGATGATTGCGGTCACCGCCGACGACGATCGCTACTAGCCTGCTCGGCGCAAAGCGATGGACCTGGCAAGGGTCAGCGGACAGGCCCTCATCCTGTACGACTGGGACGCTCCGACCCTGTTCGAGCTGCACCCAGATGCACGATTTCAGGACGGAGCCCGGTCACGACTCCTCGGCCCGCTCGAGCTGAGTGTCGCCGCATGAAGGCGCACCGAGCTCGATGCCGTCCAATGTTCTGGAGGAACAATGATGCCCAGCAAGAATAGGGAGCCTGATGCTGGAACCCCGACATCAAAGCCGCGCCGGGCGTCAGCCGTCGAGCAACCGTTTGCGGTCAGCAGCCGTCTGTTCGACGCCGACCGGACGGACCGGAGAGTCGAACTTGGCCCCAAGTCGGTCAAGACGCTGACCGATCGTCAGCTCTTGTGGGTGGATTGCCAAGGCTCCAGTGAGACCGAAGACGACCGCGCGTTTCTCGGATGGCTACCCTTCGATCGACCGGCGATCGAGCGGATGTGGGCTTTGCCCCCTACTCCGCGGCTCGTCGTCCACGGTGATTACTTTCTCGCGCGACTCCTGGTCCTGCGTCCCGCGGGTGGTCGCGACGAATCGGTCGTGCTCGACCTCGCGGTCGGCAAGAACGTGGTCCTGACCGCCCACCGCGAGCCGATCGACTTTCTGGTTGAAATCGACAGCCGAATCACGGCGGACACCAGCCTCGGGGACATCGACTCGGCCGACTTCGCGACCGTCCTGATGGATGGACTCGTCACGAGCTATCTGGAGTTGAGTGACGAGATCCTCGCTCGCGTTGACGAGCTTGACGCCGATGCCCTCCAAGCGCGCGGCCGGCGCGACCTGCTCGATGACATGGTCGCCTTGCGCCACCGGATCGCCTTGATCCGGCGGGTTCTCGTTGCCCATCGATCGCTCATGGTCGCGATGGCTGGTGCCGACTTCGAGGCCGTCACCGAGACCGGCGCAGCACCGCGCTTCGAAGCGACGACAGAGCGGTTCGACGGGGCCATCGGCGCGATCGACGCCGCCCGCGAGGCATTGCTCGGAACGTTCGACATCCACATCTCGCGGACGGCCCAGCGGACGAACGACGTCATGAGGACGCTGACGATCGTATCGGTCCTCCTCCTGCCCACGGGCGTGATCGCGGGCTTCATGGGCATGAACACGAAGCCGCCTTATGCCAATGACAACCCGATCGTCTTCTGGATCGTCGTCGCCTTGATCATCACGATCGCGGCGGCCACCCTCATCATCCTAAGGGCGCGGAGATGGATCTGAGCTGAGTCGCCCTCGTGGGGCGACTCGAGGCGAGTCGGAGAGGGACCTGAACGTCGTGATCGGGACTTCGAGAGCACCCGTTCTAAGTCGCTTGGGAACCTGGGTCACCGTGGTCCACCGAAAGGCATTGGTCGGACCGGGACCTGTTGCACATCTGCAATGGACTTCACGTAGCCAAGTGGGAAGCCGACCCCTCGGTCGCCCCACGATCTGGGCATCGCGTTCTATCTGCGCTGCAGTGACCCCGAAGCCCGGGAAGGGTCGCCGTGGAACGCTTCACGAGGAGGATACTGGTGGACGCTCTGGACATCCTTAAGCAGCAGCACCTCGAAGCCCACGCGGCCTTCGAGGACATCAAGACGGCCCCCGCCAATGGTCGTGGAGGGGTCTGGGCGGATCTTCGGCCCAAGCTCGAACTCCATGAACAGATCGAAGAGCGGTTCGTCTATGACCCGGTTGCTCACGACGCGGGTTCCAGGGACCCGGTCCTTGCTCGCTGGGAGCAGGAGCACGAGGACCAGGTCTCCGATGCAGATGCGCTCATGGCCGAGATCGACGCCCTCGACCCGGCCGACGCCCAGTGGCTCGAGCGGGTCGGCGTGTTGGCTTCGACCTTGGATGAGCACATCGCCCACGAGGAGAACGACATTTGGCCGCGGATCCGCGCCGCTTGGGATGAGGACAAGCTCGTCCATGCCGGCCGCCAGATGGCCGAAGCCAAATCATCAGTCGAGCGCGGCATTCCGATCGAAGAGGCGGTTGACGCTGGCGAAGGTGCGCAGTAGGCCGCAACGTCAACCCCCGTTCGAGAGATCCTTGGAGGTATCGTGCCAAAGTTCACGTGACAGAGGCTCCGGAACGGCGCATCTGCGCCGGACCGACAGCAAGAAGCTAGTCGATCTGCGGACCAATACGAGTCCCCCGCGGACTTGCCATCGCAGTCGCGTACCCTGAGCCTAACTGGGTCTCGTACTCGAGGACCGGCGGGTGACCGGCGACGAGGGCAGCGCTGCCCCACGATGCAGTCGTGGGGCATCAGATCCAGTTGGCTGGCCGCTATTACGCGGGCGAGGCGGTTCGTGTCCCCTCCGTACCGATCTAATGAGCAGACGGGCCCGCCTGCCCGCTCGTCGTTTCCCTGACAATTACTGTCCCGACCTCAAAGGAGCCTCCGCATGACCCCCACCGATGTTCCAGGCGACATGGCAGCGACACCCGATGCCAGTGACGTCGTCACTGGGCCCGTCGGCTTCGCCAGTCTTCGAGAGCCGGCCTCGTCGGTCCCGGCGGGTGCGGATCTGGACCGACTGTCCGCCATCGACGCAGATGCCGCCGGGGCCGAAGGGACCACCCTAGTGCCGACCGGTCCGGCGAGCGAGGGTCCGCCTGACGAACCGAACCAGGCGATCCGCCAGCTCGAGGGGATCCTCGCGAACCTAACGACGTACGCCAGCCCCGTCCTGCGCGAAATCGCGGCGCGGGCGGCCGAAGTGGCCGCGAAGGCGGCGGAGGCGGCCGGGCCCGCGGCCCACAAAGCCGCAGGCGTGACGGACGAGGTCGGCGGGCGGCTGGCCGCCAAGGGCCGTGAGATTGCATCCGACCTACGGCGTGATCGCGGCGCTTCGTTGGGCGATGCCCGCGCTTCGGCAGGCGAACCTTCGAGCGACCCGGGCGGTTCGGCTTCATCGTGAAGATTGGAAGGCTGGGCCGCGTCGCTCGCATCGCGACGCTGCCCGAGACCCGGACTCTGCTCGTGGCGGCGGTCCGGTCCACGACGCTGCGCACCGGGCTGCGGCGCGCCCTGCACGATCCAGCAGGTGTCGTGCGTGTCCTGCGCCCGACAGCTGTCCAAGGCGTCGTCCTGCGCGGCGTCCGCCATCCGGCGGTCCAGGAGCTTGCCAATGCCGGACTCTTGTTGCTGCCTGGACGCTACATCCCCCTTGGCTGGGCCGCGACCTGGGCCGCCCGACACGTCCGGCGTCGACACGGTGGTCCGACGAGCGCCGCATCCGGGCCCGGACGCCCCGCCTCCGGTCAGTCGCGTACGAACGTGACGCCCAAGGTTCGCCACGACACGGCGGACCACCTCACCGTCAAAGGAGCCATTGAGAAGTGAACGCCATCACGATGCTCGAGCGCGACCACGTCAAGGTCAAGGCGCTCTTGACCCGGCTCGATGCCACCACCGCCCGAGCAAGGGTGACCCGACGCAACTTGTTCAATCGGATCAAGGCCGAGCTGACCGTCCACGAAACCATCGAGGAGGAGATCTTCTATCCCGCCCTCAAAGCCCATCCTCGGGCCAAGGACGTCGTCCTCGAGGGGATCGAGGAGCATAACGTCGTAGACAACCTGCTCGGCGAGTTGACTGACCTCTCCCCGGGCGCGGAATCCTGGGGTGCCAAGGCGACAGTGATGCGCGAGAACGTCGAGCACCACATCGAGGAAGAAGAGACCTCGATGTTCGTCAAGGCGCGCCGGATCTTCGACCACTCCGAGCTCGAGGCACTCGGTCAGCGGATGGCGGCGCGCAAGATCACGGCCAAGGCCGCAGTTCGGACGATTGCGGCCAAGCGCGAGCGCTGACGAAGGGGAGCGCACACGAGTAGGTTCCGCATCCAGGAAGGCGCCGAATGTCGTCCCATTTGTGGACCCCAGCCAACCGGCGACTCGGTCAGCGATAGAAAGTCGCAATGCAGGACGGCCCAGCCCCGGAGGTTCTGCAAGCAATTAACCGACAGAGTTGGCCCGTACCCGTCGGAGGCTGTCCTACCCCTCGAGTGGGGTCGAGCATCCGCGGACCTAGCTCTCTCAACCAGAGGTGAACGAAATGGCTGAGGATCGCACGAAAGGCGCGTTGAACCAGACGAAGGGCGTCATCAAGGAGAACGTTGGCAAGGTGACGGGAGATCGTTCGACGGAGGCGGCAGGCAAGGTCGATCAGGCCAAGGGCAAACTCCAAGGCAAGATCGGCGACGCGAAGACGACGATCCGAAATCAGAAAAATCGCAATCGCTGAGATCGTCAGCTGGGTTGTTTGCCCGGGAGCTCGGCTCCACGCGCCACGCTCCGCGGACCGGGCCCAGTAACGAGGCGAGATCAGCCATGGTCATCTTCAGTGGGCTGTTGACCGGCTTCGGGCGGCTGATCGGCGCGGTCGCCACGATGACCGTTGCGTGGGCGACGATCCTGCTCTTCGGGCGCATCCCCCAATCGAAGCAGACGCTACTGTCGTTCATCACGCTCGGCTCGCTGGCCTGGATCGCGGCTCTCGCCGGCGTCCTCGTCCCGACGGTCGGCAGCTTCCTTCTGGCCGCCGTCCCGCGAGCGCCCTTCCTCGAGGACCTGTGGCTGCGCTGGATCATGCTCGGGCTGGCTGCCTTCCTGCCCCTCGCGATCGGATTTGCGACCGTCACGTTCATCACCCCCGAGGATCGCCCGGTGGGCCGCGCCCGCTTTACCCGGCTCCTCCTTGGCTATCCGTATGCCGCGGTCTATGCCCTCACGATCATCTCTCTCGCGACCTGGGGCCTCGTCCGCAAGATCTGCAGTCTGCAGCACGGCTGGGACAGTGTGCACATCCCGATGATCGTCAAGGCCGGCCGGTACGACGCCGTGGTAACCGATCTCGAGTCGGCCCTTCACGAAGCCGACCTCGCCGTCGTTCGGAAGCCCGCGTCGGGCTGGTTCGAGATCCCGCCCCGACTGCTCGCCGCCGTCGGTGGGAAAGCCGTCAAGGAGTTGATCCCGACCGAGCTCGTCGCGTTCGAGACCGACGGCCTCCAGATCGTTGTCTATCCCTCGGATGTCGCGCTGCTCGGACGCAAGGAGCTCGTCTCCCAGGCGCGCGCGGCAGTTGCCAGGCGTCTGACGTCCGCTGATGCCTACCTCACCTCGGCCAAGGAATCGGAGCAGATCGAAGACCGACTCGCGGAGATCGCGCGCAAACCAACGGTCGTCGCGGCGGACTTCGCGCCGATCGACGAGCTTCTCACGATGCTCGTCGCGCCCTATGACGAATGGGAGACGCTGTACCGACTCAGGCTGCAGGTCGAACAAGAGCGGCGTCTTCCTGATTCCACCACGCCGGCTGACGGCTCGTGATGTCGCGCGCGACGGTGCACGGCGCTGGAGGTGTCGATTTGGCCTCATCCAAGGCACTGCTATAGAGTTCGCAGCGGGCTAGGGTCTCGTCGGCAGAGTCGGCAGGCCAGGGCGCAACCGGCAGACGTTGTTGCGCCATTGCAAGGCCGCTGCCGCTCAATGGCGGGGCCACCTGACGTGACCGTCCGCTAATCTGTCTGGCACGATGACACGTGAGCGTGACGAGACCCAGCTGACCGGCGGCCCTCCGGGCGCCGACAATCCCCCCGCCGCGCATTCACTCGCAGGCCAGTCCTCCGATGTCGCTCTGCTCGTCATCGGGCTCCTGAGCTTCCTGGGCTTGATCCTCCTGACGGTTGCTGTGGCGAGGAGCGTCGTCTTCCCATTCGATCAACCGCTGCTGACCCTACTCCACGGTTGGGACGGCGCGCCCATCATCTGGAATACGATCTCGCAGGGCGCAAATATCCCGCTGATTGTGATCGGGTTGGCGTTCGTGCTCTGGCTCTTCTTCACGAACCGCCGCCGCGAAGCGCTCGTGGTGGTCCTGATGCTGGTCGCGGTGACTGCCGGCAGCGAGGGCGTCAAGCAACTCGTCGGGCGACCACGGCCCTCGGGCAACGGCGACGGGATCCCCGGAGTCGTCTACAGCTACCCGTCAGGACACGTGCTCGAGGTCCTGACGATCCTGGGGAGCATCGCCCTCCGAGCTTGGCGGAGCTCGAGGCGGTTGGTGCTGCGCGTCGCCCTCGTCGCCCTCGTCGCTCTCGACGTCGCCCTCGTCGCCATTGCCCGGGTTGTGCTCGCCGAGCACTACCCAACGGATATCCTCGCTGGGTTCCTGGGAGGGATCGGCGCGCTCACCGTCTATGCTTGGATGACGCGACCCGGCGGTTGGGCGCATCAGACGGGGGCTGATTCGGATGAGACGCGGAACTCGCGCCAACGATCGGAAGTGACGCCTCCACGCGCTCGGTCAGCCGACGATCTCGCGGGCGGCGCTGCTGCATGACCAACCCGCAAGAGAAGCGCTCGCCCGACATCGAGTCTACTCGCGACCCTGCCCCGCCGAGCGAACGGGTACCCAATGGTGAGGCTGGTCCCCTGGGCAAGGTCGACCCAGTCAATCCGATGGGATCTATCGCTTCCCCGGTGCACGAGGGCGGCTTTCCGGAGTCGATTTCGAGGTCCGCTGGGCGACGGGAGAGCGATCGGCCATTTCGGGTTACGGCGGGTGCTGGGCGACGCCAACGTGCGCCCAGGCGCTCGGTTGCCAGCAGCGATGGCCCTGAGACGGCTGGTCAGGCTGCGGGTTCTGGGGTCGGCGGTTCACGCTCGAACTGGCGCGAGGTTGCAATGCTTGGGCCCTGCACGGGTGGCCGGCGGCGGCATGGGATATGGCATCGTTACCCGGAGAGCCGAACGCGCCACCCAATGTAGGAGTCGACCATGACCGAGCAACGTAGAACTGTCACCACCGAGACGACGACTGGAGCGCCCGCGAGCACGACCGAGACGGTCGAGCGGGGGATCCATCACGGTGACGAAGAGGCTGGCGGCGCGGTCGAAGGCGCGGTCGGGGGCGCTGTCGTCGGGGCCGTCGTCGGGGGACCGGTCGGGGCCGTCGTCGGTGGCGCGATCGGCGCGGCGTCGGGTGCGACGGCCGGTGCCCTTGACGACAAGCGCAAGGACGAAACGGTTGTCGTCAAGAAGGAAGAGAAGACCTGGTAGCTCGGACCAAATCAAGACCGAGTTACCCGTTGCGCTGACCCGCGGCGGGTACGCCCCTCATTCGTGACGGATCAGGAGACGTTGAAATCCCGTGAGTGTCGAGACTATCGTCATCGTCGTTGTGATCGTCCTTGTCGTGCTCTTGATCCTCGGGCGAGGCAGGCTGCGCGGCTAGGTCGCCTCAGGCCTGCTTCTGGGAAAGCTCGTCTCGCTTGAGGCCGGTGGTATAACCAGCGCTCGGAAGGCGGATCGCGGAGGCGTTGGGCCATGAGCCACGACAAGCGTCCCAGGGTGGTCGTCATTAATCGTGGCGGTGATCACGGTTGCATCATCACGATCATCCTGTTGATCATTGCATGGCCCTTGGCCATCCTCTATTGGCTTGCACGGCTTCTTGTCTGGACCTTGCGTACTATCCTCGACTGGCTAACCCTGGGCTTCCTGCGAAGGCGACGTTAAGCGGCGCGGACGCGTGTTCGTGCCCCACGCTTGACCTGATATGGTCCAGCGCTCGCGGCCTCGCATGTCGATGCCAGTGTTGCGTCCTGACACCACATTCTCGCGCCTTTGTCAACAGACGTGTGCCATTGCGATCTCGGGACCACTCCGACCCTCTAGGACAGCCTGAGACGCGCGTTTATTTTCGACCCTAATGAATTGCCCGCGAAGAAATTACGGGCGCTGCTGGACCGTCCATGGTGGGCAGACCGGGTTCGGGGTCGAACCTAACGGGGTCCGAACGAGAGCCCCCGTTGATCGCATCACCCTTCCTCCGGCAAACGAATTGTCCCGCGGCAATTTGAGCGCCCTACTAACCGAGGTGGGTCGCCGTCGGCGCGTCGCTCCATGGGTGAGCATTCCTCTGGCGTTGACCGTGGCGATATCCGGTTGCTCGGGCGCGGCGGCCCCAGCACCGTCACCGACGCCAACATCGACTCCGACGCCGACTGTATCAGCGGCCCCGACCCCGACGCCGACGGCATCACCGACTAGCGACGACGTCAAGATCGAGTCGATCATCAAGGACGGAGTGGCCCAAGTGGTGACCGATGCGACCGCAATCCGACCATAGCGCGCTTCGGGAAAGGGGTGAGTAGCTTGGGGGGCGCGCGCCGATAAGACCCGGTTTCAGAACGAGCGCGGAGCCCTTGGGCGAAGGGATCGGTGGTGGTTTCCTGTCATCATTGGCATGAGCCAGCACGTTCCAAGGAGAGATCGTGGCGCCCGACCGACTGCTCGCCTTCGCACTCCTGTCATTGGTTCTCATCGTCGTGCCCGGCCCGAGCGTGCTGTTCGTCATCGGCCGCGCGCTCTCCGTCGGCCGGCGGGCCGCGCTGGCGACCGTCGTCGGCAATGAGGCCGGCGAGTACGTGCAAGCCGCGGGCGTGGCCGGCGGCCTCGGCGTCATCCTCGCCCAGTCGGAACTCGTCTTCACCATCGTGAAGCTGGCCGGTGCGGGCTACTTGGCATATCTCGGGCTCCAGGCGATCCGCAAGCGCCGGTCTGTGCTGCTGCTCAATCGCTCCACCCTGGCATACCGCGACGGTCGGGCACTGCGCGACGGGTTCGTCGTGGGGCTCACGAATCCCAAGACCACGGTGTTCTTTGCCGCGGTGCTGCCGCAGTTCGTGACGAGGGCAGGGTCAGCCGAGCCGGTGCCCGTTCAGATGCTGTTCCTCGGCCTGGTGTTCGTGGCCATCGCGCTCGTGTCCGACAGCATCTGGGCCCTCGTGGCGAGCCAGGCTCGGGCGTGGTTCGTGCGATCACCGCGTCGCCTCGAGACCCTGAGCGCGGCCGGCGGCGTCGTGATGATCGGACTTGCCGCCCGCCTCGCGGTAGCGAACCGGACCGACTGAGGACGAGGACAACAGAGCCGCCCGCCGTCCCGGCGGCTCGTGCCGGGCACGGTTGTGGACGTGAGCAGGATGCGCAATGGGCAGAGGTGCGACCCCCAGAAGTTCCCCAGCGTCGCTGCAACATGCCGCTCCAGGTCGTAGGGCGTGGACGGTGCAACATGGGATCCAGTGGCTTGCCTTATCCGGCGCTCCTACGTGCTGTCAGCCCCGGTGATTCAAACGATCGGCTCAGCACCCGCTGGATGGTCGAGATCTGCCAGCCCGAGCGACCAGATACGGTCGGGATGCCTTCGTCGGCCAGACGCAGGACGATGTCGCGCAGGGTCAACCCTGCAGCGCGCCATTCCACGATCTGGCTCGTGATCTGAGCCGGGATCGAGGTTGGTCGGCCTAGCCGGACCCCGGCTGCCTTCCTAGCCGCAACGGCATCCTTTGTCTGTCCGCGATTCTTCTGCCAGATGCATATGCGAATGGGGGCTAAGCGGCAGCCGGGCGACTACCATCAGGTCGACCAAATCCCTCCCCCGGGGCTACTTGCGGTGACCGAGCCCTTTGCTTCTGGCGAGGACCAAGCGGAACGCGAAGGCGGATTCGCGGAGATCCGCCGTGTTGACCGAACGTACGCGTCCAAGGGTTTTGACTTGGCCGGGCATGTGGGAGTGCGTGCCCGCTTCATCCGCAAAGTCTTCGTCCCCGAATTCGACACTGAGGTCGATATCGACGGCGAAGGTACTCAGTGGCTCGTCTACACCTCCTCGAAAGGTCGTGTGCAGGTTCGACTGATCGTCTCCCGCGAACCGGGCCACGTCAGCGAAATCATCATCCAGCGCATCAATGCAACGGTTCATGGAGCGCGTGCGGACAACCTCGTCACGCTGACGGGCGAGGACGCCAGGCGGTTCATCGAGCTCATCAAGAACCTGGACTACATCCCTATCGAGGGCGCTGAAGGAATTCGGCTCGACGACGCCCTCGTCCGGGACCTTATGGCTTCTCCCGAGTCCGTATCGCAGATTTACGACAGAGACCCGGATGTATTTCGAAACCTCATCGCGGACGACGTGGCCGCGCGCGACGTCATCGCTCTATCACGAAGACGGAGCGAGGTGGAACGCTTCAAACGTCTGCTAGACGAGCGGGACTATTTTGACTCTGAGGTTGCGCTGACGCCACATAAGCGGCCCGAGGACGTATGGCAAGGGTTCTTCGAGACGAACCCTTGGATACTCGGTACGGGCCTAAGTGGTCAGCTATTCACGTCCTGGGATGAGGACAAATTGGAACAGATCGTAGGCGGGGCGTCGATCGCGAATGTCGGCAAGCGGGCCGATGCGCTCATGCGCACGTCGGGTGTCGTGCGTTGGATGACCTTTGCAGAATTCAAGACCCACCTGACGCCTCTGCAGGCCCCCAAATACCGCCCAGGGACATGGCCACCTTCGGCCGAACTTGTGGGAGGCATCGCTCAGGCTCAGGCAACCGTCTGGCGCGCCATGCAGGAAGTCGGCGCGGTCTTGCGCGGCACCGCTGCGGATGGATCAGAGATGACGGACGAGATGACATTCCTAACCCATCCGCGCTCGTACCTGGTTATTGGCCAACTCGGAGAGCTTCTCGGGAAAGGTGGTGGACCGCACATGGATAAGATCCGGTCCTTCGAACTCTTCCGAAGGAGCGTCAGCGAACCTGAGATCGTCACGTTCGACGAGCTGCTTGCCCGGGCCGAATGGGTCGTCGACACGGAACTAGGTGTCTAGGGTGGCGACGGTCTGGCTGTTCGCTACCTCTCTGGCGAGCCGATTGCGTTCTCGTCTGACGTCGAGACGACATGGTTCACGAACGATGGCCGACCGTGGGCCTGGCGAACCGAGAACGGTTGGCTCTGGTCGTACGAGACGAGTCTAGCGATGGGATGGTTCTCCGGTAGGACCTTCTTCAGCGTGAACGGTGAGGCTCTCTACTTCAAGAACGAATAGCGTGCCCGTTGGCAGCGGAACGGGCCGATCAAGAACCTGCATGAGTTGCGTTCCCACCTCTCGCGTCACTTATCGCCCCCTTACGAGTCAGATTCCAATCGCGGCGGCTACATCGGGCCAAATCCGGTCAGCCTCGCCCTCCAGCCGCCTGAGATAGACGGTGGTCACGGCCAGCGAGCTGTGATCGAGAAACGAGCTAACGGCCTCGATCGACGCCCCAGCGTCCCGGCGGAGCTTCGCCGCCGTGTGCCGAAGTACGTGCAGCCCGGTCGGTGCCAACCCAGCCAGCCCCAGATACCGGCGGAACCTTGCGTAAAAAGACCCGCTTGTGATACCGAGGATGCTGACCGCCGCCTGCCAGAGCGACTCTTGCGGGTCCATCGTGGCCAAATCCTTGCCAGAGTCGGCCAGCGTCGCCCGGATCACCTCGTAGGCAGGTCGTGGAAGTTCACGCCGGCCGGTCTTGCCACCCTTGCCGCGATAGGAGTAGAGGGCCATCTCGCCTTCGAAGGTCAGGTCGGCGGCTCGTAGACCGAGCACCTCGGCTCGTCGTCGCCCTGTAAGGATCAAGACCAAGAGGATCGCCCGGTCGCGTCGACCTCGAACCGAGTCCGGAATCACGGCCAGCAGTCGCCGAACTTCGTCGGCCGAATAGCCCCGAGCCGGTGCTTGAACCGTTCGAGGCCGCTCGACGGCATCGCACGGGTTCGAAACGACGAGACCCATCCGGATCAAGAAGCGGTAGAACGAGCTCAGGCAGGCGATCCTGGCGCCGATGGTGGCTCCTGAGGGTGGCCGGCCCGATAGGCCGATTCCATGGCCATAGGCCAGCACCTCGGCTGGCTTGACCCGGTCTGGGGTCGTGCCGGCAAAGAATGGCCAGAGCATCCGGCCGTAGCTCTCAACGGTCCTCTTCGAGCCCGACCGGTTGCCCTTCTCGACCAAGAACCCATACAGGGCCTGATCCCAGACCGATGGATCGCCGGATTGCAGGGCAGGGAGCGCCTGGTGGGGCATCGTGGACCTCCTGAATTGGTGGATCACATCCATCACTCAGGGGCCGGAAAATAGCAACACCATGACCGCATCGTGTGGTCGCTCAGGTGCGCCGGGCCGAACGTTCAGAACTATTGATGCCCAACACGGGTCGCCCGATTGGGTGTCAGGCTCCCAGATTGCTACGGGCCTATCTATGCCTCGCTTGTAGGTCCGTGAGGCGGTCAGCTCGGATCTCAAGCCCTTGGGCAAGCCTCCGTGCCCATCGATGCCCCGGGTCATTTGATCGTGTTCCGGTGTGACAACTTCGATGACATCAAACCCCGATGGTTGGCCCGATGCCCGATCGACGACACCGATGGCTGAGTGCGCTGTACGCGGCGACATACCAGGCGCCCTGCTTCAAACCGTCCCAGAAGTAGGCGCTCAACCGGCGGTCGGCCAGCGCTTCGCCGCAGCGGGCACAGTGGTTGTGGTTCGCGCACCTGCAGTCGACCCGGATGACCCGCGGCCCGGGATAGCGGGTCCCGGGCTCGCCGATCTGCAGTAGATCGCCGGCGAGCTCGCCGCAGGTTCGGCACGCGGCGAGGCCCGGTCCGGAGCCGCCTGGATCTCCAGCCGCCAATCGGGCGAGGTCCTCAGGCGATGCGACCCGGCCACCCTCGAGATTGTCCCCGACGATGTAGCCGCTCCCACGATGGCGTTCGGCGAAGAGGCGCAGGTCGATCCGCCGTCCGGCCATTTCCGGCGTTTCCGGGACGTCCACCGGCAGGAGGATCCGCTCGATCACGGGCATCCCGCTCGGCACGATCCTTGACGCAGTCGGTGCCCCAGTCTCGTCACGATCGCGGTCGACGTCGACGTCGACGTAGAGGGCATCGGCCGGCCCCAGGACGAGACAAGTCGACATCTGGTTGGTGGATGCCTGCCGCTCGAGGAGCTCGAGCAGACGGTCGCGCGACCAGTCGGCCGGGACGATCGCAAGATGACGGAGCGCGCACGCCCCGATCCGGGTGACCAGGTACGGGTAGCCGGTGAAGGCAGGCAGGCTGCCATAGCCAGCCCAGGCGTAGGTGAGCATTCCTCGACTCCTATCGCACCCGGCTGGGGCACCGTGGCGGCCTGAGGAATGCCGATCGGTTGCCGCGCCGTCCTCGAGCCGGGGCTCTCAGGCGCTCTTGATAGGTGGCATCACTGGGATGCCGAGGGGAGTGTAGGCCGCAGGCTGTGACAGCTCAGCAGTCACGGTGAGACGTTCGCGAGACGGACCGGCAGACGGGGGCGATGGTCGGTCCTCGTGGTGCGACGCCGAGGCGGCCAGGGTGGGGGCCGGATGCCTGACCTGCCCGCTGATGCAGGAGCTTGGGGGGTACGACGTGGCGGCACGTAGGCATTGCCTGCGCCCTCAGCGTGACTTACTGTCGCGGCTACTGCTTCCGATCCCCGAGCGCGAGGCTGCACAGAATGCGACACCACTCGGATCCGAACTGGGAGCCCAGCCAACGCCGCTATGAACGTCGGGTTCGCTGGCACGGACTCGACATGGCAGCGATCTACGACACGTCGGTCCGTGGTGCGAAGGTAAGGTCGGAGTCCGACCGCCGTTGGGTAATCGAGTGCAACGAGCACCACCAACGCACCTCCGCCAAGACCTACCACGATGCCTGCGCGAGCGCATTGGACCGCTCGTGGTGGTGTGACGGTGACGGTGACATGCACCCTGAAGACGCTTATTCATGGGAGGTGCGGGAGGCAGAAGGTCGCTAACGACGGTATCGTCGCCGCGCGAGTCTGGCCGACAGGTTTCGCGGCGGCGCCAGCCGCCGGGCCTAGCCAATTGGAACGTCAGGGCACGGCGGCGCATGCGCCTGATCGCTTGACTCCACTGGAACCGGACCCAATGACCTCTTGACCCGTGGCTGCCGCGCCTCAATCATCCGCGGGTGAGTGTTGTCATACGTCTTGTGCCCAGACCGTCGAACGACCGTCGATGTCACGGTCGATGGCATCGATCAAGCGTCGTGCGACCGTGTATGGGAGACCTCCGTCGAGGGCCTCGACGACGGACCTGAGCATCAGCGCTTCTGGGTCACCGTCGCTCGGGAGATCGCGCGAAGCGCGTAGACCTCGCGAGGGAAGCAGAAACCTTCGATCGGCTCCCTCAGTCCCGGTTCGCCCGAGGGCGCAGGCTCACCAGGAGCCGCGCCATGATCGTGCCATCGGCCCACTCGCGCCGGCATCGGCGACAGCGCCAATCAGGTGATGTCAACTCGACGGAGCAGCCCCCAAGCGCGATCTCGCCCCGTCGCGCCTTCTCATACCCTTGGGCGACGGCAGCCCGTAGACGATCGGGAGCGGATCGCGGTCGCCGCACGTCGCACAGGTCGCGCCTATGCCGCGGCGATGCCTGACGTGTTGAAGTTACGGATCGCTGCCGGTCCCGGCGCATCTCCGGACGGCGGGTCATCCGGCCATGAAGCAATACGGCGACGGTGTCGGCTACCGCAACCCGCACGAGTTCGAGGGCGACGACATCTCGCAGCAGTACCTTCCCGATGCCCTCGTGGAGCAGCGGTACTACGTGCCGCGCGACCAGGGCGACGAAGCGACGGTCAGCGCACGGATGGCTGTATTAGATAGTGCTCGGCAAGCTGTTCGGGAAGCTGGTCGCCAGCGTCGGAAGCAGGATCGACCTGGGGTCGACCCGATGGCGTCGATGAGCGACGGGCTGAACGCCCATAACGAGAGTCGGAAGCGACTGGCCGAGACGCAGAAGCGCGACGCTGGAACTTGAGGGGGAGGGATCGTGGAGCCGGCGGCAAGAAGCGCGCCGAGTACCACAGCGTTGTCACCTGGTACACACGTATGGTTCGTCGTATTGATGGAACCCGGGAGACAGGACCCTTGACGGGGGTTATGCCTCGATGTGCCCGCGCTCGGTCGCGTCGAACGATTTTCCGCAGGCGCGGCCACAAGATGTAAGAGCGTGCACGTCCCGCCTTGCGGCCCAAGGGACCGGGTCAGCGATTGCCCTTCGCGCGGTTGTGCGTCACGCAGAGCATCTCGCAGTTCTCTTTCGACGTAGACCCACCGTTGCTCCACGCGGCGACATGGTCGGCGTCCATCTCGGCGAGCCCCCAGATCTTGACCTTGTTCGAGGCGTTGCCAACGGCACAGAGCGGGCAGTTCGAGACGCTCGTCGCTTGAGCTTTCGCCGTCTGCTCCTCGTAGACGACACGCTTGGTAACCTCGTCGAAGAGGCGCACTTGGAGGAGCTTGGTGTCTGTCTCGCCGCCGAGGATGAACTCGAAGATCCCCTTACGATCTTTCACGAACGGGTCGGCATAGAGCGCACGGACTCGTTCGGCCACCTTGTCCGCGTCATAGGGGTGTCGGTGGTAGGTCTCGTAGAGGCGGCCCCACTCCAGTCCGCGCATCTCCTTCTCGACGCTCGTGAAGACGGTCGCAACCCAGTCGATGACGGCGTTGAAGTAGGCCTTGACCTCGCTGATGTCGCGGTCGTTGCGATGGCGGCTCATGTAATCAGCAACGTTGACCTTGCTCACCCACTCGAGAGCCCGCTCCCAGAAGTCTTGGCG
Organism: Chloroflexota bacterium; assembly: GCA_003152165.1. Lineage (GTDB taxonomy): Bacteria > Chloroflexota > Limnocylindria > Limnocylindrales > CSP1-4 > Palsa-1033. The sequence continues at coordinate 44,224 of PLZO01000125.1, forward strand.
GTTCGCCACGCCCCGGACGTAGGCGCTCCACTTCTGGACATTCGCGTTCTGGCTGTTGCTGAACTCGTGCCTGCCGGCGGTGACGAAGGGTCCCGAGTAAACGGCGTTTAGCAGCTCTTGATCGTTTAGCGGCACTCCGGCGGTGTTGATCGTGCGGAACCACTCCTTGATCTCACTCTCGGTGCCACTGCACTCGTAGACGAGGATCTCGGAGTCGAGAATCTTCTGCTGCTTATCGGCGGCTAGACCGCCAAAGTACTGTTCCATCCCGAGCTCGTCCTTGACGGCGAACTTGCCCGTGACGTAGCGCCCGAAGCTCGTAATGCGCTGCTGCCCATCTAGTACCTCGTGCCTGTCGTCGCCGACGTGGTTGAAATAGATCAAGCCGAGCGGATATCCAGCCAGAAGCGACTTGACGACGGCAATCTCCAAGCGGCCGCCCTTCTCCGCGTAGATGTAGTTGCGCTGGTACTCGGGTTGGATGGTCAGCCTGCCCGCGAGCCCGAACAGGCCGCGCCCCTCCAGCGCGTTATAGACGAACCCATCACAGATCTGGCGAACGGTGTATTGCTTAAGCTCTGTCTTCATCCGACGGGCCTCCGATGCCCGATAAAGACTCTCTGGTAGGCCGACTGTATGACTCGCCCATCCTTGTTGATGAAGTAGTTCTTCTTCCCGTCATTTCCGGCCAGGTTGGCGTTCTCGTTCGTCTTTCCACCAGAGGAGCCAGTCTTGCTGCCGTCTTGACGCACTTCCCAGTAGTCGTCGTATTTGACAGTATCGGGAACGGCATCATGACATCCGCGCTGCGTAGCTCCCAAGACCTCGAACTGCTCGGGTGAGTACTTATCGAGGAAACTGATTGGGACGCCCATCACGCCTTCGTAGTCGCTCGGGATCGCGTCGGTGAATGGGACCTCGATGGCGTCGTAGTTGTCGTATTTCATGTAGCCCGCTTTGCCCCTGATCTCCTTGTGCCTGCTGAACCGCAGGTTGTCGCTCATGGTCATAAGTGGGAGGGGTTGGTGGCGACGTCCGTGGTCGAGGTTCGTGAACCAGCAGGAGTTGCCAAGCCTCGTGTAATCGCCAACGTACCCGAGGCGAGCGGCCTTTTCTTTATCCGCAGCGGCGACCACCGCGCCCGGTGGAACGCCGAAGACCATGTCACTGCCGTTCCCGGTCGCACCGAGCCACATACGATCGCTCTTGATCAGCGGGAACACCTCTTTATAGGTGATGGCGTTCATGTTGCCGATGATCACGAATTTCTTGTGAGCTTTGACCGTCCACGCCAGGAAATCGCGGAACATAGAGAACGGCGGGTTGGTGATGATGACGTCCGCCTCGTCACGGAGCCTTGTCACCTCTTCACTTAGGAAGTCGCCGTCGCCCGCGAGGTACTCCCACTCGAGGTCATTGACATTCATCCGGCCGTCACCGGACACGTCTCGGCTGAGGGTGAAGGTCTTCCCGTTGACCGTAGTCTTTTCAGGATCGAACAGCGGGCTACTTGATTCCCAGAGCGTCGGCTGCCTGTGGTACATCGCTGCGCTGGGCGCGTAGCTCGTGCTGATGAGCTTCGCGAGTCCGAGGCGCTCGAAATTCTGTGCGAAGTACTTCGTGAAGTTGCTCCACTCGGGGTCGTCGCATGGTAGGAGCACCGCCTTACCGCGGAACACGTCCGGGTCGAACTCGAGATAGGCGTTCATTTCCTTCTCGATGTCCGCGTATTGCGTGTAGAACTCGTCGTTCTTCGCGTTCTTGGCGTTCCAGAGGTTGTTGTTCGGCATCAGTCGGCCCTCGCTTCGTAGTGACTTGGTGCAGGGCGAAGAGGCGTAGTCGCACGCGACCAACGCTCGCAGGGGCGCGTCGGCCCAGGCGCTCTGAGAGGACCTTCACGATGTCGCCGTAGTAGAGGGTATTGAGATCGTTCGCCATACACAGAGCATACGAGGCCGCGTCGCCCCTGACTGGACTGGTCGGAAGGGAGGCTCAGGGCGGCCCAGTCTTGGCCGCGAGCGCAGCCTTCCTCGCGGCCGTCCGAGCCGGCTCGGTGAAATAGAAGCCGAACAAGGTGGCGAGTGTGTCGAGGGTCCACTCGGCCTCTCCGGGCTCCACCTCAAGGTAGTCGCCGGTCGCGGTCGACTTGTTCGGGTGCGCGGCCATGTTCCCGATGACGCGCAGTTCGTGGAGCGACTCAGTGCAGTAGCCCGGTAACCCGGCGTTGGTCAGTGCCCACTCGATCTCCTTGAAGAGGTCCGACTTCGGGGCCTTCGCCTGCTCGCCGAGCAGGTGCTGGAGGCAGCGGCGGGACAGGGCGGCGCTCGCGCGCGGCGAGTCCTGGAGGATCAGCGCGGCCTCCGAGTAGAGCCCGCGGTACGGCTCGGGGACCTCGGGCGGGAGCGGGGGCCGCGACGAGACGCGGGGCAGGAGCACGAATTCGTTCAGCATGAGCTGGGTGGCGGTGCCAGGCTCCGGGCCGTCTTCGTACCCGAGGTCGGAGTGGGTCAGGATGACGCCCGCGCACTTCGGACAGGCGACTGCCTCGACCTGATGGTTCTCGCCGCCCTGGTCGCTGTAGTACATCCGGTTCCCGCTGCCGTGAATGCCTCGTGTCGTCGGGACCGGGTGCATCTCGATGGAGCAGAACGGGCAAATCATGGCGTCAGTCTAGGCGGGCCGCGACGCCCCGGAGTGCGCTGATCGGACGCCGAGGAGATCCCGTCACATGAACCGAGGCCCGACGGAGTTTGGTCCATCGAGCCTCGTGGATGGTGGCGTTACACCTTCGTGTTGGGTTCAACCGTGACGAGTGCGGCGATGTGTGCCTGAGCGGGGACGTGGGTGGACGGGCGCGGGTGATGGGTGCGGGTGATGGGTGCGGGCTTCCCGGCGGCGGGCTTGGGGGCCTTCGTCGCGGCGGGTGAGGTGCCCGCGGAATTCGGGGCCCAGAGTCTCCACGATTCTCAGTACGGTTCAGTGCCGATTTGGCCTGCTGTCGATATCTCCTCGTGGCGCTCGCCGCTGCCAGCCGGGTCCGGGCCAGCCAGGCGCTTCGAATGACGTGAAACCAGCCTTCGGCTGCCAAGCTTCGAGCCAGGTCATCGTCGTGCGTCAATCCTGAAGGTAGCGGTTAGGGTGGGGCCGTCGCGCTCGGCTGAACCGACGTAGCCGTGCCCCTCGAAGACGGTCGCATCGTCTTCGTAGTCCTCATCCCCGTCCGGACCGCGCTTGTAGGTGCGGACCACCTCGGACGCGGTCCATCCACGCGTTGCTCGCGACAACTTGGCTTCGAGGCGGGCGAAATAGGCCCGCCCTTCGTCGGCTTCCTCGGACCCGTCGTCGGCAACATCGCGTCCACAGAAGCGACAGATCAGCGCCTCCCGCTTGATCAACTCTGCGCAATAGGGGCACTTGACGGTGTCCGACTCGAATACGACTGCCGTACCGGTCATGTAGAGGACGTGGTATCCCTTGCCGAGCCCGACGGGGCCATGACCATAGGTCGTGTGGATAACGCCGTTTGCCCCCATCTTGAGCGCTGTCTCGCGCAGCTTCGAGTTGCCTGTCTCGATTGACGGCGTTGCCGCCCAGATGGCGCGGCCACTGACCCACGCTTTGATCGGGCCCAGGACCCGATAGGGCCTATCAGGTTCGCCGGCGTGGACTTCGATGTCTTCTACCCGCACCGTGACCTCCGCTTCGGGTACTCACTGTTCGGATTGTGCGCCGGCGACGTGGTGGGACGCCGTGGGCAAAGTGGCCGGGCCGACGGGTCAAAGTTGTCTAGCGGAGCACAGCTCCGAGGTCGTGGAGGTACTGGCACCTAAGCCCGAGCCCGAACTGTGTGTCAGTGAAGAACCACACGGCGATGCCAAGGAAGATGACGACCAATATGGCAGTCGCCAGTGGACTCGAACCCGAGCTTCGCGTCCCGTCGGTCGGTCTGAGTTCAGGCTGACGGCGTACAGAAGGCTCTGGGAATGGAGCACCGCAATGGGCGCAGAACGCAGATGCCGAGTCGCGAGGCTGCCCACATGCCGCGCAGAACTTGACCCAATCTGCGACAGGCGGTGGGCCCCGAACCTCGACTGGGCGAATGTCCTCTCCGCAATGATTGCTGCGCACAGCCACTTTCGATCCGCCGCCACGACCTTGCCGCAGTGAGGACACGTTCGGCTCACGTTAGGTGCCATCCAGGCCTGCCTCCCGACGCAGACGCTAGCACGGCTGATCCATAAGCAACACGGCTGTCAACAGGGCTGTTGGGTTGACCGTCAAGAACGCTCACGCTCGCGCTCGCGCTCCGTAGGAGCTCAGTCTTGGAGTTCCGCACACGGGCCTCGCGATACCCCGCCGGGAGGTCGCGCCCTGAGCGCAGCTCGGTCTGGTCCGGCGCTACTTGAAGAACGGTCGGAGGCGCTCGAATACGCTGAGTCGGATCAGGCCGTAGTTCGCTTGCAGTACGCCCGGGAGGGTCCGCGCCAGCGTGGTCGTTCCCTCTTCATCCAAGGTTACTTGGAAGGTGAATACGGCCTGGAAATCTGTCTTCTGGCCTGCCGCGAGCGTTATGCCGCCCACGACCATGCCCTCTTCGATGGGAGTGCCGGTAACAATCCAGGTATCGGTCGGGCGCTCGTCGAAATAGAAGGCCGTGCCAAGGGGCAACATCCCGACCACGACCGGCGATCGATGCTTGTCCCGATTCCAACGTCGGTCCAAAAGGTTTAGCCAGTGGGCGCCGCGCGTCGCCTTCGGACTGTGGTAAGGCTGTGCCGCGTCGATGATGTCGAGGGCGCCCTGCGGTATGCCCGCAAAACGATCCAGGGCGATTTTCCTGAAGCTAGCCTCGGTTTGGCACACGGGGAAAGCCAGCCGCCAATACGGCGTGCGATAATCGCTCACGAGCGCCCACGCGATGTTGTCGAGCGTGGCGCGAAGTTCGTGGATACACTCCCCGACGATGAAACCGAGGTCCGCTGGGATTGGGCGGCGCACATGAGCGCGGTACAGGTATGTATGTCCGTCGCCCTGCGGCTCGGGAACCACGTCGTACAAGCCGCCGTCCGCCTTCAGCCCTTGGACTTCCGTCTCTACTTGCTCGATACGACGACGCGCCCACTCGAGCCGGGCTTCGATGCGCTCGCTTGGCCTTTCATGAGTGCGCCCTCCATGCATGACCGCGGACCCGTGGCCGGTGGACGGTCGTGCTTCATCGCCCATGATCAGAGCGCAAAGCTGTTCTCAATTGCCTCGTTGCGGCGTGAATTGCGCATTTCGCTGAAATCAATCCAACTCAAGAACGCGCGACGCGGTCGATCTGTGCGGTCTGCGGGGGGTCGGAGTCGAATCTCGCCTACCACCTGTCATCCAATCGCCACAGGGCGGCGCTGGTGAAGCCGGACGTTAGCCCCAGCTAATTCTTTAGTGTACGGCCGGATCTCGGCCGCCGGAAGAGGCTGGTCGGGCCATCGACCAGGCTCGACCAGATACGTCAGGTCGACGGGTTCCATCCCCAAGGCCCGACGCTTCTGAACCAGGATTCTGTGGGTGGCATCCCGGAGCGCGTCGTCGGTAGCTTCCGGCCCCTCAATCGAGATCCATTCTTCCGGCCCGGCGTTCTGTCGCTTGGCCAGCAGGCTTGATCCGGCAAGGGCGAGCAGAGTCCGAGCATCGGCTGGAGCCAGGCGTCGAAGGTCTGTCACAGGCCGCTCAGTTCGAGAATCCGCTCGGCCTCCGCGATCAAGCCGTCAGCAGACAGGCCGAGGTCACGAGCAATCCTCTGAGCTTCGATCTTCATGTCGAGTCTGATATCAACCCGCTCCCGATAGACCTCGGGGCGATGGGCTTTGAGCAGGAAGATCAGGAGGGTGTCGCTCTGCGACAAAGCCCGCGCCCGTGCCTGCGCCTCCAAAACGTCAATCCCATCCTGCTCGGCCTGTGCCCAGAGTCCGGCAAATTTCGAATCTCGTTGCCGGCGCCGATAGGCGGTATCCCGATCGATGCCGGCGGCATCTGCTGAAAGCCGAACGTTGCAGGTCGAGCGAAATACCTCAAGGAAGCGCCCAGCCCAGTCGACCTTGAGCACCCTCGTAGGTGCCGATTCTGCCGAGCGCTCAGTCATCTCGAACCGCCTTGCGACCGGTGAACGCCTCCCAGCGGGCGATCACGATCTGGGCGTACTTCGGGTCAATCTCCATCCCGTAGCACCGCCGGCCGAGGCGCTCGGCAGCGATCAGTGTTGTCCCGCTACCCAAGAACGGATCAAAGACTGCCTCGCCGGCTCGGAGGTGATTGCGGATCGGCGCCTCGGAAAGGACGACCGGTTTCTGCGCGGGATGGTCGAATTTCTCCTCCTCCGACCCGCCCATGATCATCTTCGGGCTCGGCGCCCGCCAGACCGTGGCCTGATTGCGCTCGCCGAGGAACGGGACCTTCGATCCGGGCTTCCTGACGACCCAGCATGGTTCGTGGGCCCAGTGGTACCAAGATCGACCCATCGCGAAGAGGCCCTTGTCCCAGATGATCTGGCTCACGATGCTGAAGCCAATCCGCTCCAACCCTGCTGCCACCTCTCCTGCATGAACGCCGGCGTGCCAGACGTACCCGACGGTCAGACTCGGGACTAATTCGAATGCCTCTGACCAATCGATCCTTGTGTCGCCGCTCAGGGTGGTGTTCTGATGGCCAACGGTACGCACGTGTGGCGCCACGTTGGCCCCTGTGGCGTTGTTATTGTCGGTTTGGCCATCGATCCGCATATACGGTCGTTCGGCCGGACCGAGGGCGTTGTAGACGCCATCCCGCCACGTTGGGTCGAGGCTTACTCCGTACGGTGGGTCGGTAGATAACAGGGTCGGTTCGGCCCCATCGAGTAGCCGGGCGACGTCGTCCGGGTTGATCGCATCACCGCAGAGCAGGCGATGCTCGCCAAGAAGCCAAAGGTCGCCAGGCCGGACGTAGATCTCGGCCTCATCGGCCTCGGGTTGGAGGTCATCTGGGTCGGTTAATCCAAGCTGGCGGATGTGGTTCTTGTCGGCCAGATCATCGAGCAATTCCTGCAGGCCATCGTCGCTCGCGGTCAGGTCCCGGAGCAGCGCGGCCAGCCTGGAGGCGTCCGCCGTCGCGAGAGCGCCAATGGGATCAAGGCTGGCCAGTACGAGGCGCTCGTCCTCCTCGGACAGATCGACGTAGGTTACGGGGATCGTTGGTTCGCCCCGGGATACGGCTAGCTCGACCCGCAAGTGGCCATCGACGAGCCGCCCGGTGGTCCGATTTACTGTGGCTGGGGCCACCCACCCAACCTGGCCGAGGGCGGCAGCCAGCGATTTCGCCTGCCCGCTTGGATGGGTGCGCCAATTCAATGGGTTGCCGATCAGCTCGGCCGGGTCGACATCGCCGTGGCCCGTAATCCTATTGATCCAGGGCGTGCTCAGACCCTTCGACTTCTTCTTGGGCGTGAGGAGGGTCTGCTCGGTCATGCATCAAAGCTAGCTGGGCAGGGGCGCCGGATCTATCCCTGATCCGTCTGCATCCCGTTGCTCGAACGACAAGGTCTGCCAAACGATCACGCGTTCGAGCATTCCCAACCGTCGTCCTCCCAATGGACGAGGAGTAGCATCGGTCGACGGACGGTGGCAATCCGGAGGGCTTTGAACCCGGGCTCGTCGAGGTTGACCCCCTTGAAGTCGAGCTGGCAAGCATCACCCAAGGTTGGGCAACTCCCCTCGTCCCGCGTTCCTACCATCCAGGCGATCGTGGTCGCGAGGACTACCGAGACGAGGCCGAACTCTTCGAGGAACATGGCTACGTCGTGTCGGTCGTGCGAGAAGCTACAGCACTGACGGCGACCTATCGGAAGAACCCCGCCAGAGACGTCGATGGTCCGCTAGACACTTTCGTCCGGATCTACGAGGACAAACAGCAATCCGACGCGGTTGCCTTGTTCGAGGAGGACGCCGCGGACCTCGACCTCGACGGCTATTCGCCGACCGACCAACGCTGGGCTTCACCAAAACCGGGTGAGCTGCTCGGCAGGCTACTGGTGACGTACACGAAGGAGGCTCCAGTCCCGATCATCGTTTGGAGCTACCCGGGTCGGACGCAAGTTGACGCGGGCGAGGTCTACGCGAAACACGCCCTGGAATTAGCTGTTCAAGGCTACGTCCCGATCTCCCAGAGTTGGGCCGAGGGTCGACCGGGCGCCGGAAGGGTCCTGATGATCGGGGTATTTGCATCATCGATCCGGCCGAAGGGCTTCCTGACGGTGACGTACCGATTGGAGCCCGCGAAAAAGGCGCCGACAGCATTAGCTCCAGATCCAATTGACCAGATCCAGCGTCTCGGCAAGCTCCGCGACAGCGGTGTGCTGACGGTCCAAGAGTTCGAGGCCAAGAAGGCCGAGCTCCTCGCCCGGATGTAGAGCGGCCAGCAGCGATTCGGAACGGTGAAGGTCGTCCTCGTCGCATGGACCCGGCTCGGGGACGCCGTGATTTGGGCCTGCCCGAAGTCGCCTGCCGGCTGCGCCGCGAGTTCGAGTACCCGCCGTACGGCGATCACGCCAGATCTCGCTCGGCATCCAGCCAGTCCTCCCGACCAACGATCGGAATCCGGATAGTGGGTGCTTGTGGCCCCGGCCCCTGCCGGGGACGCCACTTGCCCCGTGGTACTCCCGGACGGGACGAACGTACGGCTTGGCGGTGAACATGGCCAACCCGTACGCTCCGCCCAGCAGCAGGCCGCACTCTACCCGTCACAACCGGACGGGCCCGGAACGGCCGAAGACGCACCGACGTGAGGCAAACTCGACCGATGGCATCAATGGCGGCCACTGACCTGGGACCGATGCTTACCGCGAGCGAAGTTGCCGAGATGCTCCACCTGCACGTGAACACGGTGAAGCGACTCGGGGACCGCGGCGAGCTTCCCTTCTATCGTGTCTGTAAGCGGGGCGACCGACGCTTTCGCCTCGACGACGTGATGGCCTTCCTCGCCCGCAACCGCTAGTCCCGGCGGGGCGTCGCCCAGCTCCAGAATCGTCTTCGAGCGCTCGCCCGCCGGCGAGCGCTCGCTGCTGTCCGCGGCGCACGTCCGGCTGCCCTAGCTGTAGCCCCCACACACGTTGTTGACAGATGAGAGTCCCGCTGCAGGGTTTGGGGTGTCGAGCACCAAGCCAAGCAGGAGACTCTCGTGGCACATCCTAGGGCCCGTCTGACCGTCTTCGGTCGTCAGCTCCTCATCGCCCGGGTGGCGGCGGGCTGGCCAGCAGCGCACGTCGCCGAACAGTTCGGGATCAGCCGGGCGACGGCATACAAGTGGGTCCGCCGGCATCGAGCGGAAGGCGACCGCGGGCTCGAGGACCGCTCATCCCGACCGCGTCGTTCACCGCGTCGGCTGAATCCGGCCGCCGAGGCCGAGATCCTGGCCGCCCGAGCAACCTGGCGGTACGGACCCGACCGGCTCGGGCCGCTGCTGGGCCGACCGCCCTCGACCGTCCATCGGGTGCTCGTGAGGCATGGCTTGAGCCGGCTGGGCGATGCCGACAAGGTGACGACCGCACCGATCCGCTATGTCGCCTGCCATCCCGGGGCGCTGCTTCACCAGGACCACAAGAAGCTCGGACGGATCCCTGACGGCGGCGGCTGGCGGGCGCTCGGTCGCGGTGGCGGCACGAAGCGAGGGCATGGCCGGATCGGCTACGACCATCTCGAAGTCGTCATCGACGACACCAGCCGCTACGCGGTCGTCGTCCCGGTCCCCGACGAGTCCGGCGCCTCGGCGGTGGCAGCCCTCGAGACCGCGGCCCTCGAGTTCGCTCGCCTCGGCATCCGGATCGAGCGGGTCCTGACCGACAACGGCAGTGCCTATCGGTCCTCGACGTACCGGACGGCCGTCGATGGGCTTGGCGCCAGGCACAAGCGGACCAGGCCGTTTCGACCACAGACGAACGGCAAGGCCGAGCGGCTCATCCAGACCCTGCTGCGCGAGTGGGCGTACGGCCGCCCATACCGCACGAACGACGAGCGTGTGACCGCCCTACCCCTGTTCGTCGACTTCTACAATCAGCGACGACCCCACACCGCGCTCGGCGGTCAATCACCCCTCGATGCTGTCAGCAACGTCCCTGGAGACCACAGCTAGCCGAGCACGGAAGCCAGTGTCCGATCGAGGATCCCGAGCGCCTCGCCGACTTCCGCCGGGCTGACATCGATGGGCGGGATCAGCCGGATGACGTTGTGGTCGCGGCCGCACGACAGTACGAGCAGGCCCGCATCGGCACAGCCGGCCACGAGCGCGCTGACGAGCGCTTCGTCGGGTTCCTTCGTTCGGCGGTCCTTGACGAACTCGATCCCGATCATCAGGCCGGGCCCCCGGATGTCGCCGATTCGAGGGTCCTCGGCCGCGATCGCCTGGAGGCCGCGGGTCAGCTCGGCCCCCCGGGCGGCGGCATTCTCGACGAGCTGCTCCGAGTGGATCGTGGCCAGCACGGCTCGCGCCGCGGCGCAGGCAACAGGGTTGCCGCCGTATGTGCTGCCGTGGGCGCCCCGGTCCCAGCGTTCCTGGAGATCGCGCCGGCTGACAATCGCCGACAGCGGCAGGCCGTTGGCGATGGCCTTGGCCACGCAGACCACGTCGGGCACGATGCCGGAGTGCTCGAACGCCCACATCCGGCCGGTCCGGCCATAGCCGGTCTGGACCTCGTCTGCGATCAGGACAATGCCGTGCTCGGCACTGAACGCCCGGAGGGCCCTCAGGAACGGGGCGGGAGCCGGGGTGTAGCCGCCTTCGCCCTGGATCGGCTCGATCAGGATCGAGGCGATGCCCTCGGCCGGGATGGTCGTCCGGACGAGGGCATCGAGCGCAGCGAGGCATACCGCGGTCGCTCGCTCCTCGTCGCCGTCGAAATCGCGGTAGGCGGCCGGGAACGGCAGGAGATGAACGCCGGGCAGAAGCGGTTCATAGCCCACCCGGTAATTCAGGGCAGAGCTCGTGACCGAGGCCGCGCCCAGCGTCCGGCCGTGGAAGCCACCTCGGAACGCGACGATCCCGGCCCGGCCGGTGGTCCGTCGGGCAAGCTTGAGGGCCGCCTCGATCGCCTCCGACCCGGAGTTCAGGAACATCACCGTGTCGAGCGGTTCGGGGAAGGTTGCCGCGAGCTCCACTGCCAGGCGAACGACTGGTTCTGCGTAGCCGATCGCGGCGGTCGGCACGATCAGCCGGTCGACCTGCTCATGGATTGCCCTGGTCACGGCCGGGTGGCGGTGGCCGAGGGCCGAGACGGCGATGCCGTTGGCAAAGTCGAGATAGCTCTTGCCGTCCGTGTCGAACAGGCGATGGCCGATCCCGTGGCTCCAGCTACGCTCGAAGTAGCGGCCGAGGACGGGCGTCAGGTTCGGTCCAGCCACGGCGCGCAGGTCCGCACCGGTCGGAGCGATCGAGGCGGCGGGCGGCATGGGGTCCATCCAGCGAGGATACCGGCTCGCGGCTGGGACCGCCGTCCCGGTCGCGGGGCGCCCGGCCACGATCGGCCTGTTGGCGATGCACAATGGCCACGTTCCGGTCCCACTCCCCGGAGGTTCAACCCTCGTGATCGACTTCGGGCTAAGCGCTGAGAACCGGCTGGTCCAGGCCAGCGCCCGGGCGTTTGCAGAGACCGAAATCCTGCCCCATATCCGGGACTGGGACAGCCGCGGCGAGGCGCATCCCGAGGTCTTCTCACGGATGGCCGAGCTCGGCTTCCTGGGCGCCCCGATCCCGGAGGCGTACGGCGGGTTGGGCATGGACTACATCAGCTTCGCCCTCCTGTGCGAGGAGCTCGAACGGGCCGATACCGCCTTCCGGGTTGTCCAGAGCGTGCACGTCGGGCTGAACTCGCTCACGCTGCTCCAGTGGGGGACCGAGACGCAGCGCCAGAAGTACCTCGTGGCGCAGGCTCGCGGCGAGAAGCTGGCCACCTTTGCCCTGACTGAGCCGGGAGTGGGAACCGACGCTGGCGCGCTCCAGACCACCGCCCGGCGCGACGGTGATGTCTATCGGCTGAACGGCCAGAAGATCTGGATCAGCCTGGCCGATATCGCCGACCATTTCCTCGTTTTCGCGACCGTCGACCGAGCGAAGAAGCATCGCGGGGTGACGGCCTTCATCGTCGAGCGAGGCTTCAAGGGACTGGCGACCGGCACCCTCCACGGCAAGCTCGGCATCCATGCCGGGAACACCGGCATCGTCAATCTCGAGAATTGCGAAGTCCCGGTTGAGAACCGGTTGGGCGAGGAAGGCGAGGGTTTCCTGATCGCGATGAGCGCGATCGACCAGGGCCGCTACACCGTGGCGGCGGGAGCGGTGGGCCTCGCCCAGGCTTGTCTCGATGCGAGCCTCAAGTACGCCCACGAGCGTCAGACATTCGGCGCTGAGATCGGCCGGCACCAGCTGGTCAAGCAGATGATTGCCAAGATGGCGGCCGGGACCGAGATCGGCCGGCTCCTCGTGTGGCGCGCCGGCTGGCTCAAGAACCGGGGGCTGCGCAATACCCGCGAGACAAGCCTGGCCAAATGGCATGCCACCGAGCACTCGGTCCAGGCTGCGCTCGATGCGATCCAGATCCACGGTGCCAACGGCTACTCGAACGAATTCCCCGTCGAACGCTACTTGCGCAATTCGAAGGCGGCCGTGATCTACGAGGGCACGAGCCAGCTCCATACCCTGATCCAGGCCGATTACGCCCTGGGGTACCGGGAGGACCGGTCCCTCCGCTGTGAGCCCTGGCCGGCCCAGGGCTTCGAACGGACCGACGCGGGGTGAGCCCATGCCCGGCGGCGACGTTAGGGGGAGGTCACCTCGGCCGGATCAATGGGCCCCGGCAGGATCGGCACTCGCGGTCGCGGGATCAGGCCCGCGGCTCGGCCGACCTCGAGCAGTCACGATCAGGGCAACGCTAATGACAATCACCGCCCCGGCCAGGGCGGTCCGCGCCTCGATCGTCTCGCCCAGCAGCAGCCCGGCCAGGACGAAGGCCACGATCGGGTTGACATAGGCATAGGTCGCGATCTTGGGCAGGGGCGCAACGCGCAGCAGCCACACGTACGTGGTGAAGCCGACCAGGCTGCCGACCGTCGTGAGGTAGGCCAGTCCAAGGATGGATCGACCGGTTACAGCGGCGATCTCGAATCCGCGCAGCTCCCCGGTCAGCACGGCGGCGATCAGGAGCAGCGTGCCGCCGCACACCATCTGGAGCCCGGTGGCCGTCAGCGGACGGTGCGGCAGGACAGCGCGATGGCTCGAGTAGAGCGAACCCGCGGCCCAGCAGATCGGTGAGCAGAGCAGTACGAGGAGGCCAAACGGGTCGAACGCCAGTCCGCCGGAGGAACCAAGCGGACCGACCAGGATCACGACGCCGCCCAGCCCAACCACGATTCCCAGAACGACCGCCGGAGCGAGCCGATTGCCGAAGAAGATCCGGCCGAGGACGGCGATCCAGACCGGCAGGAGGGCAATCTGGAAGGCGGCGATCCCGGCCGGGACGGTCCGCTCGCCGAGCGCCACCAGGCCCATCCCACCCAGCAGGAGAGCGCCCCCAACGATCGCCGAGTCCCGCCATTGACGGGCTGTTGGCAGGCTTGGCCGCTCTCCCGCCGGCATCGCCGGATCGCGCCCGATCCGGCGGACGGCGAGCACTTCCCAGGCCAGCAGGGCGGCGCCGGCCATCAGGAATCGGGTGCCTGCCATCAGGAACGGCGGGATGGACTCGTCGGCAAGGCGGATGCCGATGTAGGTCGAGCCCCACACAAAATAAAGAACCAGCAGGCCGAGCCAGATCGCGAGCGGGCCGGCGCTGCTGCGGAGCCGCAGGTAATTGCCCTCGGCTAAACTTGGCTCAGTTGGCTGGTCCAAGTGTGCAGCATACATCGAGTGCGGATCAGCCTGTTGGCGGACCAGACTGGGTGGTTCAGGCGGTCGCCCCGGCCGTCGGGCAGGCGGCGGCTGCCGGGCGGCATTCACGGCAGGCCCGATAGCCCGCCCTGGCCCCATCGCCGGCAGATCGGAAGGCAACCCGGTGCTTTTCAGCGATTCGCTGCGCGTTGTGGCAGGTCGGAAGGCAGTAGACCCGGGTCGTGTCGGAGCCGATGTAGCGGATGCCTGACCGGGCGAGCCCCTCCATGCCCTCCGGATCAAGGCCTTCCGACGCGAGCAGGGTCCGCTTGTTGGCCGCCCCGCCGAGTGAGTACTGGCCGAGCATGCCGTCGCTGCGGACCACCCGGTGGCAGGGTACGATCAGGGGCACGGGGTTATGGCCGAGCGCTGTGCCCACTGCCCGGACTGCGTTCGGCCGGCCGATCTCGGCCGCGATCCAGCCGTACGGCCGGACTTCCCCGCGCGGAATCTCGAGGGCCTTCATCCAGACGTCCGTCTCGAATGCCGTGTGGCCGCGGAGGTCCAGGGGGATGTTTACCCGGCGATCGCCCGCCAACCGACGCTGGATGCCACTCGCCAGGCGTGGCGGAAGGACGCCTACGCCGTGGGCGCGGCGGCCCCGGGTTGCCAGCGCCCGGGTCTCGAACTCGGCGGCGGACACCGCCGACTCGACCGAGCTCACGCCGAGGCCGTTGAAAGCCACCCAGATCTGGCCGATGGCGGTGTCGATCGGGGCGTAGGCATCGGCCAGGCCAACGGCGATCAGGGTTCGATCAGACAGGCCTTTCGGTGCAGCCACGGCGAGATCGTGGAGGGCGGCCTCGATGAGGGCGTCGGGTGCCGCCGGGGGTGGATTCGTCGATGAGGTCACGGGACCACCTCCAGGGGGACGGGTACGGATTCGGGTCCAATGCCCGGTGTGCGTGGGGCTTGGGGTTCGGCGGTTGATTCGGCTGGGCGGTCGGTCGCCCCTTCGGCCGCCAGTGCGGAGCGGAGCATGGCGATCCCACGATGGACCTGCGCCTTGACCGTGCCGGCGGGTCGGCCCAGGGCCTCCCCGATTTCCTCGTACGAGAGGCCGTCGACGTGGCGCAGGACGAGTGGCGCTCGATAGCGTTCCGGCAGGGCCAGCAACCGGGCCGCCCAGGCCTCCGTTGCCTCCCGCCGTTCGAGCCGACCGTGGGGCGTCTCGCGTACTGGGATTCGGGGGTGGGCGAGCTCATCAAGCAGGCTCACGGTGAAGGGCCGGCTCATTCGCGAGCGCGCCCGGTTCCGGGCCAGGTTGACCACGATGCTGGCCAGCCAGGGCCGCACGGCGAGCTCGCGGATCCGACCAGCGTCCCAGCCGGACAACGCCCGGTAGGCCCGCACGAGTGTGTCCTGGGCAAGATCCTCGGCGTCGGCGGGCCGGCCGCTCAGCCGGAGGGCAATCCCGTAGATCCGCGAGCCTTCGGCCTCGACGAACGCCGGGAAGGTCCCGTCTAGGTCGGTCGCGAGGGTCGGCCGCAGGTCGACCTCCTCGCGCGCCGCGGTTCGGGTTGTCGCGTCCATCACTCGTTCATAACACGGCCCGACCCGGGTTCGTTGCATTCGGGCCTGACTGGTCTGCGCCCGCGAGGTGGGGTCGTGCCGGCACCCTTGCCCGGGTCGAGCCACCCTCGACGCGCCCGAATCAGGCGGGTCCGCGGGTCCTGCTTAGCCTCGAGACCCGTCCCGAGCCGTCGATTGCATCGATTTCGCCGGTCGGCTGGAGCAGGAAGATCCAGATGTCCCAGGTCGTGTGGCTGACGATCAACGCTCCAAGCGGGACACCGGCCGCGTAGAGCGCGCACCAATGGGCCCCGGCTACCCCGGCCGCGCCGATCAGCGTGAAGTTGCCGGTCACGACGTGCACGCCGCCGTAGGCCAGGGCGGCGAGCGCCGCCCCGGGCCAGCGTCCGTAGCGGCGCATCAGCGCCGACTGGACCAGACCGCGCCAGAAGATCTCCTCGGCCGGCCCGATCAGCAGGGCAAGTCGAGCGGCGATCTCGGGTTTCGGTCGAAGCGTTCGGAGGGCGTAGATAGCACGGATCTGAGCGTCGCCGCCGGGCACGAACCGGCGCGCAAATCGATCACCGGTCCGGAACGTCAGGTACAGCAGGCCAGCCGAGGCGAGCCCGGCTGGGACATGCCACCAGCACGGTCGCAGCCGCCGCGATCGGTTCGACGTGAGGAGCGCAAAGCTCCCCAGGCCGATGCCGGTCCGGGTCATCCGGCTCCAGAACCGGTCACGCGGTCCGTTGAACGTGGCGCTGAACGTGGCGACGGCCCCCAGCAGGCCAAGGGCGAGCGGCACTGTGCCCGGGCCCATCGAGCCGGATCGCACCACGGACGCCGTGTCGCCCGTTGTGCGCCTAGGCATGCAGGCGCACTGCCGAGAGCAGGATGCCGATGACGAGCAGGGACCCGAAGGTGAGGTGCAGTCGAGCCGTCTGGACGTCGATCATTGCGATTGCCCGCTGCTGACCGCTCGCGCCGAGCTCGGCCGAGCGGATCACCTGGGCGAGGAACGGCAACGACACGATCGCTAGGAGTGTCTGGGGCGGCAGCCAGCCCACCGCCACCGTCAGTCCGAGGGCCATGTACGCACCGAGCACCAGGGCCACGTAGAAGTAGTGTGCCCGCTCGCGGCCGATCCGCGCCGACAGAGTCGAGATCCCGGCCCGGCTGTCCTCGCTGATATCACGCCACTCGTTGCCGTCGAGGATCGCGGCAACCAGCAAGCCCACTGGCACCGAGGCGGCGAGCGCGGTGGCACTCCACGTTCCGGTGACCGCGAAGTAGGTGCCTACGACCATGAGTGGTCCCATGAGCAGGAACACCAGCGGCACGCCCAGTGCGCGGAACTTGTATTCGAACGGGGGAGCCGTGTAGAAGTAGCCGCCGAGCAGTCCGGCCAGGCCGAGGCCGATGATTGCGGGCCCGCGCAGGGCGATCAGGTAGATCCCGATGGTGATGGCCAGACCGAACGCGACGAAGGCGGTTACGAACGCCTGGCGCTCGGTCAAGCGGGCCTTGAGCAGGGCATGGCTGGCTCGCGGCGATGTGATCGTATCGATGCCTTTTCGGACGTCGTAGATCTCGTTGACGATGTTCGTGCCCGAGTGGAGCAGGACCCCACCAAGGAGCGCTGCCGCGAAGGGCAACCACCTGAAGTTGTGGTCGACCGCGGCGAGCGCACCGCCGGTCAGGACGGGAATCACCGAGGCGGTATAGGCGAACGGCCGAAGGATTTCCCACACGGCGCCCAGACGTCTTGACGCTCGGTCTGCCAGTCCAAGACGCCGATCGTCGGCCAGGCCGACGGAACCCATTCCAGCCGTGATCGGTTCGGACTCACTGACCCCGACGGAGCCCGCTGCGGCCCCGGCGGGCACCGCGACTGCCGCCGACGCGCGTGCGGCGGTGGCCCGGCTCGTGGTCGGCTCAGGCAGGCCCGCGTAGAGCGCCGCGGCGGCGATCAGCTCGTTGATCTGGCGATCCTCCTGGAGGACCGGCTGGAGGAGCGGCAGGCCGAGGCCGGCGTCGGTATGGAAGGCCATCGCCTTGGCGGCCACGTCCTCACGCGTGCCACACAGCATGTACGCGTCGAGCAGCTCGTCCGGGATCAGGGCACCGGCGCCGTGGTAATCCTCGGCGCGCCAGGCGGCCCCGATTCGGTCGCGCAGCTCGGATTCGAAACCAGCCCGCTTGAGGGACACGTCGCCCAGCACCGACATCATGTAGATCACGAACGGCTCGCGCTTGGCCCGATTGAGCGCCTCACGCCGCGTCGAGTCGACCAGCGACAGGAGGTAGCCTTCCGTCTCGAGCTCGCCAGGATCGCGTCCTGCCTCGACCGCGGCGGCGGCCAATCGTTCCAGGATCCCACGCAGGGATGCGATTGATTCGGCCGGTCGGGCGATGTAGCCGTCGGCCTTCTGGCCGGCGAGGGTCACGAATTCGCGGCGATAGGCTGCGATATGGATCGGGATCCGATGAGTTGGCGGGAACATGGGCTGGATCGGCGGCAGGCCGGGCGTGGCCGATGGCAGACGCTCGCCGCGCCACAGCTGGCGCAATTGGTCGATCGCGGTCGAAACGCCGTCGAGGGCGGCCTCGGGCGAATAGGGGATCCCCATTTGCTTCAGGCGCAGCGGCAACCCGGTGCCCAGGGCCATCACGATCCGGCCGGGCAGGATCTCGTCGAGGGCCGAGCCGGTCATTGCGAGGACGACCGGGTGACGGGTATTCGGGTTGACGGCGCCGAGGGCCACCCGGAAGCCCGACTCGCCGTCGAGCTCGAGGGCCAGGGCGATGGCGGTCACGAAGGTGATTGCGTCGCGTTCGAAATACGAGTCGTGGACCCACACGGAATCGAGGCCCGCGTCGCGCGCATCGCGGGCCCAGCCAACCACATCTCCGACATCATCGCGGGCGGCGAGCCCAAGACCGACCGGGCGGGCGAGGCTGGACATTGTTCGGTGCTTCCTTCGGAGATGCTGCAGTCGACCTATCGTAATCCGTTCGGGCGTCATTGGCTACTTCGCATTAGCCAGTAATTCGGATCGCCGTTCGGCAGTGGAATGAGATACAGCGCGTGAGACAATCGGGCCCATGTCGATCGACGATCGCTTCGACGATTTGGCTGCCAGCCTGGCCGGGTTCTATCGCGCGTGGGCGGTCTATGTCGGCCTGGACCTGGGGCTCTTCCGCCGGATTCGAGCGGCTGCGCCGTCCGGCCTGACCCCGGTCGGCCTGGCCGCCCAGGCGGGTTGCCAGGCCGAGGTCGTGGACACCTGGGTACGCCTCGCCCATGCAGTCGACCTGGTCGAGTTCGACGGGGAACGGGCGAGCATGGACGAGCTTGTCGCGGCGATCCTGCTCGATGACCAGCGCCCGGAATATCTCGGCGGCCAATTCGTGTCGACCGTGGTCAGCAGCCTCGACTACGAAGGACTTATCGAGTTTGCCCGGTCGGGTCGGCCGATCGATGGCCGGCCGGCGCGTTACCACCGGGCGATCGAGACGCTCACGGCTCAGGACATCGCAGTGTTCTTCCAGGAGGGGCTCGCCGCGCTGCCGGACCTGGCCGCCGAGCTGACCCGTGGTGGTCGGATCCTTGACGTGGCCTGCGGCGGCGGTCGCTGGCTGATTGCCGTGGCGACCCGATTCCCGGAGACCAGACTGGTGGGGGTCGAATCCGAGCCCGACTCGTTGGCTCGGGCCGGTCGGCACGTTCAGGAGGTCGGCCTGAGCAGCCGGATCTCGATCGAAGCCCGGCCCGCCGACGATCTGCCATGGCCAGCCCAGTTCGACCTCGTCTACTTCCAGGACACCCTGCACGACCTGCCTGACCCGGTCGCCACGTTGCGCTCCGGCTGGGCTTGCGTCCGACCGGGTGGTCGTCTCATCGTCCTCGACTGGTGCCTGCCCGAATCGATCGACGAGTCGCGCTCGCTCCACGGCGCGATGATGTGGGGGATCCAGCTCGACCAGCTCTTCCAGGGCACCCGTCTGTGGGATCACGTCGGCTTCGCCAACCTATTCCACCTCGCCGGGATCGGCGAGCCCGGGATCATCGACCTGCCGTCCGGGGCGACGCTCTTCGTGGCCCAGCGCAGCTGAGGCCGTTTGGGCTCCGGGCCGATCCTAGGCCCCTCGCTCCCGCAGGTTTCGGCCTAGGCTTTACCGCGCATTGAGCCGGTTCATTCCGGGTGCATGGTCCCACGCCTCGAAGCGGTCTGGCTCCCGCAGATGCGGTAGCTTCCGCCAGATGGTCACGAGGGCGTTCTGCAGAACGTACTCGGCGAGGCCGGGATCGCCCAGGATGCGGCGAGCGATCCCGAACAGCGTAGTCGGACGCTGTTGGTGATCGGCGGCAACTTCCAGGGCACTTATCCCTGCAGCTAGCACGGGAGCTGCAGCGGGCGCCGTATCCTTCGAGCCGCATGCCACCTGCTCGGTTGCTGATCCGCTGGACCGATGGCGGTCTTGCGCCCCTCCTAGAATCGATCGGCGTCTCGATCGCTGAAGGGGTCGCCGACCTTCCCTCGGCGAGGATCGAGCTTGGGCCCCGGAGCGATGACGCAGCCGGCGCCCCCATCCTGGACGTGACTCTCGCGCCCGAATCCGGGCCACAGGTCGAGGAGCAGATCGACATCGCGGCAGTTGGCTGGGCGACGGTCGAGCTCGACCGCGCCGAGGCAACGATCGGACCACAGTTCGGGACGACATTCGTAGAGGCGACCCGGGATTCGCTCCTCGGCGCGTCGGTCCGCCGCTCAACCAACGGGGCACCCAAGGTCGCGCTGCTCGAGCCGGACACCGAGGGCCGCCTCGCCGGGGCGCTCGCCAGGCACGGTGAAGGCCTGGTCGTGCTCTACCTGAGTGTGCCCGGCCTCGACGCGATTCCCGCTCATCTCGCGACGCGCTCCGGGACGGGCCCATTCGGCCCTGCCCGGCTCCTCCTCAACGGTCCGCGCGCCGGGCCGTTCCTGATCCTGCTCGACCCGGCGCCAGCCAGCCGCGACGGGGTACCATCGAAGCCATGATCGAGACCGATGTTACCCTGCGGCTCGCGACCATCGCTGACGCTCAGCGGATCGCCGCACTTTTCACTGAAGAGGGCTACCCCGCCGGTGCGTCGGCTGTCGAAACGCGCCTCGCCCGCTTCGACGGGCCGGACTCGCCCGTGATCGTGGCCGACCACGACGGCGAGATCCTCGGCTTCATCGCCGTGCATGTCGTGCCCCGTTTCGAGCACGACGACTCGTTCGTCCGGATCGTGGCGCTGGTGGTCGACGCGGCGGTCAGGGATCGTGGCATCGGCCGGGTCCTGATGGCCGAGGCCGAGCGTATCGGTCGGGAGCGCTCGGCCGCCTTCGTTGAGATCACCGCCGGCCATCACCGGCCCGCGGCCCGGCACCTGTACGACTCGCTGGGCTATGACGCGAACCTGACGGCCTACCTGAGGAAGCGGCTCTAGCCCGGAGGGCGGCTCCGGCCCGACGGTCCGACGGACGCCATGACGACGCCCGATTCAAGCAGGTTTCCGCGGCTGCGCCTGCGGAGTGCCTCGCCAACCCTGATTGGCCTGCCCTGGGAGCTGCCGCTCGAATCGTGGACTGCAGGCCGGGCGGACCTGCGCGAGCTGCCGATTGGTCCCTCGCGGCACCTCGTCCGCTTCGTCCAGGACGAGGATCGGCTGATCGCCCTGAAGGAGGAGCCGATCGAGATCGCCCGGCGCGAATACGAGGTCCTGCGCCGGCTCGAGACGCTCCTGCTCCCGGCCGTCCTGCCGCTCGGGCTGGCCGAGCTGCCGGGGGGTGACAGCGCCATCCTGGTGACCGAGTTCCTGGCTCACTCGCTCCAGTACCGGCGCCTGCTCATGCGCCTGCCGGCCGGTCCGTCGGGTGGCCGGGATCGGCTCCTCGACGCGATGGCCTCGCTCCTAGTGGATCTCCATCGGGGTGGTGTCTACTGGGGCGACTGCTCGCTCGCCAACACCCTCTTCCGACGCGACGGAGACCTGATCCAGGCGTATCTCGTCGATGCCGAGACGAGCGAGTCCCACGACCAGCTCTCAGATGGGCAGCGCGAGTACGACCTCGAAGTGCTGGTCGAGAACGTGGCGTTTGGACTGGCCGACCTGGCTGCGTTCGCCCGGCACGACTCGCCGGCCGGCACCGACTACGAGGAGGCGATCCGGGAGGCGGAGAGCGTCCATAGCCGCTACCGCCAGCTCTGGGATGAGCTCCATGCCGAGGAGGAGCTGGCGCCCGGTGATCGCCACGCCGTCGCCGCGCGGATCCGGCGGCTGAACGATCTCGGCTTCGCGATCGACGAGATCGAGCTCGAGCCGGGCAAGGGCGGTCGACTGCGCTTCCGCGTGGCCGTCGCCACCCGCCGATTTCATGCCCGGGAGCTCGAGCGGCGTACCGGCCTGGTCGCGCTCGAGGGCCAGGCTAGGATCCTCATGAATGACCTGCGCCAGTATCGGAGCTGGCTGGAGTGGTACGAGGTGCGCCAGATCGACCGGATCGAAGGCGCCCGGCGCTGGCTGGCGGAAGTCTATCGGCCGACCATCGCCCGGCTGGCTACCGTGGTCGGGCCCGACCGCGACATCATCCAGTCGTATTGCGATGTTCTCGAGCACAAATGGCTCCTCTCGGAGCAAGCCGGCCGCGATGTCGGGCTCGAAACCGCCCTGCTCTCGTATCTCGAGATTGGCGCGCCGGCGCCCGAGACCGGCCCGGACCTGGCGGCAGAACGGGCCGCCGAACGACCGAGCAACCTGCCCTGAGCCCTGCCGCTCGCGTCATGCCAAGATGAACCGCGTGACCCTCGAAACGAGCCAGCCAGTCGCCAGNNGCCGTCGACGGCGTCTCGTTCGAGGTCGCCCGGGGCGAGGTCTTCGGTCTCCTGGGTCCGAACGGTGCGGGCAAGACCACGACCGTCGAGATGCTCGAAGGCCTGCGCGCCCCCGACTCGGGCCTCCTCGAGGTCCTCGGGATTGATGTTGCCCGGAACCCGGATGACCTGAAGCAGCGGGTCGGCGTGACCCTCCAGACGGCCGAGCTCTACCCGAAGCTCACCGTCGTCGAGGTGCTCGACCTCTTCCGGAGCTTCTACAAGCGCTCGCTGCCGACCGACCAGCTCATCGAGTTCCTCGATCTCGGGGAGCGGCGCACGGCCCAGACCCGGCAGCTGTCCGGTGGTCAGCGCCAGCGGCTGGCGGTGGCCCTGGCCCTGGTGAACGATCCCGAGGTGCTCTTCCTGGACGAGCCGACCACCGGCCTCGACCCGGCGGCCCGGCGTTCGCTGTGGGATCTCGTCCAGAAGCTCCAGGCTCAGGGCAAGACGATCCTGCTCACGACCCATTACATGGAAGAGGCGGAGGTCCTGTGCGATCGGCTGGCGATCATGGATCACGGTCGGATCCTCGCCCTGGGCACGGTCAATGAGCTCGTGGCCAATCGGTTCAAGGACCGCTCCGTGCGGTTCGACGAGATCCCTGCCCTGTCCGACGATCAGCTGAAGGCCTTGCCCGGCGTCGAATCGATCAAGCACGACGACGGCGAGACGGTCCTCTACACCCAGGATGTCCCGGCCACGATCGGTGGCGTCCTGGCCGCGACCGAGGCGCTCGGCGTCGAGCCCGGCAACCTCGGCATCCGCCGGCCTACCCTCGAAGACCTGTTCCTCGACC
>PLZO01000147.1 GCA_003152165.1 Chloroflexota bacterium
CGATCGTCGAGTAGGACGATGGCCAGAGTCGAGAACCGGCCGGTGATCCTGCTCGCCTGCACCGAGTGCAAGGAGCGGACGTATACGACGCGGAAGAACAAGAGGAACGATCCGAACCGGCTCGAGCTTCGGAAATACTGTCCGCGTGATCGTCGGCACACCCTCCATCGGGAGGCGAAGTAGCGATCCAGCGGAGGCGCGTAGCTCAATTTGGCAGAGCTCTGGTCTCCAAAACCAGTGGTTGTCGGTTCGAGTCCGGCCGCGCCTGCCACTCCCGCCCACATCCGTAACCTGAAGAAGGCATCACCCACGTGATCCAGCGCTTCCGTCGATATCTCGACGAATCGTGGTCCGAGCTCAAGAAGGTCTCCTGGCCAACGCGCCAGCAGACGATCAACCTGACGGTGCTCGTGTTCATCGTCAGCTTCGCCGTGGGCATCTTCATCTCGATCTTCGACTTCATCTTCACCCAGGGCCTGACCCTCCTGAGCGGGCTCGGCTGACATGACCGACATGACCACCGAGACCAGGGTCCCGACGCCCGAGAAGCACTGGTACGTCATCCACACCTACTCGGGCTACGAGAACAAGGTCAAGGCCAACCTCGAGCACCGGATCGAGTCGATGGGCATGGAGGATCGGATCTTCCAGGTGCTCGTCCCGATGGAGGACGAGATCGAGATCCGCCAGGGCCAGCGCCACACCGTTCAGAAGAAGGTCTACCCGGGCTACGTCCTGGTCGAGATGATCCTCGATCCGGATTCGTGGTTCGTCGTCCGCAACACCCCGGGGGTGACCAGCTTCGTCGGCGGCGGCAATATCCCGGGCCAGCGCAACGAGCCCATCCCCCTGGCCGAGCACGAAGTCAAGCAGATCCTCCGGACGATGGGCGTCGAGACGCCGAAGTACCGCGTGGCGTTCACCAAGGGCCAGAGCGTGCGGGTCACGGACGGGCCGTTCGCCGNNAGCGGAACAAGGTGAAGGTCCTCGTGAGCATCTTCGGCCGGGAGACCCCAGTCGAGCTCGACTTCCTGCAGGTCGAGAAGCTCTGACCATCCCCGCCGCCCCGCCGGCTCGACCTGCCCGCCCAGGCGGATGCGTCCAGAGCTGCCGACGCCGGCCCTGACCGAAAGAGGCAACCGTGGCCAAGAAGATCCGAATCATCCTCACCTTGCAGCTGCCGGCCGGCAAGGCCACTCCGGCGCCGCCGGTCGGCACCGCCCTCGGGCCGCACGGAATCAACATCGTCGAGTTCACCAAGTCGTACAACGAGAAGACCGCCGACAAGGCCGGCCAGATCATTCCCGCAGAGATCACGGTCTTCGAGGACCGCTCGTTCTCATTCATCCTCAAGACCCCGCCCGCGGCTGACCTCCTGCGCAAGGCCGCCGGCCTGGACAAGGGCGGCGCTACCCCCAAGCGGGAGACCGTCGGCAAGGTCACCCGCGACCAGCTGCGCGAGATCGCCGCGGTCAAGATGTCCGACCTCAACGCCAATGACATGGACGCGGCCGCGCGCCAGATCGAAGGCACCGCCCGGAGCATGGGCATCGAAGTCGTCGGCTAGGCCGGCGGATCCAGTCGGTCCAGCCGAACGCTCGCCGGTGGCGCACAGCCGGCCGTCCACCCCGCGCCAGGGGAAGGCGGGAACGCCCGCCGCCGCGAAAGGAACCGAAAGCATGGCTCACGGCAAGAAGTACCGCGACGCGGTCAAGCTCGTCGATCACGAGCAACTCTATTCGCCCGAAGAGGCCGTCGACCTGGTCAAGCAGACCAGCGTCGTGAATTTCGACCCAACGGTCGAGGCCCATATCAAGCTGGGGGTGGATCCGCGCCACGCCGACCAGATGGTCCGGGGCACTGTGGTCCTGCCGCACGGTACCGGCAAGATCGTGCGGGTTGTGGTCTTCGCCCAGGGCGAGAAGGCCCAGGAGGCTCTCCGTGGCGGGGCCGATGAGGTTGGCGCCGAGGACCTGGTCAAGAAGATCGAGGCCGGCTGGCTCGCCTTCGACGTCGCCCTGGCCACGCCCGACACCATGGGCATGGTCGGTCGGCTGGGCAAGATCCTCGGCCGGCGCGGCCTGATGCCGAACCCGAAGTCGGGCACGATCACCTTCGACATCGAGCGCGCCCTGCGCGAGGTCAAGGGTGGCCGGGTCGAGTTCAAGGTCGACAAGGGCGGGATCATCCACGTCCCGTTCGGCAAGGCGGGCTTCAGCAACGAGGCCCTGGCCCAGAACCTGGCCACCTTGCTCGACGCGATCAATCGGGCCAAGCCGGCCGGCGCCAAGGGCCACTACCTCCAGGGGCTTACGATTGCCAGTACGATGGGCCCCGGAATCCGGGTCGACGTGCCGGCACTCCTGGCTGCGGCTGCTGCGGCCTGACAGCCGGCCCCGCCCACCAGACGCAGTGGCGGTCCCGATCGCGAGATCGGGGCGCGTCGCCTGACAACCGAACAACGACGGACGCTGAAGACAGCCTGCGCCCGCAGACCGCTCCGTGACCGCCAATCTGCGGCGCGGGACGGTCCGGGCTTGAACCGCCGAACGGATCGGAGCCGGGATGACCGGCCCCGGGGACGCCGGCGAGCACGCCGAGGCAGGACAAGCCTCCCTTGCGGGAGTGCGTGGCCCCTGCGGACGCGATTGGACCGTCGCAGGGGCAGATCCGCCCACGGGCTGGGTCCGCACCGCCGCCGCGCGCCGGCTGCGCGCCAGCAACATCGGAGGTATGCATGCCAACGGAGGCCAAACGGGAGACCGTGGCGGAGCTGAGTGAGGAGCTCTCGCGCAACCCGACCCTGATCGTGTCCGAGTACCGCGGCCTCAGGGTGACCGAGCTCGCCGAGATCCGGCGATCCCTGCGCAAGCAGAACGTCACCTACCGCGTCGTCAAGAACCGGCTGATGCGGATCGCCGCGAACGACGCTGGCGTCGAAGCACTGGCGCCCATGCTTACGGGTCCGAGCGCGATCGCGTTCGGCTCGGGCGACCAGAGTGCGGTGGCCAAGGCCGTCATCGACGCCACGAAGCCGTACAGGGTCATCAAGCTCAAGGGCGCCATCCTCGGCACCCGGGCGATCGACGTCGACGGGCTGACCCGTCTCGCCGCATTGCCGTCACGTGACGTCCTCCTGGCCCAGCTGGCCGGGGCGTTCGCCGCACCGATGGCCAACATGGCCGGCCTGCTGGCCGCTCCGCTCCGGGATATCGCCGGCGGCCTGGCCGCCCTGATCGAGCAGCGCGGCAGTGCGGTCTAGCTCATCGCTCCGTCCACCAACTCGCGTGGCTCATCGAGCCCCGCTCAAGTCCCAGGAGAACCAGACGCAGATGGCAACGATTAGCGCAGACCAGATCCTCGACGCGATCGGGAGCATGACCGTCCTCGAGCTGTCCGACCTCAAGAAGTCGTTCGAGGAGAAGTTCGGGGTCACCGCCGCCGCTCCGGCGGCCGCAGCCGTCGCCAGCGCGCCGGCCGCCGCAGCCGAGGCGGTTGTCGAGGAGCAGACCGAGTTCACCGCCACGCTGACCGAGATCGGCCCGAACAAGATCCCGGTGATCAAGGTCGTCCGCGAGCTGACCGCCCTCGGCCTCAAGGAGGCCAAGGACCTCGTCGATGCCTCGCCCAAGGCAGTCAAGGAAGGCGTCACCCGCGAGGAGGCCGAGAAGATCAAGGCCGCCCTCGAAGGGGTGGGCGCCAAGGTCGAGATCAAGTAGGTCCGACGAAGCGATGATCCGGTCGGCCGGCCTGCCGCCGACCGGATCGTTCACCCGGAACCATCGGGTGGTGGCCAGGGTGCCGCCGCCCTGTTTGACATGGCGACGAATCGCGGTATCCTACTCTTTCTGTGATCCTCGCTTTCCCCCTTTTCCCCTTCCTCCTCCGATAGGAGCGATTCATGCTGTCTGCTGAGTCGTCGCCCCGGGCGACGAAGGCCTCGGCGCGCATCTCGTACGCGCGGATTCCCGAGGTCCTTCCCATTCCGAACCTGATCGAGCTGCAGCTCGATTCGTTTCGTTGGTTCATCGCCAATGGGCTCCGGGAATTGTTCGACGAGATCAGCCCGATCAAGGACTTCACGGGCAAGGTCATGGAGCTCCAGTTCCTGGACTACGAGTTCGGGATCCCGAAGT
>PLZO01000017.1 GCA_003152165.1 Chloroflexota bacterium
CGCACTGGTTGAAGCGCGGGGTGAGGCATACGTCGTTGATGTAACCCTGCTCCAGGTGGACGCCGCCCCGGAGCTGGCAGCGCGACACGTTCTGGTCCTGGCGAATCAGGGCCTTGAGCAGGTGCGGTGCCTGGATCGGGATCGCGCCCCGAACACCGGTCATGAAGAAATGAGGGCAGACGTTCCGGCGCAGGTTGGGCAGCCCGAACCCCGCGCGGTTCATCTGGGGGAGCGCCGGGTAGCCCGTCGGTGCCGGAGGCGCGATTGGGCTCACCCGGGCGACCGGGGGTACGCCGAAGCCGGGCCGGCCGGTGGCGCGTGGTTGTTTGGGATCGCGAGCCTGCACCCTCACCCTCGTTTAGGCGCAGGTCACCAGACGTGCGCACACCGCGCCAGAGTACAACGGCCCGGCCCGGGTGCACCGGCCGGTCCACCCAAAAGGCTGGCCCCGGTCGGCGCCGATCGATCTGCGACAATGGGCCGAATGACGAGCCGGCGTGGACGAACCTCCCAGGTGCGGCCTCGGCCCCCGAGCACCGGCCGAGTGCAGCCGAGCCGGGTCAAATCCCGGCCGTCCCCGCCAACGCGCTCGGCCGGTCGGCGGACAGGTCCCCAGACCACGGCTCTGCCCTGGGCCGTCAAGGCCGGCCTGGCCCTGGTCGTGGTCGCGTTCGGATTGATGGTCCTGCTCAATGCACCGGGTGTGGTCGGGGGGTTGTTCGGCGGGATCGGCCACGCCATCGGCGGCGTCGTCGACAAGCTCAGCCAGACGGCAGCCCCCAGTCCAACTGACGTGGTCCTGCCGCCGGCCCCGGCCCTGACGGTTCCGACGCAGCCGTATACGAACCAGCCGAAGCTCGATCTCACCGGGACCCTTCCCAACTCGATCGCTGGCCAGCCCGGCTATACGATCAGGATCTACCGCAAGGTGGGGACGGCGGCTCCGGCCAATGTCGCCGAAATTCCGGTGGGCAACAGCCCCACGTTCACGGTCCCGGCCGTCGCTCTCGCCGCCGGCAGTGATGCCTTCACGGCCACACTGGTCAGTGCCGCCGGCGAAAGCCCTCCGTCGGTGGCCGTCACCTACATCTTCGACAGGTCTAAGCCCAAGATCGTGATCGCCTCACCGGCCAAGAACGCGGTGATCAACGGCGACACGGTCACGATTACCGGACGGACCCAGGCGGGCAGCGCTATCTCCGCCCGAAACGAGGCGAATGGCGTGACCGCCGTGGCGACCGCGGACAATAGCGGCGCATTCATTGTCATCGTGGCCCTGGCCGGCGGCCTGAACGGGGTAAGCGTGACCGCCACCGACCCGGCCGGCAACACCAACTCGGTCGTGATCAGCGTCCAGCGCGGGACCGGCAAGTTGACGATCACGCTGACCGCCTCGGCCTACCGCTTCACATCCGCCAGGATCAACCCAATCACCATGTCGATGCTGGTCCTGGACCTGAACGGCGCACCCTTGGCGGGCGCCACCGTTACATTCTCGCTGTCCATACCGGGCAACGGCATCCCCCCGATCACGAACACGTTGACGACCGATGCGAATGGGATGGCGGTCTTCAAGACCACGATCCCGATAACCGTGGCCGGCAAGGGCGAGATCGCCGCGCTCGTCGAAACGACCGCCTACGGCCAACTGACGGCGCAGGTCCCGCTCACCTTCAACTAGATCCGGCGCACCCAGCGGGCTCTCGTCCGAACGCCCGTTCGTGCCGTCTTGCCGCGCACGGTCCGGATCCGCACCAGCGGGTAGACGGCTGCGGGACACGCAGCTACCATCGAGACATGCCGATGTGGCGCTGCCCCCATTGCGCGACTCCGCAGGCCGAGGCGGCCCGCTGCTGGGTCTGCCATCGCTCCAGCACGAGCTGCGCTTCGTGCCGGAACTTTCGCCGATCGGTCACCGCAGGGGTCGGCTACTGCGCGCTCGACCGTGGCCGGAGCGCCCTCTACGGCCAGGAGATCCGATCGTGCTGGGAGCCTGTGATCGCCCCCGGCGGAGCGATCACGCCGGCCGCCGGCACAGGTGGAGTGCCTGGGCCAGGGCCGATCACGGTCGAGACCCTGATCGGCGCCGACACCGACAGCGGCCGCTTCTGGCGCGACGCGGAGCGCTGACGGTCCGTCCGGGCGCTGACTAGCTGGGGCTCGGGCTCGGTATCGGCGTGGGCAGTGGGGTCGGGACGGGCGTGGGCAGTGGGGTAGGGATGGGCGTCGGCACTGGGGTCGGGATGGGCGTCGGCACTGGGGTCGGGATGGGCGTCGGCGTGGGCGCCGGAGTCGGGATCGGTGTGGGCGCGGGAGTCGCTGGTCCGCTCGAGACGACGTAGTCCACGGGGGAGAGCGAGGCGATCTGGACGCCCGCGGCGGGCGAGGTGGAGATGATCGACCCAGCCGGAATCAGCGGATCCGGGGCCACCGTCTGGACACCCGGCGTCAGGCCGACCGCCGCGAGGGCCTGGACCGCCGCGGACACGGTCAGGCCGGTCAGGGTCGGGACAGCGACAAGGGCTTTGCCGGTCGACACGGTCACGCTGATGGTCCCGCCGGAGGCGACCGTGGTGTTGGCGGCCGGATCCTGGGCGACGATCGTCCCGTCGGGCTGGTCGTTGCTCTGGACGAACTGGGTCGTGACGAGGACGAGGCCGTCGTTGGTCGCCGTTGTCGTGGCGTCGGTCAGGAGCTGACCCACGAAGCTCGGGACGAGCACCTGGGATACCGGCGTAGCGGACCCGGTCAGGAGCTTGAAGATCAGGAAGCCGGCGATGACCAGAACCGCTAGGCCAAGCAGGCCGGCGACCCACGCCCAGGGGCTGGTCCCCCAGGGTCCCGGCTGGTCGTCCCCGGAGTCGTAGCGGCTGACCGGCGGGCCCGGCGGGACCCGCGCCGGCGGAGCGGCGTTGGCGTATGCATCTTCTGGATAGGGCACCCCCGCGCCCGGGTTCGAGCGGGCAACGCCCGCGGCAACGGTTCCCGATGCGGCCGCGGCACCAGCTGCGAGACCGGCACCGGCTGCGAGACCGGCTCCTGTGGCCGGGCCAGTCCCTGCCGCAATGCCCGCCGCACCCAGGGCCGGCGCCCGTCCGGCTATGCCGGCCGACCGGCCCGCCAGCCAGCCCTCGAGCGCGTCGGCCATCGCCCCGGCACTCGCGAATCGGTCGGCCGGGTCGAGTGCGAGGGCCTTCCGATCGATCCCCTCGAGCTCGGACGGAATGCCCGCCCGGAGGGTCGACGCCATCGGCGCCGGACCGCTCAGGCGGGCCAGCGCGATCGCCGCGGCCGAATCACCTTCGTACGGGCGACGACCGGTGAGCAGCTCGAACAGGACGATCCCGAGCGAGTAGATATCGGATTGCTCGGTTGCCGGCTCGCCCCGAGCCTGCTCGGGCGCGAAGTAGTGGACCGAACCGAGGGTCGTCCCGGGCAGGGTCATCTGCGCATCACTGATCGCCCGGGCGATCCCGAAGTCGGTCACCTCGACCCGCCCATCCTGAGCCAGCATGATGTTGCCCGGCTTCACGTCGCGGTGGATGATCCCGCGGGCGTGGGCGGCGGCGAGTGCCCGGGCCGACTCGGCCACGATCCGGGCCGCCTGACGGGGCTGGAGGGGGCCGGTCCGGCGGACGAGCGTCGCGAGGTCCTCGCCGTCCACGTAGCCCATCACGATGTACGGACCAACGGGGTCCGTCCCGAAGTCATGGACCTGCACGATATTCGGGTGGCTGAGCGAAGCAACCGCCTGCGCTTCCGCCCGAAAGCGAGCGACGAAATCCGGGTCCCGACCGTATTCCGGGCGGAGGATCTTCACGGCGACATCGCGGCCCAGCTGCGAATCGGTGGCCCGGTAGATCGTCGCCATGCCGCCCTGCCCGAGCAGCTCGACGAGCCGATACCTGCCGCCCAGGACGCTGCCGATCTCCGCCAAACGTTGGTCCCTTTCGCCTGTGCCTCGACTGCCGGCGTTGGGCCGGCATCGTACCCCACGGATGGACGCCTGCTCGACGCCCGGCGTGACGAAGCCGATGGGCGGACGGCATCCAAACCGGCCCGCTAACGGGTCAGCCCGACGCCGGCGCGCGAGCCGCCGCCCGAGCCGCCCGAGCCGCCCGAGCCGCCCGAGCCGCCCGAGCCGCCCGGAATTAGAGCGGCACGCTCCGGAGGTATTCCCGGAATTCGGCCGAGAGGTCCGGCCGCTGGAGGGCCAGTTCAACCGACGCCTTCAACCAGCCCATCGTGGTCCCGGTGTCGTAGCGCGTCCCCTCGAAGGCGTAGGCGTAGACCTCCTGCTCCTGCATCAGCGCCTCGATCGCGTCGGTCAACTGGATCTCGCCGCCGGCGCCGCGTTGGGTCTGTTCCAGCTTCTCGAAGATCTTGGGAGTCAGCACGTACCGGCCGATGATCGCCAGGTCGGACGGAGCATCGTCCGGGTCCGGCTTCTCGATCAGGCCCTTGACCCGGTAGAGCCGGCCGTGGTCGAGCTCGCTGCCGGCCGGCTCGGAATCGATCATGCCGTAGCGGCTGGTCTCCTCATGGGGGATCTCCATCACCGCGACGACCGACGAGTGGGTCTCGTTGTAGGCGTGGATCAGCTGGCCAATGCACGGCCGCTCACCAACGACGACGTCATCCGAGAGGATCACCGCGAACGGCTCGTGGCCGACGAGTTCCTTGGCCATGAGGACTGCGTGGCCCAGGCCGAGTTGCTCCTTCTGGCGGACGTAGGCGACCTGGGCCAGGTTACTGATATGCCGGATCCGGCGGAGCATCTCGACGTCGCCGCGCTCTTCGAGCAGGTGCTCGAGCTCGTAGCTGACGTCGAAGTGATCCTCGATCGCGCGCTTCTGGCTGGAGGTGACGATGATGACCTGCTCGATGCCGGCCGCGACCGCCTCTTCAACGGCGTACTGGATGACCGGCTTGTCGACCAGCGGCAGCATTTCCTTCGGCTGGGCCTTCGTTGCCGGCAGGAACCGTGTCCCCCAACCGGCTGCCGGGAAGACCGCCTTTCGGACTCGCATCGAACCTCGCAAGCGTGGGTGCTGGGCCTGGGCAGTATACCGCTGGGCCCAATTCAGCCCGGCGCAGGAACCTGCATCGGATGGGTCGGCGGCGCGTCGACGGGGGTCGGGGCGCGCTGCAGGAGGACCCCTGCCGCGATCACCAGGGTTCCGCCCAGGAGCTGGATCGGGCCGAGCGTCTCGCCCAGGATGAGTGCCGCCAGGATCGTCCCGGTGACCGGCTCGAGCATCGCCAGGATCCCGGTCCGGACCGGGCCGATCAGCCTGATCGCAACCAGGAAGAGCATCGACGGCAGGCCCGCGCCAAGCAGGCCGGCGACGACGACGTAGGGCCATACGACTGGGTTCCGGAACGGTTCCTCGATCGCATCGAGCGAACCGGTCGCCAGCGCGATCAGGACGTAGGCCAGCACGGCGGTCCACAGCAGGATCGTGGCTGCCTGCTCGGCCGGGATGAAGGCATAGGCCCGGCTCGTGATGATGTAGACCGTCTGGGCCACCGAAGCCAGCAGGGCCAGGCCCAGGCCCAGCGCATCGACCACCAGGCCGGCCGACGGATCGAGCTGGCCGAGGACGACCAGGGTCATCCCGCCGAGGGCCAGCCCGAGCGCCACCAGCTCGAGCCGATGGGGGCGGCGCCGCTCGACGACGATGGCAACCACGGCCACCAGGGCCGGGTACGTGTAGAACGCGAGCAGGGCCAGCGCCACTGTGATCCGGCTGAAGGCGACGAAGATCGCCAGGTTGAGGATGATCCCCGAAGCCGCCGCCAGGGCCAGCGCCCCGACCGCCCGCCGGGGAAGCCGCCGGAGCTTGATGATCGGCCGTCCCCGTTGGCGCATCGCGGCGACCACCACGGCCAGGAAGGCTGCGCCGAACAGGACCCGCCAGGTCGCGAAGCCGATCGGGGTCATGCCCGCGTCGTAGGCGAGCCGTGAGAGGGGCCCCAGCGTTCCAAAGCAGGTCGCGGCAACGACGATCGCGAGGGTGCCCAGGAGTTCCCGCCGCCTCTGGTTCGGGTGGCCGATCGGCGGCGGCGATCCGGTCAGTCGGACGGCCGCTCGACGCGCTCGGACCGCGGGCCACCGATCCGGATCCGGGTAAACGGGATTCGCAGCTCGCTGAAGACCTCGATCGACACGAGGAAGCCCGCGAAGAGGAGGACGACCCCCAGGAACTTGCCGAACTCGAAGAACTCGGTGGAGCCGAACCGATTGAGGCTGTCGGTGATCGACGGAATGAATGCGCCCAGGGCGATCAGCGCGGTGGCCGGCGCCCGCGAGTGGATCCGGCCGGTTGCCAGGGCCCGGGCGGCGCCGGGCAAGGAGGCCACGAAGTTGACCAGGATCGCGACCGGGGCGATCAGCAAGTTGAACAGGAAGTAGTCGCCGGGCTGGTTCGGGTCGAGCGAGTAGGCCAGGACCCGCTTCTTGGGCATGAACACATAGGTCGAGAAGATCGCCCCCAGGATCAGGGCAAACGCCCCGGTGATGTTGAGGAACGGGGTCAACAGGCGAAGCGTCCCCGGGAACAGGTCGGCGACCGGGATCTGCGTCGTGGGGTCAAGGGCATAGCCCGGCGCCGGCAGCCTGACCGTGGCCATCAGGACCACCGACAGGAGGGTCGCCCCAACCACGGCCAGGGCAGCCACGTACGGCCAGCGCTCGTTCTGGAAATAGGTCTCCACGCCGATCGCGATCGCCAGGACGATTGCCGCGATGAGGTACAGGATCGGAGCCACGCCGGATCCCGGGTATTGGTATTTGGCCTGGGTCAGGAAGGTGAACAGGCCGGCCAGGAAGATGCACGCGGCGAACGTGTAGCCGAAGCGGGTTCGGCCCAGCAGGAACGCCGTTCCCAGCCCCAGCCAGCCGGCGGTCCAGACGGCGCCGGTCAGGTACCACGTCCGATAGAGAGCCTCGTTCCAGCCGGAGCTGGCGGCGAGTGCCTCGCAGCCCGAGGCAATCCCGAAGAAGAGCATGCCGATGGCCCAGATCAGCTGGTATCCGCGGCGACGGTCGCGCCACTGGTCGAACAGGGCCAGGCTGAACAAGATCGCGAGAATCGAGGTGGCGGCCGGCAGCAGGACGTTCATCGGACGGATTGGTTCAGGCGGGCACAAACTCGTGGGCGTCGCGATGGATCCCGTCGCACAGGCCCCAGCGCGGCGCGTCGCCCGGGATGGGCACAGGTCGCATGATCTCGCGGACGGTGCCCAGTCGGCAGAACAGGTGACCGCGGGCCGCCATCCAGCGCCGGACGTGGGCCGGATCGCTGTGAAACTGGAACGGACCCGGGTTGAGCGCGGGGCGCTCCGACCAGTTGGCCGGGACCTCGGTGGCCACGATATCGAGGAGGTTGATCCGCCAGGGGGTGCCGTCAATCACCTCCAGGCAGCCGTCACAGCGGGTCGCCACATTGTCCTTGACGATCGTCGTGATCCGGACGCCCATGATCTCCATCACGCCGATCGTAGCACCGCGTTCGTGCGCAATCGGGACCTTCAGGCGAGTTGGCCAGTCGACCCACCATGTGTCAAACTGCGGCCGGGTGCGCGGCGCGCGGCTTGTGGACCCGTTCGGAGGACCGGTGAGAGAAGTCAAGGACGAGCGCGATCTCGTTCGACGGTGCAGGGAAGGCTCCGAGTCGGCCTACGCCGAGCTCGTGCGGAGCCATCGACCGCGCCTCTATGTGCTTGCCTACCGGCTGGTTGGCGATCGCGAAACAGCTGAGGACGTGGTCCAGGAGACCTTCCTGGCTGCGTTTCGCTCGATCGAGAAGGTGGAGCCGCGCCCCTCGTTGAACCCGTGGCTCAATACGATCGTACTGCGCACCGCGAGCCGGGCGGCCTCGCGCCGGCGCGCCCGACCGGGTCCGTCGCTGGATCAGGCCGTTCGCGGTCATTCGGGTTCGGAGGCCGGCATGGCCCCAACCATGGGCGAAGGCATGATCGATCTCGATCAAGGCTGGGACCCGCCCGCCGCCGCCGAGGCGGCCGAGCTGCGCCGGGATCTGGCTGCCGCGCTGATCGATCTGCCGTTCAAGTATCGAGTCGCCGTCGTACTTCGCCACGTCATCGGTCTCGATTACGCCGAGGCGGCGCGCGAGCTCAATCTCCCACTCAACACGTTCAAGAGCCACCTGCTCCGTGGAACGCGGCTCCTGCGCGAGGCGCTGGCCGGCCAGCTCGAGCCGGAACCCGCGAGCGAAGTCCCGACGACTTCGCCGGCGATCCAGGTCGAGCCGGCCGGCGTCGGCGGGAACGGCCGGCGGCCCGGCGAGCTCCGGGTTGGTTCAGAGCAGACCCTCAGGCGCTGATCCCGATCGTCGCGCGCGCCGCCACCTTGATGCAACCTTTTGCACCCCTCATGTCATGTATGGGATGTGACGAACCCGCCTGTTAGCCACGCCCTCGACTGCGCACGCGCCGGTGCCCTGATCGATGCGTTCCTGCTCGACGAGCTCGAACCAGCGAACGCGGCACGTCTGGCCGCCCATGTCAAAGGCTGCGCGGCCTGCGCCGCCGAGATCGGCGGGAGCACCCGGGTCCTGGGTCTGCTCGGGGCGCTGCCAACGCCACGACCCACGGCCGACCTGGACGAGCGGATCCTGCTGGCCGCGCTCGAGGATCGACGCAGTCGCGGTGCCCACGGCTCGTGGCTCTCGGATCTGCGCACGCAGGTCATTCGCGGCGCGATGCGCACGACCGGCACGCTGATCGTGACCATCCTCACGGTCGCCCTCCTTGGCGGCGCGTTTGTCTTTGCCGCCTCCCAGGTCGTGGCGCAGCTGCCGGTGTTCGCGCCCGCTCCACGGGTTACGCTCCCGCCAGTGGCCACGGCAACGCTGCCAGCGGTTTCGGCGGCCCCCACGGCTGCGCCCGGGACGACCAGCCCGACGGCCCACCCAACACCGGGCGCTACGGCGACTCCGGCACCCGAGCCGTCCGCGACGGCGGTCCCATCGCCCGAGCCGTCGGCATCGCCGGCAGCCAGCCCCAGCCCCTCGGTCGAGCCGAGCGCCTCGCCGTCACCGTCGGTCAAGCCGTCGCCCAGTGCGACTGCCCAACCCACGCCCACTCCAACGCCTACACCATCACCATCACCATCACCCACGGACAAGCGGCGCACGCCGCCGCCATCCGCGACGCCATCGCCCTAACCGCGGGGCGCGCAGTGCGCGTCTTGCCGTTCCGGGGTTTCCGGAAGGCAATCACCCAAACCAACCAGCCGGATCGGGACAGGGGAAGGAGCAGACGGGCCGATCCGAACCCCCCGATGGTTCGACTCCCGGACCACTAGCACAACTCATCACCATGGCAACCTCACTGGAGGAACAAAGTCTTGAATATCAAGAAGAAGGCATTGGGCATCGGCATGAGTGCCGGGCTGATCGCTTCTCTCCTCGCCACGGCCATCGCGCCGGCTGCACTTGCGGCCATCACGATCGGCAGTGCCGGCAACGTGCCGGTAGGCGGCACATCCGCCAGCAACGTCAGCTTCCAGTTCACTGAGCAGGCAATCGCTTCGATCCCAACAAACGCCGTGGGCTCGTTTACCGTGACCATCGCGCCCGCTGCGCCTGGCCTTGGCAGCGTGAGCTTCGCGGGCACGCCTAGCACGGGCGCGTCGACTGGCTCGCTCGGTGCGACCGCGAGCATCGCCGGCAGCGTGCTGACCGTCAACATCGCCGGTTCGGACACAACCCAAATCGAGTCGATCTTCGTCACCGGCCTGAAGATCTCGGCCGCCGCGGGCACGAGCTTGGGCGCAATCACCGCGACGTTGAGCGCGGGCACTGGCAGTCTCGCCGGGGCTGCAGCGATCTTCTCGGGTGGCGGTACCGCCACGGGCACCATCTCCGCTGGTATCGGCGCCGGCGCGACGTCGGTGATCGTCAACGTGACGAGCGCCGGGTGCATCTTCCGGACGACCGCTCTGTCGGGGAACCCGCTCTCGTTCGCGACGAGCCCTGAGACGAGCAACATCACGGCCGCGACCGGCCTCGGCACTCCGGGCGTGGGCCAGCAGACGCTGACCATCGTGGCAACGGCCAACGTCCACAACGCCGCCGAGCTTGTGAGCGAGGCGAACGGTTGCGCCGCGTCAGCAACCCTCGCCTCCCCCGGCACCGTCGTCGCCGCCATCACCTACAGCTCGGCCGGCAACGCCAGCGTCTTCCCGGGTGAGAACAACAGCCCGGCCAGCAACCTGACCCTCGTCGAGCCCTCCGCGGGCTTCCTCGCGGCCGGTTCGACCTTCACCTATACCATCCTGACCCCGGGCGTCGTCTTCTCGACGGCACCGAGCGTTGGCAGTACTACCTCACAGCAGACAATTACATTCGGCGCCACGGGCTTCGCACATGCGGCGGGCACCACCCTGACACAGGTCCAAGGTGCGCCGACGTCCTGCACGGCGAGCGGTCTGCTCGTTAACGCGATCCTCGCGGGGGCTACGTCCGGCATCTTTCAGCTGACGACGCCGCTTTGCCCCTTCTTGGTCACCGCCGGCACCGTCGGGAATGTGACATTAGGGGCTCCGAATTCCGAAGGCGGGCCTGCACTGACCGTGACTGCCGCGACCCCCCCGATCGGACTGTCGGCAGCTGTCGTCTCGGCGAGTCGAACGAGCGCGACCGTCACAGTAACCGTGGCATCTACTGCCCCGGCGACGATCACCCTGTCCGGCATCCTCTATGATCTCTTGGCCAGCGTTCCGGGCGGCACGTTCATCTCCGTCGGCCTCACCACGAGCGCGGCACAGGCCGTTCTCCCGCCGACGAACACGAACGCCGTTGTCTTCCGCGGGATCCTCGCTTCGGCGCCGAGCCCGACGGTCTACATCGGTCAGAACAACCAGACGGCTGGCTTGATCACGTTCACTGAGAGCCAGGCCGGCTTCTTCACCGCCGGCGTAGGGACGGGCACGAACACCATCATGATCTGCCCGACGGGCGTGCTCTACACGTTCACCACGGCTCCGGTGGCCATGGTCGTTGGGGGCGTGGCCGCAGGGAACCTGATCCTGCGCAACGGCGCCGCCGCCTCGACGACCAACATCGTCCCAGGCCTCCAGAATGGCGCCTGCTACTTCTGGTATGTCTGGACCGCCAGCACTACCCCATCCACGATCGTGATCGGCGCTGCGCCGAGCGCGGCGACCGGTCCGCTCATCAACGTCAGCGTGGCGCAGACGCCGGGCGGGGTTGACACCAACCTGTTCGTGGGCTCCTCGAACGTCCAGAACTCGCTCTTCGCGACCGTCCAGTTCGCGACGGCCGCGTATCTCAACCAAGTCGCAGTGACGGCGCTTTCAGATCCATTCATCTCGGCCGGATCTTCGCATGCCGCCGGCGGCAACCTGCAGATTGCCGAGACCGGCCTCGGCCAGCTCAAGCTGGGCGAGAACATCTGCGTCCAGGTCCTCCCCCGGACGTTCCTCAACCAGGACACGTTCCTCAATGGCCTCAACACGGCCGACCTTCCGGTCGTGACCGCGTCGGGCACGGGCCTCGTCGTTGGCCCAGTCACCGCGAACGCCAGCCAGGGCTGCAACGCTGACCACAATGCGACCATTCCGAGCCAGTACATGCAGTCGTTCAGCTTCCCTGTCCTTCAGCAGTCGACAGCTGGGAACGGCATGCTGGTCATCAGCAACATCAACTACACCACCCTCGCCGACGCTGTCACGGGCGCCGTGCAGCTGAGCGTGTGGGGCTTTGGTGGCGCTCCGACAACGGTGATCTTCCATTCGACGGTCACCGACGCCACGATCGGCACCGCGCCGGCTATCATGTTCAACTTGACGGGCACGGCGTTGGGCAACACCCTCACCGGCCCCTTCACCCCCGGGACCAAGATCTCTCATGGCGGCTACATCACCTGGAGGTTTGACGGCGGCGCTGCGCTTGCCAACCAGACCATCCAGATTTGGGCCTACAAGAAGTCCGCGCTCTTCACGAACCCGTGGAGCGCGGTGTATCTGTTGACCACGCGCGTGACCAACGCGAGCGGCGTCGCCTACGCCAACATCACCAGCCATAGCGT
Source organism: Chloroflexota bacterium (assembly GCA_003152165.1). Classification (GTDB taxonomy): domain Bacteria; phylum Chloroflexota; class Limnocylindria; order Limnocylindrales; family CSP1-4; genus Palsa-1033. The sequence goes on from PLZO01000017.1 coordinate 12,079, forward strand.
GATCTGGCTGTCGATCCGGCCGGTCCTTCCGGCATCGGGCTCCATGCCCGCTGTGTGGGGTCCGTGGTCCATCGGCCGCTGGGTCCACTGACCTCCAGCGTCCGACAGTCGGGAACGACTGCCAGGTAGCGAGTCGGGGCCGGGACGCATGCGTCCCGGCCCCGCTCACATTTCGGACGGCATCCTACCTGTGACCGAGGGCCGAGGTATCACCACCCCGGCCCTTGGTATGTCTGCCCACTCCGCTGGCGAACGTGGCGCCCGGAACATCCCGGGCGCCACGGACCTAGCGAAACGGCCGGGACGGCCTCGCCGTCCCGGCCCTTCTCTCTTCTGGCGGGTATCCTGATCGCCATGGTCCCGAGTCTTCGGCCCCGTCGCCCACAGCGCGCACTCCGCTCTAGGACCCTCGCCGCCATCGCTCTCGCAGGGGCGATCCTCCTGGCTGGAGGCCCGATTGCCCCGGTCGTATCAGCGGCGGATCCCAGCGCGAATATTCCCGGTATCGAGCTGCCCGGGCCCGTCGCGGCTGGCCGCCTTGGCGGTCCGATCTATGACGTCGTCTACCGCCTGACCGTCGCCCCTGGGCAGGTCGTTCTTGCGAGCCTGACCGGTACGGCCGGAACGGACTTCGACCTGTACCTCTTTGATTCCTCGGCGACGACCGTGTTCTCCACCAAGGGGTTGCTGAAGAAGTCCATCGGCCCAACGAGTACCGAGTCAATCTCGTGGCCGTCGCCGTCTGGTGGGACATTTTACCTGGACCTCAACGGCGCAACTAAAGTCGAGGGTGACTACCGCCTGGCCGTCCAGGGCGTACCCGATTTGACGCCGCCGGTCATCTCGGCGGTCCTCGACGGAGGCCGCCCATCGACGAATCAGCTCACGGTGGCGGTCACCCTGGATGCCTCTGACGCTCTGTCGGGCGTGGCCGACATGGCCTTCAGCGGCGACGGGTCCACGTATACGGATTGGCAGCCGTTCGCACTCTCCACCACCTGGACATTCGGAGCTGGCGACGGACTGAAGTCGCTCTGGGTGAAGGCCAGGAATGGCGTCGGGATCGAATCGATGCCCGCGATCGCCACGATCACGATCGATACGGTGCAGCCGGTGGCGACCGCGATCGAGCCGCCGCCCGGCTCCTCGATCGTCGGCTTACGGCCGAGCTTCAACGTCACGTTCAATAAGCCGATGGATCCCGCGACGTGGACCGACTTGGGCTTGATCGTACAGGCGGCAACCGGCGATCTCGTCCTGGGCAGCTACTCGTACAACGCTGCAACAAGAACAGGCACCTTCGTTCCGTCAGTCCCGCTGGTGCCGGGGAGCACGTACTTCGTGACGATCGGCGACGCCCGTGACATTGCCGGGAATCCGGTCGTCCCTCCTGGGTCATGGACGATTGTCCCGCTCGCGCCGACTGCCCTGACCGCGAAGGTCAACTTGCCTGCGATTGCGCTCGGCGGGTCCGCCCGCGTGGATATCTCGCTCAGCGGAGCGCCTGCCCCCGCAGTCATCCAAGTCCTGGCCGCGCCAGGTTCCTCAGGGGCATTCGTCGCGCTGACGACCCTGACCTTGGTGAACGGGAGTGGCTCGCTAGTCGTCCTGCCGGACCTGAACACGACCTATCGGTTGAGCTATGGGGGAGCCTTTGGTTTCGCGACGGACGTGGTGGACGTGGGAGTCCTGGTACGCCGATCGGTCAGCCTGGTCGGGCCGAGCAGCACGGTCGCGTCCAGGGCCAAGGTTGGCCTGACCGTCAACCTGATGGCCGCCGTCGGTCCGCCCGCCGGAGGGGTGTCTGTCTCGTTTCGCCTCTATCGATTCGACCCGGTTCGGCGGGCCTGGGTCTACGCCGGGAGCCACGGACGCACGACGAATGCCGCCGGTCAGGCCAGCGCGGCCTGGAGGCCGGCCCTGGCAGGCGCCTACTACTGGCGCGCTTCGGTTGTCTCGACCGCACAGTTCGCCAACAACGAGAGTCCGGTCTACCGCTGGGTTGTCAGGTAGCCCGCGTGCCCACACCGCCGAGGGGACTGGTGGCCCTGGCCGCTGCGCTCGCGCTGGTCGCGAGCCTGCTGCCCTTCGGCCTGCTCGCCCCGCTCGACTCGCAGTCGGATGTGGCGCGTGCCGCGATCCTCCAGCAGTACGCCTCACAGGGCCAGCTCCCGGTGGCGCCGGGCGTGACCCACGACTGGGGGACGATTGCGACCGGTTCGGGCCAGCAGGTCGTCAACCTCGTCGAGGTGCAGCCCGGCGCGCCGGGCATCTCGTTCGATGCCGCGCTGTCGAACGACCAGGTGCCCGGGCTCGAGCGGCCGGCGGCCGAGGCCAATCGCAAGAGCGTTGAAGGGCACCGGGCGATCGCCGCGATCAACGGGGATGTCTGGTCCAGCTCGTCGGTGGGCGCGAATGCCGCGCCATTCGGGATCGACATCGAGAACGGTGAGCTCGAGGTGGCCGGCAACTTGGCCCGACCCACGTTCGGCATCGGCGTCAACGGGCAGCCGCTCATCGGGACGCCGGTCGTCACGACGAACCTGATCACGCCGGACGGGATGGTCCACCCGATCAATCGGATCAACCAGCACCGCAACGCCGGCGAGTCCGTCCTCTACACGCCGCGGTTCGGCGCACAGACCGATGCCGAGGGATCCGGCACCGAGGTGGTGCTCACCGGCGTGCCCCTGCCGCTCGCGACGTCCGTCAACGCCACGGCCACGATCGCCGCAGTTCGAACGGCCGGCAATCAGCCGATCGATCCGGGCGAGTTGGTGGTGACCGGCCCGACAGGCACCTATCTCGACGCGCTGGTCCCGGGTACGACCGTCCAGCTCGCGATCTCGATCACGCCCGGCTGGCAGACGGTCACGCAGGCGATCGGCGGCCGCGAGCTCCTCCTCCTCAACGGCGCGACGGACATCTACCCGCACCCCCCGATCGCGGACGAGCACCAGCCGCGGACAGCGATCGGCGTGACGGCGACGGGGGGGGTCATCCTGGCCGTCGTCGACGGACGCAGTGCCGGCACCAGCACGGGCGTCACAGACGCCGAGCTGGCGAGCCTGCTCGCCGGGCAGGGTGCCGTCAACGCGATCAACCTCGATGGCGGCGGCTCCACGGCGATGTCCGTCCGCCAGCCCGGAGACGGTGTCGTCTCGGTCATCAATCATCCGTCAGACGGTTCGGAACGACCGAGCTCCAACAGTCTCCTCCTCTTCAGCGCCGCCCCGACCGGGCCGCTTGCGATCCTCAGCGTCGTGCCGGCCAGCCAGACCATCTACACCCAATCGAGCGTCGCCTTCAGCGTCGTCGGCCAGGACGCCACGGACAACCCCGTAGCGCTGCTCCCGGGTGCCGTCACCTGGTCGGCACAGGGCCTGACGGGCACGTTCGACAGTACGGGCCGGTTTACCGCGACCGCCGCCGGCAGCGGCACGATCACCGCGACGGCCAACGGATTGCAGGCGAGCACCCCGCTCGCCGTGCTTGCCGATACGACGGCGCCGGTCGCCCGGCCTCCGCTGCTCAGCCTCGTCACGGGCGACATCCTGGGCAGCACGGTGCCGATCCAGATCGGCTGGCCGGCGGCCACCGATGTCGGTGTGGGCGTCGCGGGCTACGAGCTGCAGGCCAACGTCAACGGCGGCGGCTGGAAGACCGTGAGCTCCGGGTCCCCGCTCAACCGCCAGATCACGGCCAACGAGGCCCGCAACGTGAACTACCGCTACGCGGTCCGGGCACGCGACGGGGCCGGCAACGTCAGCGGCTTCGCGACCGCGCCCTCGGTCCGGGTCGTCGTGCTCTCGGAAGCGTCCAGCTCGATCTCGTTCAAGGGCGGCTGGAGCAAGACCACCTCGCCGTCCTACGACGGCCGGGTGGCCATGACCACCCGAACGCCCGGGGCAACGGCGACCTACAGCTTCGTGGGCTCGAGCTTTGCCTGGATCTCGGCCGTGAGCCCTGTCCGCGGGTCCGCAACGGTCTACGTCGACGGGATCCTGCAGGCCACGGTCAACCTGTACTCGACGACGACGATCGCCCGGCAGATGGTCTTCACGAAGACCTGGCCGTCCAGTGGCCGGCATACGGTCATGATCGTGGCGCTCGGCACGAGCGGTCACCCGCGCGTGGATGTCGATGCCATGGTCGTGCTCGCGCCGCCGACCATCGGGGTTCCCCCGCCCACCACCACGCCATCCCCCCCGCCGACCCCGACCCCGCCGCCGGTTCCGCCTTCCAGCCCGGCGTCCATCGCCCACGTCGTGATCGTGGTGCTCGAAAATGAGGAAGCGTCGCAGATCACGGCTAGCTCAATGCCCTACCTCTATGGCTTGAGTCAGACCTACGGTCGCGCTGCCGCGGTCTATGCGGTCTCGCATCCCTCGGAGCCCAACTACCTCGCCCTCTGGTCAGGCTCTACCCAGGGCGTTACTGACGATGCCAACCACAATCTGACTGGGGCGAGCCTGTCGAGCCAGCTCACGGCTGCCGGACAGCAGTGGCGCGTCTATGCCCAGGACTACCCGGCCACCGGTTGCGACACCGGCGCCAGCTATACCGGAGGCACGGACGGCCCCGGAGTCGCTGGGACCTATGCGCGCAAGCACAACCCGGCGATCTCGTTCACCTCCGTGTCGGGGAACCCGACGGAGTGCGCCAAGATCCGGCCGCTGGCCAGCTTCAGTCCCACGGCCGCCGCAGTGGCCTTGGTCGTTCCGAACCTGTGCAACGACGCGCACGACTGCTCCGTGGCGCAGAGCGACTCGTTCCTGCGGGCGTTCCTGCCGAGCGTCTTCAACAGCCCGGATTGGGCGCACACGCTCCTCATCGTGACCTTCGACGAGGGCTCGACGAACACGAACGGCGGCGGCAACGTCTTCACGATGGTCGCCCGACCCGGTCTGTCTCACGTTACGTCCAGCACGCCGCACAACCACTACGGCGTGCTCCACACGATCGAGAACATCTTCGGTCTGGCGTGCCTCCAGTCCGCCTGTAGCGCCGCCCCGCTATCCGAGTTCCTGCCCTGAGCTTGGTGGCGGGGCCGCGCGAACGAGCCACGGCCCGGTGGGCCAGATGGGGCGGGTGCCAACCCCTCGCGGAGCTGCGCCCGCCTCCCTCCGGCCGAGTAGCCGACGTCCTGCCTACGCCTTATGGACGTGCGTGCTGATCGCCCAGAACGTGTTATGGGCCGACGCGCTCGGGGCGCTCACGACGTGCCCCAGCCAGACGCCGTACCAGTCGCCGAAGATCGTGTTGCCGGAGATCGTGACCGTGATGGGCGTCGCCGCCGACCAGACGAGGATGCCGGTGGTCCGCATGTCGGCTGGCGTCGTGTCGGCATCGCCGCCGACGTTGTTCGAGCCGATGAGGTTGTTGAGAATCTGGTTGCCGCCTACGTAGGCGCCCGGACCTGGCCCATGACCGTGGAGCGACACGCCGGCGTTGCCGTTGCCGATGATGGTGTTGTCCTCGACGATGTTGTCGTAGGAGGCGGTCCCGGGGGCCGGGGCGAAGATGCCGACGCCGGCGCCCCCGTTATATTCGCTGACGTTGTTGCGCACGACGTTGTCGTACACGCCCCCGAACGCGGGCATGAACTTGTGCGTCTGGGGGTTGATCGCGAGGTTGTGCGAGGGCAGCGTGATGCCGCAGTCACTGGCGTTGAGGGCGACGACGTTGCCCGCGATGAGATTGCCGTGGGTTGGGCCGAACTCGTCGGTCAGCAGGATCCCGCCTGCGTTGCCGGTCACGGAGTTGAGCAGGACGTCGGAGAACGCCACGCTCCAGAGGTGGATCCCCTCGCCGCAGTCACCCGGGACGTTGCCCGACACGGTGCACTGGGCGTAGGTGGTCGTCGCTGCGTTGGCCGGCAACCCGCCTTGGTCGTTGTTCTGGACCGTGTTGCGCTCGATCACCACGTGGGTGATCGGCGCGCCAGTGTACAGTTGCATGCCACCGATCATTGGGCCCTTCACCGGGTTGGGCTGCTGGGCGAGGATGCCCTCACCCGTGGCGTTCTCGACGGTGAAGCCCGACACCGTGACGTTGGAGGCGCTGATCTTGATGCCGTTGTCGAGCTTCGTGGCGTCGATGATCGCGGCGCCGCTGGCAGTTAGCGTCATGGCCTTGGAAACGGCGACGTCCTCCTTGTAGGTGCCGGCACAGACAACGATCGTGCCGCCCGCGGCGGCGGCGCTGGCCGCGTCGTTGATCTTCGAATACGCGGCGGTAGCGCAGGACGTATCGGCGCCTCCCGACGCCCCGCTCGGCGACACGTACAGTGTCATGCCGCTCGCCGCCACCCCCGGGGCGACGACGAGCGATCCCGCCAGGAGCAGTGCCGGCCCGCCAAGCAAGCCGGCGAAGCGCAGGAGTCGACCCGATCGCACGATGATCCTCCATCTTGTACCCTGGCGGACGCTGCCGTCGGGTGCACCGTCGCAGTTGGCGGGTCGGGCTCACCGGTGGCTCGGCGCGGTCCAGGTGACCGTGCGGGGACGCGCGCGTCATAGCCTCCCGTCACATCATTGCCGAGTGTTTATGGACCATAGGCAGCCCCACGTCAAGGGATTTGTCCAGGCGCGACACGAAGGTCGAAAGTGGCGGGGCTGCTGGACCTCGTGGCTCGGCCCGACGGCCTTACGTCCAGCTGACGTTTGCGGGGTACACCTGGCCGAGAGAAGGGCCACTCTTGCCGGCATGACTCGATCGATTGCTGGCCGAAGTTCACTCATCCTGACGGTCGTAAGCCTGCTCGCGGCGGCCTGTACCTCGAGCGCTACTCCGACGATCAGCCCGCCCAGTTCAGCCAGTCGTGCACCAGGCGCAAACGCCGTCGGTATCTCGAAGATCCAGCATGTCGTGATCATCATGCAGGAGAACCGCTCGTTTGATACCTACTTCGGGACCTTCCCCGGCGCGAACGGGATCCCGATGGCGAACGGCATCCCGAGCGTGTGCGTGCCGGACCCCGCGAGCGGCGGCTGCGACGCACCGTTCCACGACCAGAAGAACCTCACCGCCGGTGGACCCCACGGCCAGGCTAACGCGACGGCCGACGTCAACGGGGGCCAGATGAATGGCTTTGTGACCCAGGCGGAGCAGGCCAAGAATGGCTGCCAGGACATCTTCAATCCAGGCTGCGCAGGGACGGGTACCCCCGACGTGCTGGGCTACGTGAATGGCGCCGAGATCCCCAACTACTGGACCTACGCCCATGACTTTGTGCTCCAGGATGCGCTGTTCGAGCCGAATGCCAGCTGGAGCCTGCCGGCCCACCTCTTCACGGTCTCGGGATGGTCGGCCACATGTACCGTCCCGACGGACCCGGGGACCTGCACCAGCAACATCAACCAGCCGGGCCTGCCGACGGTGGCCGAGCCCGAGCCGTACGCCTGGACCGACCTCACCTACCTGCTCTATCAGCACGGCGTCAGCTGGGGCTACTACCTTGACCAGGGCTACCAGCCCGACTGCGCGGGCGACGGGATCAGCTGTGCCCCACAGCCCCAGAAGGTCGGCGTGCCCCAGATCTGGAACCCACTGCCCGGCTTCAGCGATGTGCACCAGGATGGCCAACTCGGCAACATCCGGGACATCTCCGCGTTCACCTCCGCGGCGGCGGCGGGCACCCTGCCGGCGGTCAGCTGGGTGATCCCCAACGCCAAGGACAGCGAACATCCGCCGGCCCTCATCTCGACCGGCCAGAGCTATGTCACGAACCTCGTCAACACGGTGATGCAGGGCCCCGACTGGGCGAGCACCGGGATCTTCCTGACGTGGGACGACTGGGGCGGCTTCTACGACCATGTGGTCCCGCCGTCGGTTGATCAGAACGGGTACGGCTTGCGCGTGCCGGGGCTGGTGATCAGCCCGTATGCCAGGGCCGGCTTGATCGACCACCAAACCCTTTCGTTCGACGCCTACCTAAAGTTCATCGAGGACGACTTCCTCGGTGGTGCTCGCCTGGACCCGGCGACCGACGGGCGACCCGATCCCCGGCCCGACGTGCGTGAGAACGCGCCGCAGCTCGGCAATCTGACCGCCGACTTCGACTTCAATCAGGCGCCCCGACAGCCGCTGGTGCTGCCGCTCCATCCGACGACCGATCTCCAGTGATGGCCACGAGCTGGCGGGCCGGCGCGGTCCGGGGCCCGTCTGCCGGCCGCCGGCCCCGGGCGCAACGTTGCGCGCCTTGGTACGCGTGCGATCAGCGGACGAGGAAGGTGTCCGCCCGCATTTCGACCGCCGCAACCTCGTCGAGGCCAGAGAAGATGATGAAGGCGACGTCCGCGTCGAGCGACTCCCCGGGCTGGAGGACTCGCGCCCGGCCCGCCGCCTGAGCCTCCTCTAGCTGCATCGGGTACCCAGTCCACGGCTCGAGGCAGAGAAGATGATGGCCGCGCCAGCCCCCGTAGACTTGCCAAAGCCAAGCGTGCGGGAACACGTCGAGAGGGAAGGCGATCGCGACACCGCGGTGCGTTGCGGTATCGGTCAACGCCAGCCACCCCGCCGCGAGGTCGGTGGCCCAATGACCGCCGAAGATCGCAGCGTCCGCCGGCAGGACACGCCGGACATCGCGCAGCCCGCCGGCGGCGATCGGGTCAGGCTGGGCGGGCCAGTCATACCTCGTCCCGACGGTCCCCATCGCCGAACCAGACGAGACAGCCACGCGCATCTCCCTGGCCGGCGCGTCGATTCGGTGGGCGGGCGTGACGGCGAACGATGGGTGGATACCCCACAGAAAAGGCAAGGGTCGAACATCAAGGTTCGTCAGCCTGTAGTGGGTCCGGAGCACGGGCTCGTCGGCGCGCAACTCCAGGGTCCGCTCGAGGCGCGCCGGCGCCATCGTCGCGAGACCCGCCCCCGTGATCCACGCGCGGTTGCCCGCCGCGCCGGCTGACGCGGTCCACGGGACGGACCAGAGTTCGCCCATGTAGGGCAGCTGCTCCCCGTGGAGCTCCGCTCGATCGCCGGTCGGGAAGATCTCATCCCAGCCGCCGGACCACCAGTCGTCGAAATGGGCTCCGTACGGCGCCCGCCTGGGCGACGTGCGATGGTTCACCCACAGGAGGTTTCGGTCGGCCACCTTGTCGATGAGCTCAAGCACGTGCCCCCCCAGCTCGGGCAGCATCGTCACCCGCAGGGCGGCGTTCTCAAGGATCAAGGCTGGGCTGTCGCGAAGGCTCCAAGCCTCCGTGACCCGCGCGCTCAAGCGACGATCACCTCGATGCCGGCCGCCCTGATCGTGGCAAGTTGCTCCGGCGAGGCGCCGGCGTCGGTGATGAGGACATCGACCTGGCTGAGCGGAACAATCGTCGTGAATCCGGGGCGGCCGAGCTTCGATGAGTCGGCCAGGGCAACCACCCGTCGAGCCCGACCAGCCATTGTCGCTCCGACCTCGGCCACCAGGACGTGTGGAGTCGTGATCCCCGCCTCGATGGTCAGGCCGTCGCAGCCCAGGAACGCCAGGTCGGCCGAGAGGCTCTTGAGACTCGCCACGGTCTGCGGTCCGACGAACGCCTCGTAATCGGCCAGGAACAGCCCACCAAGGGCCACCAGGTGCGGGCCCTCCCACGCCCCGATCTCCTGGATGACCGGCAACGAGTGGGTCACTGCGGTGATCGAGCTGCGCGACCGAAGCGTGGGGGACACGTGGGCCCCGACGAGGGCGACGGTCGTGCCCGAGTCGAACAGCACGACGTCTCCGGCATGGATGAGCTCCGCCGCCGCCGCCGCGATCCGTCGCTTCTCGTCGCGATGCTCACGAATCTTCGTTCCGTAGACCCCCTGGCGCAGGGCCAGGTGCGGGGCGATCGCGCCGCCATGGATTCGTTTGAGTCGACCTTCCCCTTCGAGCAGGAGGAGGTCCCGCCGGATCGATGCATCGGTCAGCCCGAACCGCGTGGCAAGAGCCGAAACCTCGACCCTGTCTGATTCCTCGACGAGCACGGCGATCCGGGCCCGGCGCTCGCGGGCGGCGATCATGGTCACCTAGCCCGCCTTCGGCAGCCGCTCATTTGCCGATCCCCATCGTGAGCCCGCGCACGAGGTGCCGTTGGAAGATCAGGTAGACGATGATGGCCGGCAGCGCACTTGCCAGCGAACCCGCCATGAGGACCGGGATGTTGACCATCCGGCCACTCTGAAGGGTCGCCAGCCCGACCGTGATCGTGCGGGTCTCGGGCGTCTGCAGAAAAAGGAGCCCGATCAGCAGGTCGTCCCAGATCTGGATGAACTGGAGCACGGTGATCGTGACGATCGCCGGGACCGACAGCGGCAACATCACCCGAACGAAGATCTGCGGGTAGGACGCGCCGTCCATCAGCGAGGCTTCCATGAGTTCGGTCGGGATGCCCCGGTAGTAGGTGGTCATCAGGTAGGTCGCGAATGGCGCCCCAAGAGCGGCGTAGACAAGGATCGCGCCCGGATATTGGTTGATCAGCCCCACCTGGCTGATGTTCACGAACTCGGGGATGACGATCGACTGGACCGGCACCATCATCCCGGCCAGCAGGAGCAGGAAGACAACCGACCCGCCGGGATACCCGAGCTTTGCGAACGCGAATCCGCCCATTGAGCTCACGACCAGGATGATCAGGACGGCTCCGCCCGTGACGATCGAGGAGTTGAGCAATTCCTGGAGGACCGGGAGGGCGGCGAACAGCTGCCTCCAACTGTCGAGCGAGAAACCCGACCCGGCGAGGTACTGATCGTACGATTGGTTCGCGATCAGGATCATGAACACGAACGGAAAGAGCATGAGGACGGCGACGACGACGAGCGCGAGGAAGATCACAGTCCGATTCAGCCGTCGCCTGGCTTGAGGCATCACTTCGCCTTGCCTCAGTCGACCCGACTGCGGAACAGACGAAGCTGGGTGATGCTGATCGCGAATACGACGACGAACAGGACGACTCCGATCGCAGCGGCCAAGCCGAAGGCACCTGTGTTGAAGGCTTTCTCGTAGACGAAGAACTCAAGGGTCGTGGTCCCGAAGCCAGGCCCGCCGCTTGTCATCACGAAGATCAAGCTGAACAGGGCCGTGAACGCGGTCACGAGCGTCAGGATGAATGCGAACTGGATGAATCGCTGGAGCATCGGCAGAGTGACGTGGAGCAGCGTTGTCCAAGCTCCGGCGCCATCAACGTGGGCCGCTTCGTAGACCTCTCGGTCCATCGTGGCCATCCCGGTGATGAAGATGATCGTATTCGTCCCAAACACGGACCAGATGAACGTGATGATGACGGCTGCCATCGCTCCGGCCTCGCTAGACAGCAGGTCCGTCTGAATACCACCGAGTCCTACCGTCTTGAGGACGCCGTTGAGGATTCCTTCGGCGGCAAAGAACCGGATCGCTACGAGGCCGATGACGACCCACGAGATGGCAGTGGGCAGGAAGTAGACCGACCGGAAGAATCGCCACCCGGCGACATGTTCGTTCAACAGGAACGCGATCGCAAGCGGAATGACGATCGCGATGGGAATCGAGGCAAGCAACAGCGCATTGTTGCCGAGGACTTGCCAGAACGTGGAGTCGCCAAACAGCTGGCTGTAGTTGTTGAGGCCGACCCAGCTGGACGTCAGGCCGTTCCAATCGGTGAAGCTGTAGTAGAAGGTCTGCACGATCGGCAATCCGAGCAGGCCGGCTTCGAGCAGAATGACGGGAAGGCAGAACAGGAAGCCGGCGCGCCGACGCGAGCCACCCAGGTGAGAGCGGCCTCGCCTGGGTGCCCGGGTGGCGCTCGGTACGGCCTGTGAGGACCCGGTCACCGAGTCCTCACAGGTACGCTGTCTGAGCGGCGTGGCGGTCGGGAGCTTCGGAATGGAGCCCGACCGCCACGGATCGCTCGAACTACTTGTAGCCCGACGCAGACCGCCGATCGGCCGGCAGGGCCATCAGTGCATCCTGCATCTTTTGCAGTGCATCGTGGGTCGACATCGTTCCGGCGAAGGCCGCCACGAGGACGGTCGCTCCGACCGCCTGGACCTCTCCCTGGATCACGTTGTCGATCATCGGGTAGCGTGTGTACCCTTGGTTGGCAGCGTAGCCTAGGAGCTCGTTGGCCAGCGGATCGCTCGCCGAGGGGCCCGTGACGGTCGGGATCAGCCCCTCATCTGCAACGATCTTCTGGGCGGCCGGGTCAGCCAGGAACTTAAGGAAGTCGGCAGCGACATCCTTGTTCTGGCAGTAGTTGGTCATCGCGAAGCCATCGCCGGGGAATTCGACGACGCCATTGAGCGGCTGATCGACAAAGGGTGGGAGGAAGACGCCGACGTTGGCGCCCATCGCCTTCTCCACGGCTGAGATCGCCCATGTTCCCTCGAGGGTCATCGCTGCCTTGCCGGCCAGGAACTGCTGGAACGACTGGGTGTCATTGAGCACGTCCTGGTTGGTGTAGCCGTTCGCCTTTAGGGCAACCCATTTGTCGAGTTGGGCCTGGATCGTCGGGTCCGTCCAGGGCAACGACCCGTCATAGAGCTTCTGCCAATCCGCGACCGGGATCATCATCATCAGGTAGCTCAGGTCGTAGTACGGGTAGAAGCCAGCCGTCAGGCCCTGTGCCCCTGTCCCGTAGACAAAGGGCTGGATCCCGGCAGCTTTGAGCTTCTGGTCGACGACGGCCAGGTCAGCCCACGTCTTCGGGAGGGTCGTAATTCCGGCCTGTGCAAAGAGCTTCTTGTTGTAGAAGCCGTTGTAGGTCTGCATTTCCCAGGGCACGACGTAGACCCCACTGGCGGGGTTGAAGTTGTCCGAACCCCATTGGATGCCCTTGAACGACTCGAGCGTGCTCATCGGGATGTAGCTATTGAGCGGCTCCAGGTAGCTCTTGTCCTGGAGCGTGAACAGGCCGGTCCACTGGGTCGCCAGGCATGGGCCTGTCTTCGAGATCGCGGCCGCGGTCAGCAGAGCAAAGTAGTTGGCGGCAGGTTGGCTGACGACATTGATCGTCACGTTCGGATGGATGGCTTCGTAGGCCTTGACAAACGCATACGTCGCAGGGGCATTCGCCTCGGTGCCGTAGTTCTGCCACAACGTGAGGGAGACCGGGGCGGTCGAAATGGGCGCGACCGACGGCGCGGCCGAAGTCGGCGCAGATGGCACCGCCGAGCCACCGGTACTCGCGATGGCGCTCGGGCTGGGAGTGGCGCTTGCGCTGCACCCGGCAAGGAGACTGATGACCACCGCCGCCGCCAGCACGGCGGTGAACTTTCGATACACCATGGTGTTCTCTTCCTCCTCCGTGGCCTCTCTCGGCGGTTCGAGGTTGCTCCGCGTAGTAGCCAAGGATGCTCAAACGCTTTATATCCCTGCGCCGAACGGACGTCAATCCGAATATCCACGGCACATACGAGGGCTTGGGCGTGAGAGGGGCGGCAGCCAGGCGTCCGTCGGTGGAGGGTCCACGATTTCGCAAATGAACGCCATACCGAACATATGGGATTGACGATCGAAACCTCTGTGATAGCCTCTTGGCACTTATGTTGTGCACGACAGAGCGTGACCGATTGGTCCCGGATCCGAGCGCCAGAGGCCGATAGGGAGGTTCAAGCGGTGTCGACGGGCGAGTCGATCAGACTCCAGCGGCTGTTCGACGGTGGCCAGAACGTCGTCGTGGTGGCCATCGATCATGGTCTCTATAACGGGCCGCGCCCCGGCTTTGAGGACCTTCGGCCGATTGTTGACCGCCTGCGCGGCGCCGACGCGATTCTGATGAGTCCGGGCATGGTGCCTCACCTTCGATCGGTTTTCGAACACCGAGGCGCGCCCGCTCTGATGGTGCGCCTCAACTGGGGTACCCAATACGCGACGCAGTGGGGGTACCACGAAAGCCGAAGCGTTCCGATGATCTCGGCGGGCCAGGCGGTCGCCCTTGGAGCAGACATCGTCCTCGTCGGCATGTCGATCAAGACCGGATCGGAGGCGGTTGACGCTGAGAACATTGCCCTTGTTGCACGGTGTGTCGCCGAGAAGCGCGACGCTGGTGTGCCCATTGTTAGTGAGGTCTACCCAGCCGGCCACGAGGACGTGCCGCCGGAGGAGCGCCACGAGCAGATCTCGATCGGCTGCCGGATCGCCGCCGAGCTGGGGGCCGATCTCGTCAAGACCTTCCATACCGGCGAGCGTTTCGGCGAGATCGTGCGCTCCACGCCGGTGCCGATCCTCGCGCTTGGCTCGAAGAAGCTGCCGCATGAAGTCGATGCTCTCGAACTCGCTGCGACCGCCGTCCGTGACGGTGCACGCGGTGTCGTCTTTGGTCGGAATGTAATCCAGGCACGCGACCCGGAACGGTTCCTCGAGGCGCTTCAGGAGGTCGTCAAGAACGGCGCGGATCCCGCCGTGGCTGCCGCGAAGCACGGGCTCGGCTGACCTCCACCGACCGGCAATGTCCCTCCTGATTGGTCTGGACATCGGGACGACTTCGGTGAAGGCCGGCATTTTCGAGGCGTCCGGCCGCCAGGTGTCGGCGGCCGGACAGGACTACCGGATTGATCACCCGGCGCCGGATCGGGCTGAGATTGACGCCGAAACCTATTGGGTGGCCGCGGTGGCGACAGTCAGGCGGGCGCTAAGCATCGGCGGTGCCGAGCCCGGGCGCGTAACCGCCATCGCGGTTTCCAGCCAGGGTGAGACCGTCGTCCCCGTCGATGCGAATGGTCGGGCCCTCGGTCGGGCACTCGTGTGGCTGGACAATCGAGCCCGGGCCGAGGCCATCCAGCTGACCGAGCGATTCGGCGACGAAGCGATCTACCATCGGACGGGCGTTCCCTCGGTCTCTCCGACCTGGACCGCGTGCAAGCTCATTTGGTGGCGGCGCCATGAGCCCGAGATGTTCGCTGTCGCTCGGCGCTTCCTGCTGGTCGAGGACTTCCTCCTGCATCGTCTCTCCGGGCGTTTCGTCACCGACGGCAGCGTTCAATCCACCACGCTGCTGTACGACATCCGCGCCCACGGCTGGTGGTCTCCCATGTTGGAAGCCGTGGGAATCGGAGCCGAGCGGCTGCCCGAGCTCGTGCGACCAGGGACCGTTATTGGCACGTTGTCCGCCGAGGCGGCGAATGCCCTGGGGCTGCCTCCAGCCGTTCGCGTGGTTGCCGGCGGGATGGACCAAGGCGCGGGGGCCGTCGGCGTCGGCAACATCGATAGCGGCGTCATCTCGGAGAGCACCGGTGGGGCGTTGACGCTCCAGGCAACGGTTGCCCACCCCGGTGGCGACCCGACCCGCCTGACGCCCGTCTACGTCCACTCCGCTCCGGATCGATATATCTACTGCCCAGTCTGCCCGACGGGTGGGATGGCGCTGACCTGGTTTCGGGACCGGTTCGGGACCGACGAGGTCGCCAGGGCTGCCCGCGAAGGGCGAAGCTCTTTCGATCTGCTGACGGCACTCGCGTCCGGGGTTAAACCGGGCGCGGAAGGCCTGACCATGCTGCCGCACCTCATGGGAGCATTCAGTCCGGAGTATGTGCCCGAGGCGCGAGGAACCTTCTACGGGTTCACCCTCCACCACGGCAAGCCACATTTCGTTCGCGCCGTGCTCGAAGGCGTCGCGTTCATGCTTCGGCGGAATCTGGAGTTGCTGGCCGGGGCCGGCGCCGTGGCCACGGAGATCCGGTCGCACGGCGGAGGTGCCCGCAGCGCCCTTTGGAACCAGATCAAGGCCGACGTGAGCGGATTGACCGTCGAGACCCTGGAAGGTGAGGACGCGGCGGTCCGCGGCGATGCGATGATCGCTGGCGTCGCAGCGGGTGTCTTCCCAGACTTGACGGCCGCCTCCTCCGCGATGGTGAGGATCCGGGACCACTACGACCCTGACCCAGCCAACCGACCGGCCTACGAAGACGCATACAACCGCTATGTCGCGCTCTTTGACGCGCTCCGGCCGCTCTTCAGCCGGACCGAGCCGTCGAGCTGACGGCGGACCCAAGAAATAAATGCAGGCAATAGCAGGAGGCAGACCGTGGCGCTGAGAGCAAAGATCGGTGTCCTCGTAATGGCGCTCCTCGAGGACGACTTCAACAAGACCGCCCACATGCGTCCGGCCGCCATCGCGGCTGCGCAGGGGATCGCCGACGCACTGGCCGAGTACGGCGACGTCGTCCATCCGGGCCTGGTCGAGGACGAGCAACAGGCCGCCACCGCCGCTGGCCTCTTCAACGCCGAAGACGTCGACATCATCGTCGCCCTTGAACTTGCCTATACGAAAGGCATCGTGCCGGCCCGCTGCTTCCTCGACACGACCGCACCGGTCCTCGTGTGGAACACGCAGAAGATCGGCCGGCTTGGGGAGGGTGATGGCTTCGACGTCGTGATGCTTAACAGCGGCATGGCCGGCATGCCCGAGCTCACCGCAATGCTCGTTCGGACAAAGCGCGAATTCGCGCTCATAACGTGCCGCTTCGACGATCCAGACGGGCGCCGGCGAGTCCGTGAGGTTGTCCAGGCTGCCGCCATCCGGCGACGACTGCGCGCAGCTCGGATTGCCCTTGTCGGTCACCCATTCGAGGGGATGACCGACCTCATGTTCGACGGCCTCTCGCTTCGCCAGATGATCGGCCCCGTGGTGTGGCCCCTTGAGCCGGAGAAGGTCGCCGTGCGCTTCGGGGAGATCCCACAGGAGGACGTGGACGCCGCGATCGTCGTAGAGCGGGCCAAGTACGCGGTGGAAATGGAGCCTGCCCTCTTTGATCGCTCGGTCCGCCTGGCCCTGGCCCTCGAGTCGGTGGCGAAGGAGCACCGCTTCGATGCGTTCACCGCATTCGACCAAGTGTGGCTGAGCGATCCGAGGATCGGAATCATCCCCTCCTACGGGACGGGCCGGCTGTGCGAGATCGGCATTCCAGCCTCACCCGAAGGAGATGTGAATACCGCGGTGGCGCAGCTGATCCTGCAGGAACTCGCGGGTCAAGCCACGACCCTCGAGAATTACGTCATCGACTTCGATAACGAGGCGCTGATGTTCTCGCACGACGGCCACGGGAACCCAGCTCTCGGCATCCCCGGCGCGGTCAAGGTCAAGCACTCGATCTACTATCGCGGTGTTCATGGATTCGGAGCCAGCTTCGAGTTTTCCTACCAGCCCGGTCCGATCACCAATCTAGCGCTCATCACGATGGGTGACGGGCGGTGGCGGTTCGTCGTTTCCGAGGGTCAGCTCCTGCCGTTTCCGCCCCGACCCATTTCTGCCCCCCAGACGCTGTTCAAGCACGACACGCTTTCCATNNTCCTCGTCGGCCGCGGGTTCAGCGCGAAGACGCCGGCCGGGTGTCCTGATGCATAAAGACGCTCGCCTCAAGGCTCCCGTGTTCGAGATCGGACTGAAAGGCTACGTCTACGGCGCCGAGGCTGTGCGACTGGCGAGAGAAGCAGACCGACTGAGCCATCAGTACGGGGTTACCGTCATCTTCGATCCGCAACACGTAGACATACCGGCGGTTGCCCGGGAAACTCAGCATCTGCTCGTGTTTGCGCAGCATATGGACCCCGTCGAAGTTGGCCGCGGAGCTGGAAGCGTGTTGCCCGAGGCGATCAAGGCGGCCGGGGCGGTCGGCACGATGCTGAATCATTCGGAACGGAGAATGACCCTCGCCGAGATCTACAGGGCCATCAAGCGGGCAGATGAGGTTGGTCTCGCCACGATGGTCTGCGCCGACTCGCCAGAAGAAGCGGCGGCGATTGCCCAACTTGGTCCGAACATTGTCCTTGCCGAACCGCCTGAGCTAATCGGCGCCGCTCACTCGGCGGCCACCTCGATGCGCGGCTTCGTCGAGCGAACCATCGAAATGGTCGGCCAGATCAATCCCGACATCATCGTCATGTGCAGCGCGGGGATCCAAACACCCGACGACGTGGCGCAGATGGTCGATCTGGGCGTCGGCGCGACCGGTTCCTCGAGCGGCATCCTCAGGGCTGTCGATCCGATCGCGCAAATGCAGGCCATGATCGGGGCCATGAGACGCGCCTGGACAAGAGCGCACCCAGAGGACAATACCGGATGAGGAATCGGTAGCGCCTGACCCCAAATACGATTGGACAGTCGGTGAGCAGTAGATGGGCAGGATCGATCAAATGACGGTCTATCACCACACCGTGGATGTTCGTAGCCACCTCAATAAGCCGATGTTTCACGATGTCACGGAAGCGGCAAGAGAGGCGATCTCGCGCTCGGGGATCCAGTTGGGCACGATCACCGTTTACTCGAAGCACACCACCTGCAGCGTGATCATCCAGGAGGAATCTCACGATACGTTGTACGACGGTACGGAGTATCTCCTCCAGGATCTGTTGGATTGTCTCGAAGCGATCGTGCCGACCTGCAGACGCGAAGGTCAATACCTGCACCCAGGACCGAAGCACATTCGTCACGCCGTCGAGAATCTCGGGGAAAAGGCTGTCTGGAGTCTGAATACCGACGCGCACATCCGATCCTGTCTGATCGGTCGCTCGGAGACGATCCCGATCGTGAATGGACTCATTGAGCTTGGCGAGTTCGGTCACGTCTACTTCGTCGACTTCGACGCCGTCCGGACGCGCGATCGTACAGTCCAATTCCAGCTATTGGGCGACTAGCTCGTTGTACGGCGAGCGGGGCCGACCTCGACGCCGCGATCGACGGCAACCCCAGCTCGACCTTTGACCTCGTCCGCGGATCGCCCAGGCCCGGTCGTCGCCCACGACCAACCTGATCGCTGAGGAGTTCGATTGCCGGGCGTCTGGTGTGACTCGTCGGTAGTGCCGCGGACGTTCAACCTCGGCGTCCGAGGCGACATCGGCCGATCAACGCCTCGTCAGCGCGTAGATAGCCGGTGCTTCCGGCCGGCGTCCACGGCGACTAGCAGCCCGCCGGTCCTGGGCCATCGCGGCGGCGGTGAGCTCACGGTAGGCACCAATCACGGGTCTATGCTGGGTCGGGGTCGGGTTGTCACTCGGCCAGTCCCTCCGGGGAGGCAGGATCATGCCGCGTGCGCTCGTCGTCATCGCGGCTCTACTCCTGGCCGCCTGCTCAGGCAGTGGTGGGAGCACGACCCCCACGATCGCCCTGATCGTCCCGCCTGCGCCCCCGCCGATCCAGACGGCTGGCACGATCGTCTTCGGGACATCGGTGGATGTGAGGACCATGACGGTAGCCAACCCGGCGATCACCTTCAGTACGGCGGACTTGGTCGGCTGGGTGGCCGTACTCTCTGACTCGATCAGTGGCACCAGCGTCACGGTGACCATCGCATCGATCGATGCGAACGGCGTCCAGACGACGGTCACGACCGAGCCGGTGGCATTCGCCAACCCGGGCGACCACCAGCTTGCTCACCGCCCGGACAACGTGCTGGCGCTGCTCGGCGTGGGCACCTACGTCCTGCGCTACGTGCGCCCAGGCGACGCCAAGGTCCTCGCCGTGGGTACGGTGTCGATCACCCCCTAGATGTTCTTCCCATAGAGGTTGTTGACGGGCAGGCGGCTGTTCGGCGATGACCGATCCCGAGCTCGTCGCACGCCTCGGCGAAGAGACGACTGATGTACGGGCTGCCGTTGTCGGTGAGGCTCCGCTCGACTGTGATGCCATGGGCCGCATAGAAGTGCCACGCTCGGCGGAGGAAGGCAGCGGTCGTCGCGGGGAGCTCATCGGGCAACTCTTCGACGTAGGCCAGGCGGCTGTGGTCGTCGATCGC
>PLZO01000107.1 GCA_003152165.1 Chloroflexota bacterium
TTGACAAGACCCTATGGGATCTAGGCGATCGGCTTGCCGGGCGACTTCGGTCGTCCGGCGCCATGCATCGAGCGGCGCCCAACCGTCGTATTCACCGACCCAGCCCTGGGGAATGACCGCGCCGATTTTCACCCGCTCGCCTCCGTTGTTGTCTTTGCTCGCGCTGACCCATCATCGACGATTGCGCGGCGATCAACCAAACTCAGCGCCATGACGTATCAGAAAACGGCACCAGAGCACGTTCCGATGACCGAGGAGCAGATCCGAGCGGCGTGGGTGGTCGAGCCGACGCGCCTCGATGGTGCAGTCACCCTCGTCGAGTACGACCCAGCCTGGCCCCAGCTGTTCGAGCGGGAGAATGAACGGATGCGCCGCGCGCTTGGCGGGACCGTCGTTCGGCTCGAGCACACGGGGTCGACGTCCGTGCCGGCCCTCGTTGCGAAACCGATCATTGACATGCTCCTGGTGCTCCCCGACTCGTCCGACGAAGCAACTTACCTTCCTGCGCTTGAAGCCGCCGGCTACAAGCTCGTCATTCGCGAGCCAGACTGGAACGAGCATCCCGTCTTGAAGGGCCCCGACACGAACATCAACATGCACGTTCTTTCGGCCGGCAGCCCCGAGATCGAGCGGATCCTGGCGTTCCGCGACTGGCTCCGGAGCCACGACGAGGATCGTGACTTGTATGAGCGGACGAAGCGCGAACTGGCGGCCCAGAACTGGGCCTACGTCCAGAACTACGCCGATGCGAAGACCGACATCGTCGAGGCGATCATCGCCAAGGCGCTGGCGGCTCAGGCCGCGAAGTAGCCGCGGCCCCCGACGCGACTCAACGGCCGGTAGAGTGCGGTGATGGCCGCCTCACCCCGTGCCTTCGTCGTGCGCCACAGCCACCTCCGTCCTGTGCCGGGTCTCGAGGAGATCCGCCTCCACCTGGCCGACGACGTGCTGCCGCTGTGGCACGCCGCCCAGATCGAGACCGACGATCCGGATGCGGCACTGCCGTACTGGGCGTTCGCGTGGGCGGGCGGCCTCGCGATCGGCCGCTACTTGCGCGAGCACCCGGAGGCCGCGGCGGGCCGGCGGGTATTCGACCTGGCCTCCGGCTCCGGGCTGTGTGCGATCGCGTCGCTGCATGCCGGCGCCGTCGAGGCGACCGGCGCCGATATCGATCCCTTCGCCGCCGCAGCGATCAAGCTCAATGCGCGGGCCAACGGCCGCCGGGTGACTGTCGTACGCCGCGATGTCCTGGACGACGATCCGCCCGATGTCGAGATCGTCCTGGCCGGCGACTGCTGGTACGAGGCCCGCCTCGCCGAACGCGTCCTGCCCTGGCTGCACCGGGCTCGGGACCGCGGGATCGAGGTCCTGATCGGCGACCCTGGCCGGCGCTACCTGCCCACCGACGAGCTGGTCGAGCTGGCGTCATACGACGTCCGCACGACGACCGAGCTCGACGACCTCGAGCGCAAGCAGGGCCGGGTCTATACCCTGCGGCCGGCCGGCGAGAACGCCTGACGCGTCGAGCCCCAACCCCCCCCCTCGCGGCCAGCCGGGGGCCCGCAAACCGGCGGCCAGCCGCCGGCGCCCAAGCCCGCGGCCAGCCCTCCTAAATTGTCAATTCGTTCGTCTAGCGCACCTTATGGGCGGTCGGGGCGCCGTTGGCGTGGCTGGGCGACCTGAGCGGGCCTCCGGCGTAGCTGATTCGTGCTCAGACCGTGCCTCACCCAGCCGACCCATAGCGTTGCGAACGCGCCAGCCGACCATAAGGTTCGGGGTATCGTCGATTTGACAAGAGATGAGCCTGGGCGGGGGTCGGAGACGGGGGTCCGGGACACTCACGCCGCGTGTCCGGGACGCGAACGCCGCGGGCGTCAGCGGCTGACTCGCCGACCGAGGGGCGCATGGTGCCCAACCGATTGCCGTGCCCGGAAACGTAGTTTACTCGGGGTATGAAGATTGCCGTATCAGTCCCTCAGGATGTCTTTGAAGGCGCCGAGCATCTGGCCAAGCGCGCTGGGCGTTCCCGGAGCGAGTTGTACAGCACCGCCCTTCGCGAGTACCTGGCGCGCCACTCTCCGGACGAAGTCACGGACCTGCTCAATCGGGTGGTCGATGATGTTGGAGGCGAGATCGATCCCTTTGTCGCCGCGGCCTCAACGCACGCCCTGGAGACGACTGAGTGGTGATCTCGCAGGGAGACGTCTGGTGGGCCGATCCCCCGGAACCAACCGGGTCTGAGCCCGGTTTTCGCCGTCCGGTCGTGGTCGTGCAGGGAGATGCGTTCAATCGGAGTGCCATCCGGACCGTTCTCGCAGTCCCACTTACGAGCAACATGCGTTGGGGAGATGCCCCTGGCAACGTCCGACTCACGGCCCGGTCAACTGGTCTGAAGCGCGAGTCGATCGCGAACGTTTCCCAAGTCGTGACGCTCGACAAGGCACATCTGACCGAACGGGTCGGGAAGCTCTCGCGAACCAACGTTGACCTCGTCCTGTCAGGCCTCGACGTCGTGCTCGGCCGTGACTGACGGGTTCGCGGGGGCGCTCATGGGTGAGCCGGATGGCGCTGCTGAGCCTCATGATTGCGGCAGCATGAGCGACATGACACCGCTAATCCGGTCGGCGGAGCTGTTGTCAGTGACGAGCCGCCTTTGGGCAGCGTTTCGTCGTGGCGACATCGACGCATTCCTCGCCCGCTACTCGTTCGCTCCCGGCCTCACCTTGTTCGGCACCGATGAGAGTGAGTACGTGGACGATCGCGATCGGTTCGACGAGTACATGCGGACCCAGTTCGCGATGATCAGTGGTTCTCCGTTCGGAGAAGCCCAGGTCGAAGCATGGGCAGAGGGCGAGGTTGGTTGGTCGGTCATGCGATCGACGGTTCGTTCCGGCGACATCGAGCATGCCTTGCGAATGACCAGCGTGTTCCACCTGGAGCGCGACGAATGGCGGATCGTGCACCAGCATTGGTCCGTCGGGACTCCGAACGAAGAGATCCTTGGGGTGCCGCTCACCTACAGCGTGGAACGCGTCGCCGAGGCGGTCGAAACCGACCGTCCGGATCTGACGGGATTCGCGGCCACCGATGGCACGATCACCCTCGTGTTCACCGACATCGAGGGCTCAACTGCGCTGAATGGCTCCTTCGGCGATCAGGCCTGGATCGACGTGCTCCGGGCCCACAACGATGTGGTTGAGCGGCAGACGGGAAGACATGCGGGTACGGTCGTCCAGCGCGTGGGCGACGGCTACATGCTCGTGTTTCCGGCCGCACGTCGCGCACTCCGGGCGGCGCTGGCGATCGACTCCGAGATCCGCGCCACGTTCAACGACCCAGGATCGCCGATTCGGGTCCGGATCGGGATCCACACGGGCGAGGTGATCCGGCATGCGAACGAGTTCTTCGGCCAGGCCGTCAACTACGCGGCCCGGGTCGCGGCCGCTGGCGCCGGCGGCGAGATCCTCGCCTCCAGCCTGGTTCATGAGCTCGTTTCGACCGATCGTTCGTTTACCTTCGGACCTCCGCGCGAGGTGATCATGAAGGGGATCGTTGGCCCGCAGCTCGTGTATCCGCTCGAACAGCTGCTGGACGAACGGCTCGACTCCAGGGAGCCCAAGACATGACCGATCCGACCGTCGCGAGCGCGCGGATCGACGCCAGGTTGGCCACGCTCCCGGCCGATCAGCGGATCGCACTCCAGACCCTTCGCGAAACGATCGCCGCCGCGGCGCCCGAGGCCGAGGAGACGATCAGCTACGCCATGCCGGCATTCCGCTATCACGGGCGGGCCCTGGTTGCGTATAGCGCCTTCAAGGCACACTGCTCGTTGTTTCCGATGAGCTCCGAGCTGATCGAGCGCCATCGCGGCGAGCTCGCCGGCTTTGCCACCGCCAAGGGCACGCTCCAGTTCACCCCGGAGCATCCGATCCCGACCGAGCTCGTCGAGCGGATCGTGCGCGAGCGGATGGCCCAAATCGACGCACGAGCCAAGCGGCGCCGGTCTGGGACATGAAGTTGGCGATGCGCAGGTTCAACGTGCTCATGGTGCCGCCAACCGCCGGCGCGGCGGAGCTACCGGCTGCGGTAGAGGAGCTCGGCGCTGTTGACCCGCCCGGATTGGCCTGGATGGGCGGAGCGGACTGGCCTGCGCCAGCCCCCGTGCTTGCGCCTGTGGTTGCGTTGCTCCGCCCACACTCGGCGAGCGTGAAGATGACGGCGACCAGTCCGACTGATGCCTTGAAGCTGGTGCGTGGCATGGCTTGGTGTGGTGCCCCCCTGATCGTCGATTCGCCTAATGCAACAGGCGCGTCTCGACCATGCATCATGCCGATCGCAATTTGATCGCAAGGAGATCGCGGCAGCGGGATCCTTGCCGATAGCCGGCCTGGATCAGCTCCCCGGGGCGGTAGGGCGGAGAGCGGTCTCCACGGCCGCCGGGCCCGACCCCGGGACCGTCCGCGATTGACGGGTTGCCAGCGTCGAACCGAGGATCACGAGCGCGAAGCCGATCGCCATGGCGCTGCTGAAGGTCTCGTTGAGGACGAGCACCCCCAGGACGGCGGCCACAGCCGGATTGACATAGGTAATGACCGTTGCCCGGACCGGGCCAATTTCGGCGATCAGGGCGGCAAAGACGAGGAACGCCGCAGCGGTGCACAAGGTGGCTAGGACCACGACCGAGATGACGACGTTCGTCGAGGGAAGCACCGACGGCCACTGGAGGGCAGAGATCGGCAGGTAGACGAGGGCACACAGGCCGAGCGACAGGGCCATCACCCCGACGGGCGGCAAACCGCCGAGGCGGCGCGAGAGGATGGCCGGCCCAACGGCGTAGCCGACGATGACGACCGCGATCTCCAGAAAGGCGGTCGAATCCGAGGCATGGAAGTCGGAGCCAACGATCGCGGCCACCCCAAGCAGCCCAATCAGCAGCCCCAATACGCCGGCGCGGCTGGCCCGGTCGGTGCCGCCGGTGGCGAGCGCGAACGCCGTGCCGACGAGCGGGACGCCCGCGATCAGGAGGCCGGAGAGCGAGCTCGATAGATGCTGCTCGGCCGATCCCAGCATCACCCACGGCACGGCGATCTCGGCAGCCGCGAACGCGACGACCCAGCGCCACTTGGCGAGCACGGGTCGGAGGTCAACGCGGGTGAGGGCGATCGGCAGAAGGATCGCCGCGGCGATCCCGGTGCGGGCGAAGACGAGCGTCGCCGGTGTGATCTCGGCGACGGCCACCCGGATGAACAGGTACGGGATGCCCCAGATAACCGACATCAGGCCGAACAGCACGAGCCCGCGTCGCGTCACGGGGCGAGACTCCAGGGAGACTTCATGCGCCCGATCTTCTCAGACTTGGCCCGGGACCGGTGCCCGGGAGGGTAAAGTCGGCGGGTGAGCTTCGATGTTGCCGCAGATGCGTACGACGACTTCATGGGCCGGTACTCGCGCTTGCTTGCCGGGCAGATGTCGGACCTGGCCGACGTGGGCAGCGGCCAACGGGTGCTTGACGTGGGCTGTGGCCCCGGAGCGCTCACAGCCGAGCTCGTTGCGCGCCGCGGTTCGGGTTGTCACGTCCATCACTCGTTCATAACACGGCCCGACCCGGGTTCGTTGCATTCAGGCCTGTCTGGTCTGCGCCCGCGAGGTGGGGTCGTACCGGCACGCAGCCAGGTCCGACGCGCCCTCGACGCGCCCGCGACGCGCCGGAATCAGGCGGGTCCGCCGGCCCTGCTTAGCCTCGAGACCCGTCCCGAGCCGTCGATTGCATCGATTTCGCCGATCGGCTGGAGCCTGCGTCCGTCGCAGCCGTCGACCCGTCCAGGCCGTTCATCGAGGCCGCTCGAGTCCGTTATCCCGGGGTGAACGTGCAGGAGGCGTCGGCAGAGAGGCTGCCGTTCCCGGACCAGACGTTCGATGTGGTCCTGGCCCAGCCTGTCGTCCATTTCATGGCGGATCTGGTCGCTGGCGTGGCCGAGGTGGGACGCGTGACCCGGCGCGGCGGTGTCGTCGCCGCCTGCGTCTGGGATCACGGCGGCGATCAGGGCCCGCTCAGCCTGTTCTGGCAGGCGGCGCGCGAGCTCAATCCCGGGGTCGAGGACGAATCCGAGCTGGCTGGTGCTCGCGAGGGCCACCTGGCGGAGCTGTTCGAGGCGGCCGGCGTCCACGACCTCGTCGAGACGGTGGTTAGAGCCGACCTCGAGCATCCGAGCTTCGAAGATTGGTGGGAGCCGTTCACCCGCGGCGTTGGCCCCGCTGGCTCGTACGTGGCCGACCTCGGCGCGGAGCAACGCGGGCAGCTACGCAACGCCTGCCGCCGGCTGCTCCCGGCCGGCTCATTCGTGCTGCCGGCCCGAGCGTGGGCTGTCCGTGGGCTGGCGTAGGACGTGAGCCCCTGGCCGAGCGGGATCAGTGCATTCACGCTGTTCGTCGAGGACGTGGCGGCGGCGAAGGAGTTCTACGGCAGGGTCTTCGGCCTGCCGGTCGTGCTCGAGGACGACGACTCGGTCGTGTTCAAGCTCGGCAACACGATGGTCAACCTCCTCAAGACGACAGCGGCGGGGGAGCTCATCGAGCCGGCCGCGGTCGCGCCTCGCGAGGCCGGGTCCCGCCTGCAGCTCACGATCGAAGTCGATGACGTGGACGCCATGTGCGCCGAGCTGACCGCGCGCGGCGTGGTCCTGCTGAACGGCCCGATGAACCGGCTCTGGGGTGTTCGGACGGCCAGCTTCAAGGATCCCGCCGGCCATATCTGGGAGATCGCCAAGTAAGTCGGGGGCTACATCGCCATCGGGGTGAGGAGCTGGAAGTAGTTGTTGTCCGGGTCGGCGAAGGTGGCGATTGACGAGCCAGCCTGGCCTTCGTACGCGTAGGGTGCCGTGATCACGGTCGCTCCGGCGGCCTTCAGCCGCTCGAAGTCGCCTGCCACGTCCTTGGACTCGATGTTCCAGATCAGCCGCCCCGGGGCTGCGTTCTTGCCCTTGACCTCCGAGTGCGGGCCGACCATGACGAAGCCCGAGCCGAGCTGCCAGCCGGTGTACGTGCCATCCGAGAAGGCCGGTGCCCCGAAGAGTCGGGTGTAGTACTCGACCAGCCGCTTGGGATCCTCGGATCCGATGAGGATGCTATTGAAGTCCATCGCTGTCTCCAGTGGGCTGCGGTGCTCTCGTCCGGTTCAGGATACCGGCTCGGGATACTCGCTGATATCCTGCCGCCGGTGCGACTGACGGCCCGCATCGCTGAAGCCATCGCGCCGACGAGGCTCGGATCGAGATTCCGCTGGCTCCTGTCGGCGACCGTCGCCAACGGCATCGGCGATGGCGTCGTGGTCTCCGCCGGCCCGCTTCTCGTCGCATCCCTGACGCGCGACCCGTTCCTCGTCTCGATGGCCCTGTTGAGCGAGTACCTGCCCGTGCTCCTCTTCGGGGTCATTGGCGGGGTCGCCGCCGACCGGCTCGACCGACGGCAAATGGTGGTGGCGGTGAACCTGGGTCGGACGTTCGTCCTGGCGGTGCTCGTAGCGACGATCGTGAGCGGGGTAGTCACCATCGCCCTCGTGCTCGCTGCACTGTTCGTCCTCGGCACGGCGGAGACCTTCTCCGACACCGCGACGAGCACCCTGCTGCCAGGGCTCGTGGCTCGCGAAGACCTGGGGATCGCCAACGCCCGGGTCCAGGGCGCCTCACTGCTCACGAACCAGCTCCTCCTGCCGCCGGTTGGTGCGTTGCTGTTCGCCGTCGGCCCGGCGATCCCGTTCGCCACGAACGCGCTCCTTTTCGCGCTCGGAGCCGTCCTCATCTCACGCCTCGCCATCGACGTCCGTGAGGCACAGCCGGACCGGCCCGGGTTGCGCGGCGAGATGCTCGAGGGCTTGCGCTGGCTGATCGCCCATCCGCCGATGCGGACGCTCGCGCTCACAATCTTCACCTTCAACATCACGTTCGGCGCGGCCTGGTCCGTGCTCGTCCTGTACGCCGGCGATCGGCTCGGGATGAACGCGGTGGGGTTCGGCCTGCTTACGACGGCCGTCGCGCTCGGCGGAGTGATCGGGACGGTGATCTACGGCCGCCTGGAGCGGCGCTTCAAGCTGTCCGACATCATGCGCGTCGGCCTGATCATCGAGACCTGCACCCACCTGATCCTGGCCCTGACGACATCGGCCGTGGTCGCCCTGGCGACCCTCGTGGTGTTTGGAGCACATGCGTTCGTGTGGGGCACCACGTCGACCGTGGTCCGGCAGCGGGCCGTCCCCGACGCCCTGCTCGGCCGCGTGAGCGGCGCCTACCGGGTTGCGATCGTCGGTGGGCTGGCGATCGGAACGCCGCTCGGTGGCCTCCTCGCCAAGACGTTCGGGATCACCGCGCCGTTCTGGTTCGCCTTTGCCGGCTCGGCGCTCCTGGTCGTGATCCTCTGGCGGCAGTTCGAGCACATCGTCCACTCGAGCGAGATCTGAACTGGTCGGCTGAGCCGCCCCGGCGGCTCAGCCTAGCCGCGCGTCCGTGAGCTCGTCGGGGACGCCGCCGTAGTAACGGTCGAGGACCTGCTGGAAGAGCGGCTCGTCGGGCGCAGCGCGCAAGAACAGCGTCATGCACGAACGGACCTTCATCGCGTCGAGCGAGCCGAAGATCTCGGCGGCGGTTCGGTCCTTCGTCGCCAGGACGAGCGTAGCGCACACGCGAAGTCGCTCGCCAAGGACCGGGTCAGCGAGATAGGCACGAGCCTCGTCAAGCGAGACGATGGAGTACTGCTGGGAGATCCAGCTGCTCCCGAGCCCGCCGATTTGCGGAAAGATGAACCAGATCCAGTGGCCGGTCTTGCGACCGCGGCGTAGATCCTCGAGGACGCCAGCATAGACGCCCTCCTGGGCCGAGCTGAACCGTTCGAGGTCGTAGGTCACGGCCCCAGTTTGGGGGCTTAAGCAGGCACCTGGCGCACAACCCGGATGGCCGCCGGCGCGTCCTACCTGCCGCCTACCCATGGTAGTATGTGAAGTATGAAAGTCAGTGTCAGCCTCCCTGGCGAGGATGTCGAGTTCCTGGACGAATACGCCCGTGAGCAGGGGCTCGCTTCACGATCGGCGGCGGTCCATCGGGCTGTCCGCCTCCTCAAAACGGCAGAGCTCGCCGGAACGTACGAGGCAGCCTGGGCGGAGTGGTCGGCGTCCGGCGAGGATGACGCCTGGGAGTCGACGAGTGCCGATGGGCTTCCAACGTGATCCGCCGCGGGGACATCTACCTGGTCGACCTTGAACCAGTACGCGGAGCTGAGGCCAACAAGCGTCGACCGGCGGTGATCGTGAGCAACGAAGCCGCCAACCAGACCGCGCTCCGGCTTGGGCGAGGCGTGATTACCGTCATTCCGGTGACCTCGAACCTCGAGCGGGTCTACCAATTCCAGGTCTTTCTTCCGGCCGCCGCCACCGGCCTCAATCGCGACTCCAAGGCCCAGGCCGAGCAGATCCGCTCGATTGCGGTCGGCCGACTCGGGGATCGGCTGGGTGTTGTTCCCAACGCCCTGATGCTCGACATCGAGGACGCGCTCCGCCTGCACCTTGGCCTGTAACCGGAGGGTTGACGAAGTCGGGCCCCGAGCCGGCCCAACCAGCCGACGTGGCAAGGACGACCCTGCGATCACCCCTGGCTCTGGGCCGCAGCCGCGGCGGCCCATCACCACCGGAAGGTAGGAAGATGAGGAGTCCAACAAAAGGCAGCCGGCAAGGCGGCCTCCAACCCAATCAGCGAAAGGATTGCCAAGTTGGGTGACTGGAGAGGGGAAACACTCGCAAGAATGCGCGCCCTCATCAGGGAGGCCGACCCTGACGTTGTGGAAGAGTCGAAGTGGATCAAGGCCAGTAAGGAGACGGGGACTCCGACATGGTCCCATGACGGGGGCATCTGTACGGGAGAGTCGTACAAGTCGATAGTGAAGTTGACCTTCTTTAAGGGCGCTTCCTTGAAAGATCCTGCCAAGCTCTTCAATTCGAGCCTTGACGGGAACGCAAGGCGCGCCATCGACATTCACGAGGGTGAGGAGATTGACGCGACTGCGTTCAAGGCGCTTATTCGCGCGGCCGTCGCTCTCAATATGGACCACCACTAACTCGCCAGCGGCGGCCAGCAAGTCGCGGACACGGACGGGCTAGCCCTGCGCGATAGCGACCTCGGCGACGGGTCCATGGATCGGGCAGACGCGCTACCGTCAACAGCCTGACCCGAGCCGTTTGTCACATGGACAAGGAGAACAAGAATGGCACTGACCCTGGGAGTCCTGGCCCTGGTCGAGGCGAAGCCCGGCAAGGAAGCGGACGTCGAGGCGTTCGTCAAGGGCGGTCAGGCGATCGTCGAGCAGGAACCGGGCACGCGGGTCTGGTACGGCTTCAAGGTCAACGACTCGACGTTCGGCATCTTCGACGCATTCGAGGACGAAGCGGCACGCCAGGCGCACATGTCGGGGCAGATCCTCGCGGCGCTCGCCTCGGCAGGCCCGCAGCTGCTCGCCAAGGATCCCGATATTCGTCTCGTCGATGTGCTCGCGGTGAAGGGCTAGGTCGACCGCCGGGGCCCCTGGCCTCAACTCCGTACGGATGTCGCCCGGAGACGCACTAACTTGGGGTCTGGGCGATTCCGAGCCGGAATCGGGCCTGGTCAGCCGGAGTCGTGCACGAGTGAGCGCGGGCCGACCGGCAAATTCGACACTCTCGGCCCGAACGCGGATTTAGTGCGTCTGCGGCCGACATTCGTCTCAAGTCAAGCGTCACGCGGTCGTAGTTCAGGCCGCGACGAGGACTTCGCGTAGCTTCGCGGCGAAGGCATCAGGATCGCCGGTCTGGCCGTACTCGCCGCCGAGGAAGCCGGCGTGGCCACCCGGGAAGATCACCGGCGTGGTGTCGAGCCGCTCGGCCACCGCGAAAGCGCCGCGGGACGCCATCTGGCCCTCCGATTCGGCGCCGGCACCCATGACGATCCGGGTCGAGGCCGCCCGCAACGCATCGAAGTCGGGCTCGAAATGCGTGCACGAGATGATGTTCTGACCCAGGAGCGGGTCGCTCCGGTTGCCGTCGTCCTCCGTGGACATCCCGAACATCGCCGGTTCGGGCGCTGGCTGGCTGGCGTAGTCCCGGCCAAACGGCCCCTGGTGGCTCACCGCGACGATGAACCGCGCCATACCCGGGCCAAAGCCGCTGTGCACGTACGTGTCGTGGACCGCCCGGCAGGCCGCGAGCGCACCCTCTCGATCGGGCAGGATCGCGGCGAGCGGCGGCTCGTGCGCGATGAGCGTCCGAACCTGCTCAGGGTGCCTTGCCACGAGGGCGAGCGCGTTGACCGCGCCGCCACTGCTGGCGAAAAGGTCGATCGGGCCCGCATCGAGCTCGGCGATGATCCGATGCAGGTCGTCGGCGTGCTCTTCTGGCGTGGACGGGCTGGCGGGATCGGCCTTCGTGCTGCGCTCGACCCCGCGGGGGTCGTAGGTCACCACGGTCCGATCGGTGAAGTGTCCGGCAAGCGTGACGAACCCGCCGGCGCCCATCGGCGATCCGATCAGGAGCAGCACCGGGGCGGCGCTCGATCCGGCTCCCCGGACGTCGTAGGTCAGGACGGCGCCCGGCACCACGAGGGTGTACGTCGTGGGCTCGGTCATCGTGGTCATCGGTCCGTCCTCGCTGTAATCCGATACGAGATGTGCGTGGCGAATGACGACTGCCGGACCCCGATCGGTTCCATGTCAAGCTGGTTCTCGAAGCCTTCGAACAGGCGCTTGCCGGCGCCGAGCGTGATCGGGGCGATCGAGATCGAAAGCTCATCGACGAGCCCGTCGCGGAGCGCCTGGCGGATGATTTCGGCACCGCCCATCAGCGACACGTCCTTGTCGCCGGCCGCGGCTCGAGCGCGATCGATCGCCTCGCTGAGGCCACCCACGAACTTGAAGCCGCCGGTCTGAGGCTCCTCATCGGGACGATGGGTGACCACGAAGAACGGGACCGGCCACGGGTTCGACCCGCCCCAATGATCTGCCGCCTCGTACGTCCCTCGACCACCGACCACCGCGCCGAGGCGGCCCATCGCATCGTCGAGGAATGCCTTGTCCTCGCCGATCGCTTCCCCGGCTGGTGGCTGGGCGTACGACCAGGGACCCCCGAAGACCCAGTAGTGGAGCCGTTCGCCCCCCTCGCCGAGGCCGCGCTCCGGCCCGTCATTCGGCCCGGTGATGTAGCCGTCGATCGAAGTCGTGATGGTCGCGACAACCTTGGTCATGCCGCTGGCACCTCCGCGAGGATGGCGTCGATCTGGCCNNGGAATTCGATCGACATCCGGGTGCGCCGGGCATCGATCCGCTCGATCGTCACCCTCCCTTCGTTGCGCGAGAAGTCGGCGTTCGGTGTCCCGTCGGCGTTGGCGAACCCGTCGAGGAAGACGAGCCGACGCGGTGGATCGGCCTCGAGGACATCCCAGAAGCTGCGCGGCTGGTCGCCGCTCGGCCCGGTCATGTGGTATTCCACGTGACCGCCGGGCGCCAGGTCGTGGGCCGTGAATGTGGCGGGGTAGGTCGGCGGACCCCACCAGCGCTCGAGCTGGCGCGGATCGGCCCACAGCTCCCAGACGCGCGTTGGTGACGCGTCGAACTCGGCGGTCAGGGTCATCGTCAGGGCGTCGGCATCCTTGTGGACACTGGTGACGGTCATGCGTGGATCTCCTCGGTGCTTGCGATCAGGTTGGTCATCCGCTCGACGCGACCGCGCCACAACGTCTCGTACTGGTCGAGCAGGCTTCGAGCCAGGTTGAGCCCCTCGATGTTGGTGAGCACCACCTTGCGCCGGCCCGTTCGTTCCTTGGTCACGAGGCCGGCACGCTCGAGCACGGCGATGTGCTTCTGCACCGCGGCAAAGCTCATCGAGTAATGGCTCGCCAGCTCGGCAACGCCCTCGCGGCCGGCGAGTGTCCGCAGGACGATGTCACGCCGGGTGGCATCGGCCAGGGCGGCAAAGATGTGGTCGGCGTTCGGTGTGGCCATTGATACAACCATACGGTTGTATCGCCGCATCCGTCAAGTGCTGGGTCGGGGCCCGGCTCGGGCTCTCATTCCGGTGCAGGCCCGAACTTCGCACAAGTGTCGCCACCAGGCGCATTACGACCTGACGGTGTGGCGGCCGCCGGGAGCGAGCCGTGTCAGCAGTCGAACGCAAACCAGCACAACTCGTTGCGCAGCCGCTGATCGTCGAGCACGAGATCCCGGATCTCGCGGGGGAGTTGGGCACGCTGCCACTGGCACTCCAAACGGCCGGCCGCCTCGCGCTCGTCTTGGGCCGCAGCCGCCCGCGCCGCCCTGATCGCGTAGGCTGCAGCACCGAGCTCGTGGGCCGCCACATGGCCCACCGCTGCGGCCTGGCCGGCAGCGTATGCAGCATGCCGTGCGGCCCCACTCAGGTCCCTGGCCGCGGCGTTTGCATGGCCGCCCGCCGTGCGGGCCTCCCACCACGTGATCTCGCCTCGCGCCCACGCACGCCCGAGGTCGATCGCCCGGCGTGGACGGTCGTCCCCGGGTCGCGGTTGCTCGAAGTGGTGCAGCACGTGCTGCGCGCAATCGGCCGCCCACACTGCGAGGAGGTGGTGATCGTCATCCTGGAGGCTGCCGCCGCGACGCACGGTGATGAACCGCGGATCCCGGATCTTGGGGAGGATCACCAGTTTGCCCATCTCGCTCTTGTGTCCGCCAAGGGTAGCCGGATCGGCCTCCGACGAACCTGCCTCCCTATGGTCGGTCGGTCACCCTTCCTCAGGCAAGCCTGATGACGGACAAGGAGCGAGGCCATTCGCAATCGGCTACAGGCTCTGAGTGCGTCTACGGGCGACATTCGTCCCCAGCCCACCCCGCGACGAGTCCACGGATCGGGTATTCGCGCCCTCGCCCGAGCCGGGTATCACATGGACAAGGAGAACCACATGGCGCTGACCCTTGGAGTCCTGGCCTTGGTCGAGGCGAAGCCCGGCAAGGAAGCTGAGGTCGAGGCCTTCGTCAAGGGCGGCCAGGCGATCGTGGAGCAGGAACCGGGCACGCGGGTCTGGTACGGCTTCAAGGTCAACGACTCGACGTTCGGGATCTTCGACGCATTCGAGGACGAAGCGGCCCGCCAGGCGCACATGTCGGGGCAGATCCCCGCGGCGCTGGCCTCGGCAGGCCCGCAGCTGCTCGCCAAGGATCCCGACATCCGCCTCGTCGACGTGCTCGCGGTGAAGGGCTAGCCGTCCTCCTCAGGACGTCGCTGACCGGGCGTCAGGACCCGTCGGCGGGCAAGAGCCGGAACGGCCTTCGTCCCGGACCTCGAACTGCCCGGAAATGGCGCTCGTCGAGCGTCAGCAGGTTCAGGGTGCCGTAGCGCTCGGCCAGGACGACCAATGAGGCGTCGGCCAGTCCGAGCTGGAGATCGCGGTACTGGCGGATGACCTCCGAGGCCCGGGCAATATCGTCGGCCGCCATCGGCTCGAGCCGATACGCGCCGATAGCGACCTGATCCAGGACGCTCGCGGCTGCCTGCTGCGAGACTTTCGTGGCAAGGAGGTAGTCGAGCTCCGCAAGGACAAAGGGCGAGAGCAGGAGCGGAGCGTCAGCGCCGCGGAGGGCCGCAGCCGCCGCGGCGTGCTGGCGCTGGCTGCCGTCGATCGCGGCCAGCAGGCCGCTCGTATCGAGGATGATCACTGCTCGCCGAACCCAGCCAGCTCCTCGTCCACGTGCTCAGCCAGGTCAGGCAGGCCGCTCTGGAACAGGGGCAGCACAGGTTCGGCGACCTGACGTCGGCTCGTGACGATGTCGATCCCCTCACGGATCAATTCGGCCTCGCTCCGGCCTTCCGCTTTGGCCGTCCGCTCGAGGGCTCGCTTCTGCTGCTCGGTCAAATAGACGGTCGTACGCTCCATACCATACAGCCTACCATACGTCGTCGGCCCGCCGCGGGCGCGATCAGGACGGGAAGCCGTACGAGCCGACCAGAGTGAGCTCGGTGACGATCGGCGGCTCGTCGCAGCGACTCTCGATGTCCGTGACGAACGCCTTGAACGCCGCCACCTCGTTCAGGATCCGGCCTGCCTGGTCGGTCTCGAAGACGACGTGCATGAAGCTGACCCCGTCGGGCAGCTTGAACGTGGCGTAGTGGAGGCCATCAGGCCGTTCTCGGCCGAGTTGCTCGTACACGGCCTTGACCAGCGACTCATTCTCGGCCGCCCGATCCGGCCGGACCTTGTAGCGGATCATCGAGCTGCCCATCACTGACCTCCGTGTCGCCGCGGCTCCGGTGCTTGTCTGCCCGGATCGATCGGCTAACGGTAACGCATTAGTTACCGAACAAACATCTTGTTCTTTGAGAAGGGCCGACCGACGACCGATGTCTGGTACTACGAGCACCCGTACCCGGAAGGCTTCAAGTCGTACTCGAAAACCAAGCCGATGCGCGTGGGAGAGTTCGACGTCGAGAAGGCCTGGTGGAACGACCGCACGGAGGGGCCGCGGGCTTGGAGGGTATCGGCGGCCACCATTCGAGAACGTGGCTTCAACCTCGACATTGGAAACCCAACTTCGCTTGAGACGGACCACGAGAGTCTGTCCGACCTCTTGGAACGTCTCGCCGAAGAGCGATCAGTGTTGGATGGGCTTCGGGCAACGCTTCAAGACGCACTCGAATCCGCGATTTCAGGTTGAAGTGCCGTCTCGCGACCTGGTAGAAGGCCTGCGTACCCTGATCGATTCGCCGTCGGGCGGCCTTCGATGCCGCGACCTCGTACTTGACCTTGCAATACGGGGGAGGCTCGTACCCCAGCTCCGTGGGGAAGAGCCGGCCTCGGTGCTTCTCCGACGCGTGAGAGACGCACGTAACACCGGAAACGACGCAAGATGGGTTTCCGGCCAGGTTCGGCCTTCACCAGCAGCCCCGTTTGAGATCCCGTCGAGCTGGGCTTGGGCGAGCCTCGAACACATCTTCGTAAAGGTGACCGACGGGACGCACCATTCGCCCCCAAATGGGCCGACTGGACGGTTCCGGTACGTCACTGCCAAAGACGTAAAGGCTGACGGTGTGTCGTCACGGCAGGCGACGTACGTCTCACGAGAGATCCACGAGGCGATCGTTGCCCGATGTGACCCAGAACCCGGTGACATCCTGTACATCAAGGATGGTGCGACGACAGGAGTCGTCACCGTCAACGACGTTGTCGCGTCATTCAGCCTGCTATCCAGCGTCGCGCTGCTCAAGACCGGGGGCCTGATCGACTCGTGGTACGCGTGCTACGCTATGCGTTCATCGTTCTTCTATGGCCAAACGCGGGGCCAGATGACCGGCGTCGGGATTCCGCGGGTCACCCTCACTAAACTCAATGCCGCGGTCCTCCCCGTACCCCCTGCCGCTGAGCAACTGAGGATCGTGAATCGGATCCGCGAACTTCTGCTCCTCATTGATCGGTTGGAGAATGCGACGTCTTCTCTCGATCACTTGCGCAACAAGGCGCGTGACTCGGGACTGCGCCTGTTGCGAGACTCCAGGATCCCGCATGAGCGGAAGAGTGCCTGGAAGGTGATCTCGCCGCGACTCGACGAACTCTTCACACGTTCCGCGGACGTCGGTCCTATACGGCAAGCGATCGTCGACCTTGCGACACGAGGGTCCCTCGCGCCACAAGAAGGAAAGGACGAATCGGCGCACCAGCTCCTCCATCAGATCTCGGAGGAACGGGCGAAAATGGCCGCGGCGGGCCTCATTCGACGCGTGCCGGCTGCGGAGACGCCCGGAGCATCCTACGGACCCTTCGAGCTCCCTCGTGGCTGGGCGTGGACGGATGCGGATCACGTCATGTTGTCCATAACGGACGGTGACCACCTGCCTCCGCCGAAGACGGAGACGGGCATTCCGTTCTTGGTCATCGGAGATGTCAGCCGCGGTCGCCTCAACTTCGAGTCGACTCGGCACGTTTCACCTGGCTACTACGAAGCCCTCGATCAGAGTCGACGGCCCGCCAAGGGTGATTTGCTCTATACGGTCACCGGATCCTTTGGCATCGTCGTTGTCGTGGACACGGATCGTCATTTCTGTGTGCAGAGGCACATCGGGATCCTGCGGCCTTCCTCGCACGTAGACCCCGAATACATGCGGCTTGCTTTCACAAGTGAGGTCGCGCTCCAATACGCCCGCGAGCGAGCCACTGGGACGGCCCAGAAGACGGTCTCGCTCGCAACGTTGCGCGCGATGCCCATTCCGCTACCCCCGCAGGCAGAGCAGCGCAGGATCGCCGCAGCCGTACGTGCACTCACGCGGCTCCTCGACGACATGGAGATTGCACTCCGGAGCGAAGAACAGATTCGCACGGCCGTCGCCAAGACCTTCGTCCACACTGTCACGGCGTAGTGTGCCGGTTGCATTTCAGGCAGAGGACTGCCATTTCGAGGACACTTCTGCGCGACTTCACAGTCGACATTCCGTCCGCCCGTCCTGAACACGACATAACTTACGTTATCGGAAGTCGGTGCGGGCGCTCGAGAAGGGCTTCCCTGACGGTTCGCAGCCTTGGATCCACCCGTTGAGCGTCCGACACGACGGATGACGCGATCTGGGAGCTATCGAGCCGAGCTCGTCGGATGCGGACGGATTTGTGAGGGTTCCGGGTACTGACCCTGGATGTGCGCGTCGCTGAGAGACTGCAGATGATCGTCGGTGACAGCCAAGATGACCAGCGCCCGAGACTGATGGGCCAGGCGCACAAGGTCATGCGTGCTGGGGGGTACGGCGCCAGCGTGGGCGACGCTGGTCTTGGGGCCGTTTCAGCGGCCTGGTGAGCGAAGAAGGCGGCGCACCGAGGTGGGACCGCGGCATTCGTGGCGAGTTCGCGGCCGGCGATCAGATCTCCCAGGGCCAGCTCCAGCCAGTAGTCGGCCTCGCGTTCGGGTTCACGGGCGCTTCCAGTGCGCGCCGGAGCTCGAGCTGGCAGCACGCCGGTCGTGGATCTCGTCCAGGACGACAAGCAGGTCGTAATCGCTGTCCGACCGAGCCTCGCCCCGGGCTCGTCGGTCAAACAGGACGATTCGAGCCGGGCCGGCGGAGCCGATCACTCACCCCGCATCGCTGTCCGTGTGCTGGCCGAGGTGCGCGATCGTGCGGTCAGTCGTGCAGTTCATGAGGGGCGGAGCTTGAGCGACGTCGTCCGCGGGTTGCTCGTGGCTTACGCCGAGGGCGCCGGACGCCTGGCTCGAAGCCAGACGGGATGAGCCGGGCACAACAAAAACGCCCGTAGGAACCACTCGCTCGGGGCTCCGAGTCCACCAATGCAAGCACCGGCTTCTTCGAAATCTCGGTCGGTTGGCCCCTCCGGGCAAGACCTACTATACCCTGCCCTCGCTCGCCGCCGATACGGGCTTATCCACGAGTTTTGATGATCGTCGACCGAATCGGCAGGCGTTGTCCACGTTCCGCCAACATTCGACCCTCGCCCGAGTTTCTAGGACGTGATCAACGAGCTCGGTAGGCGCGACCTGGGGCAGCGCACGATCCCTGCAATGCGCCGCCGCCCATCGGTGCAACGCTCGAGGCCGGCCCGGCCGAGGACCGTGACGGGCACAACAAAAACGCCCGAAGGAACCACTCGCTCGGGGCTCCGAGTCCACCAATGCAAGCACCGGCTTCTTCGAAATCTCGGTCGGTTGGCCCCTCCGGGCAAGACCTACTGTACGACGCCCAGCGGCCCGGGCGATACGCGGTTATCAACGAGTTTGAAGGTTCGCCGCCGAATCGGACGAAGTTGTCCACGGCTCGCCAACATTCGGACCCTGTACGCTCTCGGGGCGGTGCCTGGTCCGGGGCTGGCAGGCCCCGGTCAGCCCACCGCCGGGTTGGCCCAACAAAAACGCCCGAAGGAACCTCTGGCTCGGCTCCGAGTCCGCAAATGCAAGCACCTGCAGCCTCAAGGCTCCGATCCGTAGGCCCCTCCGGGCAAGACCTACTGTACCCCGTCGGGGCGGCCCTCGACCAGCAGCTTATCCACGAGTTTCAGAGCTCGCTGGTTCATCCCAAGCACGTTGTCCACGCTCATTCCACAGGACTTTGTCCGAACACGCCCGTACCATGGAGCCCCCGCCGACCGCGAATCAGTCGGCTTCAAGCGCCCACCGAACGCCGCCAGTCGGCAGGCCGTCCGGGTCGATCTCGAGCTCGACCTCGGGGCCCTGAGCCCCGTCACTGCCGGCGGGGCCGACGCGCCAGCCGGACTCGCTCAGGCGTTGAAATCGTTGGCGCCCGGCAATCACCTCAAGATTCGCGGTGATCGCCAGCACGTCCACGTCAAGCGCGCCGCCCACGGCCAGGGTCGACCTCCGGCGCGCGAGCGCAACGACCGTCGCCAGGGGCCGCCCGACCACCTCGAGCTCGCGCTCCGGACCCCACCTGAACGCGAGTGGCCGGACCCCCTCCCCCGTCGTGCCCACGACGTTGCCGTGGATCATGCGCTGGTCAATCGAGGGGTGCAGGGTCAGCATCCCGGCCGGCGTCGTCAGCTCGAGTCGGGTCGGCCGGCCGGGGCCGTCAACCTCGAGCAGCAACCCATGGCTGATCGAGCCAGCCACCGTCGAGACCGCCCGCCAGCGTCGACCCCGGGCACCGTCGGCCACCGACCACGTCAACCACGCTCCGTCGGGTAGCTCCAGCGCGCCCGCCAGGCGCACGAACCGGGAGGCCGGACCCGACTCAGGCGTGGGCCGGGTCCCCCAGCAATTCGGCCGCGGCCGCGACGGCCTCCAGCTCGCCGGCGAGGGCCGGCGCGACCCGACCACGGACCCGAACCGCGCTGCCACCGTACTCGAGCTCGACCGAGCCACGCTCGCGGATCCGGGCAATCAACTCGCCGGCGGCATACGGGATGTCGAGGTCCACCGCTACCCCCAGCGAGCCGATCATCGTGCTCAGCTCGAGGCGCAGGGTATCGAGCCCATAGCCGGTCGTGGCGCTGATCCGCACGGCACCGGCGACGATCGGCGCAGGCAGGGCGGGATCGGCCGATTTGGGATTGACCAGATCGGCCTTGTTGAGCGCGACCACGCGCGGCCTGTCGCCGGCCCCGAGCTCGTCGAGCACGGCCTGGACGGTCACCCGGTGCTCGGGGGCGTGAGGGTCGGAGGCATCCACCACCTCGAGCAGGACGTCGGCCCGGTTGACCTCCTCGAGCGTCGCCCGGAAGGCATCGACGAGCTGGTGGGGCAGCTTGTGGATGAAGCCCACGGTGTCGGTGATGATCGCGGCCTGGCCGTCGCCCAGGCGGACCTGCCGGCTGGTCGGGTCGAGCGTCGCGAACAGCTTGTCCTCGGCCCGGGCCACCTCCTCGCCGACGAGCGAGTTGAGCAGGGTCGACTTGCCGGCGTTGGTGTAGCCGACGATGCCGACCGTGGGCATCAGCCGCCGATCGCGCGCCCGGGCTGCCGTCGAACGCTGCTGGCGGACCTGGTCGACCCGCAGCTTCATCTTCTTGATCCGATCGCGGATCAGGCGCCGGTCCGTCTCGAGCTGGGACTCGCCCGGCCCGCGCGTCCCGATCCCGCCGCCGGTCCGGCTCAGGTGGGTCCACATCCGGGTCAGCCGGGGCAGCTGGTATTCGAGCTGGGCGAGCTCCACCTGGAGGCGGCCCTCATGGGTCTGGGCGTGCAGCGCGAAGATGTCCAGGATCAACCGGCTGCGGTCGATCACCTTGACCTTGAGCAGCTCCTCCAGGGCCCGCTGCTGGGCCGGCGACAGCTCGTCGTCGGCGATCAGGACATCGAAGCCGGTCTCGCTCTTGGCGCTCAGCAGCTCCTCGGCGCGGCCCTTGCCGACATACCAGTTGGGGTCCACGTGGCGGCGGTTCTGCCATTCGGCGCCGACGACCTCGGCCCCCGCCGTCGTGGCCAGGCTGGCCAGCTCGGCCAGCGACTCCTCGGCGGTCCAGCCGTCGTTGCTGTCGGTGTCGACCGCCAGCAGGAACGCGCGCTCGATCGGCACGGCGAGCTCGATCATCCCGTTCGTTGCGCTGGCTTGTGGCTTCATCCCGACCTCAGGATACCGGCTCCCCGGCCAGGAACCGGCGGGCCGCGTCGAGGGCGGCCTCGAGGGGGTCTCCCGCGGCATCAAGATCGAGCTGGAGATCGCCGAAGGCATCGGCCCGGAACCAGGTCCGCTGGCGCCGGGCAAAGGCGACGTTGCGGGCGACATTGACGGCCAGGAACCCGGCCCGATCGAGCCGGCCGTCGAGCAGGTCCAACGCCTCGTGGTAACCGATCGCGCTGAACGAGCGCAGGTTCGGGCCATAGCGGGCGCGCAGCAGCGCCGCCTCTTCGGGCAGCCCGCCGTCGAGCTGGCCCATCGCCCGGCGTTCGATCCAGGCATGGTTGAGGGCCGGATCGAGGGTCAGGTTGAGGCGCAGCACCCGACCCCCATAGCCCAGCGGGCGGGCGGGCGGACCGTCGCCCCGAAGGGTCGCGATCTCGAGCGCTCGGACCACCCGGCGCGGGTTGCGCAGGTCGGTCCGAGCAGCCCGGATCGGTGCCCGGGTCGCGAGCCGCGCGGCCATCGCCGCCAGGCCGTCATTTGTCAGCTCCGCCTCCAGGCGTGCCCGCAGCCCCGGGTCGGCCGGCGAGGCGTCCACGTCGAGGCCGGTCGCCACGGCCCGCAGCCACAGGCCGGTCCCGCCCACGATCAACGCGCCCGCCTGGCGCGCTGCGAGATCCTTGAGGACGGGCTCGGCTGCCCGTACAAACTCGGCCACCGAGAACGCCGCATCAGGATCGACCAGGTCGAGCAGGTGATGCGCCACGCCCCGTTGCTCGGCGGCGGTCGGCTTGGCCGTGCCCACGTCCATCCCGCGGTAGACCTGGCGCGAATCGGCCGACAGGATCTCGACCCGCTGGCCCGTCTCGGCCAGGGCCAGCGCCAACCGGACGGCCAGGCCGGTCTTGCCGGTAGCGGTCGGGCCGCCCAGGACGATCAGGGGCGGACGGTCCGCGGGAACGGTCAGGCGAGGGCTCCACGCAGGGAATACGGCCCGGCGTGGTCGATCCGGACGTCGACCAGCCGCCCGACCAGATCAGCCGATCCGTCCAGGTGGACGAGGGTGTGGGCGCGGCTCCGCCCGGTCAGGTGGACCGTCCCGAGCTGTGACGCGGGTCGCGCTCGGGCCGGCTCCGGGTCGGGCTCGTGGTCGTGGCCGCGCGGCGGGACGATCGTCTCGACCAGGACCTGGACGATTGCACCGACCCGGGCCCGGTTTCGGTCGAAGCCGAGCGACTCCTGGAGCGCCAGCAGCTCGTTGAGCCGGCGGCGCTTGTCGGCCGGCGGCACGTCGTCGGCCAGGTGGGCCGCCGGCGTGCCCGGTCGGACCGAGTAGGCAGCGGCGAAGACCTGGTCGTAGCCGACGGCCTCGAGGAGCCGGAGCGTCGCCTGGAACTGGGCCTCGGTCTCGCCGCAAAACCCGACGATCACGTCGGTGCTGATCGCGATCCCGGGTACGGCCGCCCGGATCCGGGCAAGCCGCTCGAGGTAGTGCTCGATCGTGTACTGGCGGCCCATCCGGTGGAGGATCGTGTCGTCGCCCGATTGGACCGGCAGGTGGAGGTGCTCACAGACGGACGGGCAGTCGGCCATGGCCGCGATCAGGCGATCCGAGAGGTCCCAGGGGTGCGAGGTGACGAAGCGCAGCCGGGGGATCGCCGGTTGGCCGTCGGCGGTCCGCATCGCGTCGATTGTTTGGAGGAGCTCGGCCAGGTCGGGCCGTCCGCGCCGGTCCTGGCGGCGGCCAACCGAGCGCTCCGGGGCGATCCCCTCGAAG
Organism: Chloroflexota bacterium; assembly: GCA_003152165.1. Taxonomy (GTDB): domain Bacteria; phylum Chloroflexota; class Limnocylindria; order Limnocylindrales; family CSP1-4; genus Palsa-1033. Next base: position 22,818 of record PLZO01000107.1, read on the forward strand.
CGCGCCTCGGCCGGCAGGTCATGGCCGTAGCTGTTGACGTTCTGGCCGAGCAGGGTCACCTCGCGATAGCCCGCCGCGGCCAGGCCCCGGGCCTCGTCGATGATCTCGTCGAATGGCCGGCTGCGCTCGGGTCCACGGCTGAATGGAACGATGCAGTAGGTGCAGGTCTTGTCGCAGCCATAGACGATCGGCAGCCACGCCGACGTCGCCGACTCGCGCCGGATCTGGCTACCGGCCAGGGCCGCCGCGCGGCTGTCGGCCAGGTGGTCGGCCGCGCCCACGATCGTCCGCCCAACGAGCGTCGTCTGGCCGGTGCTCGGGGCGCTCCCAGGGCCTAGCCCGATCGCGCCCTGGACCGAGGCCAGGCCCAGCCGATCGATCAGCTCGGGCTCCTCGTCCGGTCGCAGGAACAGATCCACGGCCGGATAGCGCTTGTGCAGGCCGGCCCGATCGGGCTCGCGCACGGAGCACCCGGTCAGGACGATCCGCAGGCCGGGATTGGCGGCCTTGAGCCGGGCCAGCTGGCCCTGGCGGCCGATCACCTTCTGCTCGGCCCCCTCGCGGATCGCGCAGGTGTTGATCACGATCAGGTCGGCGCTTTCGAGCTGGGCAGCCTCGTCGCAACCGGCCCCACGCAGGCGTCCGGCCATCTCCTCCGAGTCGCTCCGGTTCATCTGGCAGCCGAGCGTCCAGATCGCGAAGCGAGGCAAGGCGGGCGCATCCGGCCGATACTCATCGACTCGCTCGTCCGCGGGCTGGCTGGCTGGGCGACCGAGGACGAGCGGAACCGGCGGGCCGTCGAGCACCGGCAGGGATCGACCGTGGCGGAGGCTGTCGGGCTCAGTCATCGGGGCACGACCGTGGCCGGGACCACATCGGCTCGCTGAGCGAGCGCATTGAGCAGGCGCTCCCCCACCACCTCGGGCACCCAGGTGCTCGCATGGACCTCGGCATACGAGCCCGTGTCGCCGTGGAAGTCGCTGCCACCGGTCTTGATCAGGCCGAGCTCGTCGGCCACCCGCCCGACCGCCTGGACGTGCTCGGGGTCGAACGTCCGGTAGTAGACCTCCAGCCCGCCCAGTCCGACCGCCTGGAGATCGCGGATCCGCGACAGGTGGGCCTCGGCCTCGCCGAAATGGGCCAGGACCGGCAGGCCGCCGGCCGCCCGGATGGCCGTGATAGCCCGGCCCGGGCCGATCCCCTCCCGGGCAACGTAGGCCGGGCAGCCGCGCCCGAGCCAGCGTTTGAACGCATCCTCGACCGACGTCGCGTGGCCGCTGGCGATCAGCAGGCGGGCCACCGTCGGCCGGCCCAGTGACTCGGTGGCGCTGAGGTCCAGCCGTGCGGCGGCGGCATCGACCGACAGCCCGGCCCGGCGCAGGATCTCGAGCGTCCGATCGAACCGGATCCGCCGGCCGAGGCGCTGCCGGCTGAGCAGGTCCTCGAATGCCCCATCGTCCGGCTGGATCCCGAAGCCGAGGACGTGCAGCTCGCCTTCCCAGACCCCGGGCTGGTTGCCGGTCAGGCAGTTGATCTCGACCCCGGGGATCAGGTCGATGCCGTCGGGCAGAGCGGGGGCGGCCGAGGCGGTCAGCTCGTGGTACGCCGCCAGGTTGTCGTGGTCGGTGATCGCCAGGAGGCGAACCCCGGCGGCCGCCGCCTGTTCGACCAGGGCGCGCGGCTCCAGGATGCCGTCCGAACGGAGGGTGTGGGTGTGGAGGTCGACTGGTGACGGCCCGTCCGGTACGACGGGCCGGTCCGGCGGGGCATGGCGATCCCGCCGCGCGCTCACCTCAGACCTCGACCAGTCGCTGGATTCGCTCGATCGCGAGGGCGCGACCGGTGGCTGGATCGACATCGACCTGGCAGGCATTGAAGATCACCGGCCCCGCCCCCACCTCGAAGCGGGTCGGCAGGGCGTTGATGAAGCGGGGCAGCACGGTGGCCGGGTTGAAGCCGATCACGCTGTGGACCGGACCAGTCATCCCCAGGTCAGTCTGGTAGGCCGTCCCGCCGGGCAGGATCCGCTCGTCGCCGGTGACGACGTGGGTGTGGGTCCCGCCGACGACGCTGACCCGGCCATCGAGGTGAATGCCCAGGGCGTTCTTCTCCGAGGTGATCTCGCAGTGGAAGTCGACCAGGCGGATCGGCGGGAGGGGCTCGGATCCCTCGTCCAGCAGCCGGTCCGCCTCGGTGAACGGGTTGTCGATCGGCTGCATGTAGGTCCGGCCCTGGAGGTTGATCACGGCAACCTGATTGCCGTCGAGCGCCTCGTGGATCGCCCAACCCCGACCGGGCACGTTGGTGGTGCCGTAGTTGAGCGGGCGCAGGATCCGATCGCTGCGCTCCAGCTCGGGGTAGATCTCGCGCTTATCCCAGATGTGGTTGCCCGACGTGATCACATCGACGCCCGCCCCGAAGAGGAGCGCTGCGGTGGCCGCGGTCAGGCCCATCCCGCCGGCCAGGTTCTCGCCGTTGGCGGTCACGAAGTCGATCCCCCGCGCGCCGCGCAGGTCGGGCAGGAGCGCCTCGACCGCCAGGCGGCCGGGTTTGCCGATCACGTCGCCGATCATCAGGACCCGGCAGGCGCCAGCCGGCCGCGGAGCGTCCCCGTTGGTCGGGTTGCCGAGGCGGACGACCCTCTGCTCGCTTACTTTGCGTAGTCCGCTCTCGTGCGTGATATGGCCTCCGTGCAGCACCGATGCAGCACCGTGATACACTCCGTCCAGTAGCGCGGCGGTCCAGCCGGTCTGAGCGGCCGGACCAGCATCGCGCTCGACTCGGAAAGGACCCGGGCCGATGGACGAGACTAGCACCCGCCCGCGCCGCACGCCCGGCGCTGGCAGCCTGTATGAGACGAGCGGCGGCCTCTGGCGCGGCGCGTACGTCGTCACCGACCCCCTGAGCCGCCGCCGGATCCGGAAGTACGTCTCAGGTCACACCCCTGCCGAGGCCAATCGCCGGCTACGCGCAGCGATCGCCGACGGCCACCGCGAGACGGCCGCCGCCGACTCGCCCACCCTCGGATGGTGGTCCGAGCGCTGGCTTGCTACCGTCATTCACCGGATCCGGCCGGCCACGTTCCGGAGCTACGCCAGGGTGATCCGCAGCCATGTCGTCCCGGCCCTTGGCTCATGGCCGCTGGCCGAGCTCCGGCCCGGCGACGTGGAGCGCTGGACTGCCGGACTCGCCGAACGCGGCCTGCGACCGTCGACGGTGGCCCTGAGCCGGCGGGTCCTGGCCGCCTGCCTGGCCGACGCCGAACGGGACGAACGGGCGCCACGTAACGCGGCCCGCCTGGCCCACGCCCCGCGCGTCGAAGGGACCACCCGCCGGCGCACCTTGACGGCCGCTGAGGCGCGCGACCTGCTCGAACTGGCCCGGGACGATGCCGACGCCGGCCTGCTCGTCGTCCTGGCCCTGGGCACGGGCGCCCGGGTGGGCGAGCTGCTCGCCCTCGAGTGGTCCGACGTGGATCTCGGCGCCGGGACCATCTCGATCGAGCGCTCACGATCGCGCGGCGGCCTTGGACCGACGAAGAGCCGGCGCGGCGTGCGCACCGTCGCCCTGCCGGCCTTCGCAATCGACGCCCTGGCCGCCCAGGAACGACGGAGCGGGCCGGTGGTCGCCACGGCCGACGGAGCACCCCTCATCCCGGAGCGGGCCGGTGAGCGCTGGCGTCGGTTGCGCGGACGGGCCGGGCTCGAGGGGCTCCGCTTCCACGACCTGCGGGGCACCTACGCGACGCTCGCCCTCGCGGCCGGTGTCCCGGCGAAGGCCCTGGCCGATGTGCTCGGCCATGACCCCGCCGTCCTGCTGCGCAGCTATGCCGGGCCGATCGAACGCGGCCGAGAAACGATCGCCGCCGCGATCGGCGAGGCGCTCAGATGACGCGCCTGTACCGACTGCGGAGTACGCTCCACGTCTTCGTGATGGACGACCCTCGGCGCGTCCCGGACTACAACCGGCTCTATGCCGAAGACGACCCGTTCGTGCTCAAGATGCCGGGGAGCTTCGAGCTCGTCCCCGGCCAGGAGCCTGCGGCGCCGCCGACGCCTACTGAACCCGCGGGCGTGGTGCCGCGCCGCTCAGCCGGTCGACCGAAGGGAACGCTATCGGTGCCTCGCGATCAGATCGTCGCGAAGTTCCGAGCGCTGAGCACAACCTACGGGCGGCGTCCGACACAGAAAGAGCTGGTCGCGAACCTTGAACCGAGGATCGAGGTACGAACGCTCCAGGACCACCTGACGGCATACGAGCTGCCCTGGCCGATCGAATAACCAGCGCATTGCCTGCGCATTCGGGGGGCTATTAGCTGCACTGACCGCCGGCGACGATTATCGGGCCATGAACCGCCCGATCAGTGTCGTCATCCCGGACGCGGTTGCCGAGAAACTCGCGGAGTTAGCCCGGCGCCAGTTCCGACGCCCGAAGGATGAGGCGTCACTGCTCCTGGACAAGGCAATCGAACGCGCGTCCGTGCGGGCTCGTGAGCCCGGCCCGGAGGAGCGGACGCGATGACGCCCGAGGCCCGCGTCCTGGCCGCTCTCGATGCGCTCCGTGACGCGTTCGGCGATCTGTTGGTCGCGCGCCATGAGCCGGTCGAGCCGGCCGCCCTGCTCACCTTGACCGCCGCGGCGCGTCGGTTGGGCGTGAGTCGCTCGACCGCGACGCGCTGGGCCGACTCGGGCTCGATCGTGGCGGTCGTACTGGCCGGCCGACGTTGGGTACCAGCCTCCGAGATGGCCCGGCTCGCGGCCGCCAATGGAAAAGCCGGGCTCGTCACTGAGACGCCGAGCCCGGCTCAAGATCGGAGGACCACTCGCCATGGCCCCGTCGACCGATAGCATGCCTACCCCACGCCGAACCCTTCGACTTTTGCCGTCATCCCGCCGAACGGCCCTCGATCGCGTCGTCGATCACCTGGTCGAAGTCGCGAAGATCCTCGAGGCCGGCAACCGGCCAGCCGAGGCGCGAGCTGCCGGACGGATCGCCGCCGATCTCGATCGGGCCGTCCGATGATCACCAACCGCGAAGCGGAGCTCGACGCGATCGCCCGGCAGACAGCCCGCACGGCACCCGTGCCACGCACGCCGATCGATGGCCCCGCGTTCGAGTTCGTGCCAGCCCCGGAGGCCGAGCAGCGCGAGATCGCCGAGCGGATCGTGGCGCTGAGCGCCCCGGGCGACCTGGCCGGTGCCCTGGCCGCGGTCGAGTCATTCCTCCGGCGGTTCGTCGTCTTCGGCCGGCCGGAGGCGTCTGTCGCGATCGTCCTCTGGATCGGCCACACCTACGCCCTTCAATTCGCGGATGCAACCCCATACCTGGCGGCGACATCGGCGGAGAAAGGCAGCGGGAAGACTCGGCTCCTCGAGTGCCTGGGGCTGCTCGCCTACGGTCGACCCAGCATCTTCATCATCCCCACCGCCTCCACGATCTACCGGATGCTCCAGGCGGACCCGTCTACGCCGCTCCTGCTGGACGAGCTGGATGCCGTCTTCAAGGATCGCGGCGACAAGTATGAGGAAGTCCGGGCGCTGATCAACGCCGGCCATCGCCGGGGCGCGACGGTGCCCCGGACCGTTACGACCGGGAACAAACACGAGGTGCAGTTCTTCCCTGTCTTTGGTCCGAAGGTGCTCGCGGGGATCGGCAAGCTGCCCGATACCGTCGCTGATCGCTCGATCCCGATCCGGATGCTCAAGCGCAAGCGGAGCGAGGTGGTCGAGAAGTTCCGGCAGGGCCATGCCAGCCGCGAGGCCGAGCCGATCGCGCTCGCCCTGGCGGCGGCCATCGAGGCCGCTCCACCGGCCCGCGAAGCACATGTGCCCGACGAGCTACCGGACCGCGCCGCGGATGCCTGGGAGCCATTGCTCGCCCTGGCCGACGCGGCCGGCGGAGAGTGGCCCAAGCGTGCTCGCCGTGCGGCGATCATCCTCCATGCCGACCGCGCCGACGACGACTCGCTCGGGCTCCGGCTGCTGGCCGACACCCGGCTCGTGTTCGACCGGCTGGATGCCGATCGCCTGGCCACGGCGACATTGATCGAGGCGTTGAAGGCCGACGAGGAATCGCCGTGGGTCGACGATCACCGGCCCCTGACCCCGGAACGGCTGGCCAAACTCCTGCGGCCATTCGAGATCCGATCGAAGCAAGTCAAGATCGCCGGGACGAATGACCGCGGCTTCGTCCAGGAATCATTCGTCGACTCCTGGGACCGCTACTTGTCCGAACCCGCTACCCCCCGTCCAGACCCGCTACCACGCTACCCAGAGCGTGCGGCAGGTAACGGGGTAGCGGGCTACAGCGGGGGTAGCGGGTTGGTGGACGAAGTTCCGTCACCTTTGTCCGCGGCCCCGGCCGGGGACAAATCGAACGACGACAGCGGAGTGGTAAGTCGCGATCTACCACTCAGCCCAGCCCCGACCTGCGACTGCGGCAAGGTCAAGGTCGAGGCGCATCCCGGACGCTGGGTCTGCACCAACGCGCCCGGCCATCCAACCAGGAAAACTGACCTTATGGCCGCGGCGCTCCGTATCTTCGGCGACGACCTCGTCGACTCGTGGGTGCCGTCATGACGCCGACACAGCACCACATCGACGCGGTGGTCTTCCTCGCGCCGCACCGGACGCCGTCCTGCTCCTGCTCGTGCGGCAGGACGTTCGAAGCACCGAGCGATGCCGAGCTTGCTGCGGCGCTCGAGGATGAGCGCCGAGCGGACGTAGGGCAAGCCGAGCCGTCGCGACATGGTGCCTGCGCTCGTCGTTCCCGCCTAGTTGAAGAGTTGGCGCATGACGGCGAGGAAGATCTTCGAGCCGGTGCCCAGTTCGATCGGCGCGGTCGGCACAGTCGCGTTGATCCGAACCGGGCGGTACGGGATCACGTCGGGCGCCGGGCCCTGCGCCCGCCAGTGATCGGCCAGGGCGTTGATCTCGCGGTCGCTGACGTAGACGCCCTGAAGGCGGATCGGGTGGGGCGCCGTGGCGGGCTGGTAGAGCATGTCGCCCCGTCCGACGAGATCCTCCGCGCCGGCACTGTCGAGGATTGTCCGGGAGTCCACGTTGCTCGTCATGGCAAACGCGATCCTCGCCGGAAAGTTGGCTTTGATCGTGCCGGTGACGACGTTGACCGATGGTCGCTGGGTGGCGAGGATCAGGTGAATCCCGGTCGCCCGCGCCTTCTGGGCCAGCCGGGTCAAGGGCACTTCCAGACCCTTGCCGCGCATGACCAGGTCGGCCAGCTCGTCGACGACCACGACGATGTAGGGCAGCCGCTCATGGCCGGTGTTGTACGCCTCGAGGTTGCGCACCTCGGCGCCCGCCAGGAGGGCATAGCGGCGCTCCATCTCGGCGACCAGCCAGCCAAGAGCGGTCTTGGCGTCGGCCGGTTCGGTGATGACTGGGCCGAGCAACTGGGGAATGTCGTGGTAGGCGGCGAGTTCGACCCGCTTCATATCGACGAGCAGCAGGCGCAGCTCGGCCGGGCTCGTCCGGAGGAGCAGGCTGGACAGGATCGCGTTGACCATGACCGATTTACCCGAACCGGTCGCGCCGGCGATCAGCAGATGGGGCATGCCCGCCAGATCGCCCGAGCGGATGGTGCCCGCGACATCGGCCCCGAGCGGGATGGTCAGGGTCGACGCAGCGGGCCCGATCGCAGCCTGACGCAGGGTGACGACGGCCGGGCGCGCGTTCGGGACTTCGACGCCGAGCGCATGCCGCCCGGCAATCGGGACCTCCACGCGGACCGATGGCGCGGCAAGCGCGACGGCGAGGTCCGGCGCGACCAGGCGAATCCTCGAGACCCGCGTACCTGGGGCCGGCTCGATCTCGTAGCGAGTGACCACGGGCCCAACCTCGGCCCGCCTGACCGTCACCGGCAGGCCCAGCGCCTCGAGCGTGTCCGTGATCGTAGTGAAGGCCGCAGCGATCCCATCCACGCCGCTCGCGGGCACGGCAGCGTCCAGGAGATCGAGCGTGGGCAGCGTCCAGGTGGTCATGGGTCAGCGCTCCAGGATGGCGGCCGGCAGCGGTCGGCCTCGGTGCTTGCCGAATCCGATGACGGCCACGGATCCGCCCCAGCCCGATACGTGGCCGGGCGCGACGTCCCACGCCTTGCCGCAGCCCGGGCAGGCGTCAAGGTGGTATCGGTGGCCGTCGACGCCACGAACGGCGACCACGTGGCCGCAGTCGGGGCACTTGTCGCGGAATGTCTCGACGATCATCGGTCAGCGCTCCACCACAAACTCGATGGCGCGGATGGGCTCGTGGCTGCCGCAGCCGTTCTCATTGGTGTCAGGCGACTCGTCACAACCGTAGTCGCCGTGGGCGGACCAATCCGGGACTCCCCCGCCCTCGACGATATCGAGGTAGATGGATTGGCCGCACGGCACGCATTGGCTCCGAGCGCCTTGTGCCGTTTCGAGGAACGCATCGTAAAACCGATCGGCGCCGTAGCCTTCGAGCCAGGCGATCCAAGCGGCGCGCGACTGTTCAGCGGTCGGCGGGGTGTACGTGTTCATGGTTCAGTCCTCCTAGCTTCTCGATCGGCTCACAATCGGCCGGCCGCTGTAGAGGCGCAATCGGCCTCTACCGTGGGCGGCGGAGTGTCAATCCCAGTACGGCTCGCCGATGCGCGACGGGACGCGACTCTCCGCGCGGTCGATGTACTCGGTCCGGTAATCCAGGCCGGCAGGGATCGACACGCCTTGCTGGTGCACCTTGTCCAGCCCGAGCGCAGCCCTGAGCGCTGCTCGGTCGATGTCGTTCAGGCAGCCGTATTCGGTGCGCCGGGCCGGCGGCGCGCTGATCCGAATCCAGCCCCAGGCGGTCCCGCGGCCGCCGGTGACGCTCCAGGCGCGGCCAGTCCGACGGCGCAGGGCCGAGCGAATGGCGGCGATGGCGGTATCTCGATCGGTCATGGCTCAGGCTCCCTTCAGCGCGGCGAGCCGCTCGCGCTGCTTGCTGATGCTGCCGGACAGATTCCCGGTGGCGTAGGCCGGGAATGCGCCGTCGGCCCGCAGCTGGTACGGGCAATGGCGCGCGATACTGGCCAGGTCGGCCCGCTGGCGGTCGTCCAGGAGCGCAAGGTCGCCGACGTGCTGGCTCGGGTCGGCCTTGTGCGCCTTGCGGGCGCTCGCGTTGTACGCGGTGATCCGGGCGCGTTCGGCCTCGAGCTCGGCAATCCGGCTGGCCAGGCGCGCGACGGCGTCCGGATCGTCGGAGTAGATCGCCCGCCCGGCGGCCGCCTCGATGTTGTCGGCTCGCGCGGCCATGTTGGCGGCCTTGCTGAGACTCGCGTATGCCCGATCCTCGCGGGCGATCATCCGGGTCCGCTCGGGAATGCGGCCGGGCTGGGTCAAGAACGCGATGTCATGGGCGAAGGGCTGGGCATCGTCGGCGGCCAGGGTGGCGCGGGCGCGCTGTACGCGCGTGTCGGCCCATCCGCGCAAGCGCTCGGCGCGAGCGGCTCGGCGGTCTCGATAGGTCATAGCAGGTACTCCTTCGGGCTGATACAGGTCGATCGGTCGACCGGCCGCGGAGGACGCCGACGGCCGGCGCCTACCGTGGCTGGTGGAACGCTAGACGGCGGCCAGGACGGCGGGCCGCGCGCTGGCCGCACAATCGGGCCGGTTGACGCGGTGCCACTCCGCGCCCGCGCCAGACTGGCGAAACGTCTGACCGCACCGGGCGCAGGTCGGTCGGCTGGACGGCTGGACGACGGTCAGGACGGGCGCCAGGACGGCCGGAGCAGGCTGGAACGCGATCGAGCGAGGCCGGACGGTCTCGGGCTTGACTACCGGCTCGTCGATCGTCTCGGGCTCGGCTACGGGCTCGTGGTGCACGTAGACGGCATGCGGACCCGGATCGCCGGTCGTGCCAGCCGTGCACTGACTCGAGCCGATGGTGGCGGCGCAAGCGCTCCAGCGTTCGACTACGGGCGCATCGTCGACGGGCTCGAGCTGCGCGGCCAGAACGGGCCCCATCCGCTCGGCGATTCCCGCCATAAGTCCGGGCGGCTTGCGTGCGAACAGATCCGCCAGGCGTACGGCCTCCTCGGCCGATACGTGCGCGAGGCTTGCGGCGATCTCGTCGAGCTCGCGCCGTCGCGACGCGCGAATCGCGGGCGATGCCTTGCGAACCTTGACGGGCTCGGCGACGGGCGCGGGATCGATCGGACGATGGTCCGCGGCGGTATACAGGTCGACCGGGACCCATCGAGCATCGTCGACGCTGAGCGGCGTAGCCTCGCCGAGGATGGCCGGTGGCGCGAACGTGTGCGGCGTGATGGAGTGGTGCAGGTTCTGGCCGGTCAGATCGTGCACGGGCGCGTCTTTGACACCTTCGCAGCGCGCGACGGTGCAACGCGCGGCCGGCATGGCGCATCGATCGTCGACACACAAGGGACACTGCCCCGCCGCGTTCAGGTAGTGCGACCGGACCTTGCGCCCGCGGTCGACACCGGCGGCCGCGGCGCTGCAGCTGTGCCAAACCAGACCACTCGGATCGAACGTCGAGGCGGGCGAGGGATTGACTGGGCGAACCTTGCGCGCGGCGTCCGTGACGATCGTCCCGGGCCGATCGAGCTCGGCGACACGATGGCGGGCCGCTACGTCCACCAGGTGATCGGCAAACGCGCGCATGGCATCTGCGCGGCCGGGCTCGTCATCGATGCAAAGCCAGCCGTTCGACGGGTAGGCGTGCTCGACATGGGTGGTACATGGCGCATGACGGGCGCCGGTCGGTGCCTTGTGGGTCATCGGTTCTGTCCTCCTGTGGATTGGCTATCTACAGGATACACACATGAGGACAGGTGTCAAGAGTTTATCTACGGGAGGGTAGCCAGCCGGACTAGGTTGTGTGGCGCCCCGTCGGTCTCGGAGTCTCGAGCCACTGCGCCACGTCGGGCCAGGACCATACCGGGCCCATTGCAAGCATGGCCGCGGGCGCTGGGAAGTCTGGATGTCTCGCGCGCCACGCGTGCACGGTCACACGACGCACGCCCGCACGTTGTGCGAGCTCGACCACGCCTACCAGGTCGACCGAGCGTAGGTCGGTTCTTGTCGCTGTGGACATCATGCCTACAGGATGGCACGGGGGGGGGTGGCATGTCAACGGCGATGCGCGCCTCCCCCCAGCACCCTCGGCTACCCCGCAACGATTGTGTCGGAGTTTGGGATGCTGGAAAGCCGCCAGAAACCCCGATCGCAGCGCCTCGGAGTCTCAGCCTTTGCCGGGCTTGGGAGCGGGTCGGGGCCGGCCGAACCTGCCGTGCGTGCCGATGATCGGCGGATCGCCAGTGACGAGCGTTCCGAAGTCCGTCCGGCTCGAGAACCACTCGTCCCCTGGGCCGGGCGCGTATGGGGCCCACGTTCCGATGACATGGCCGTTGACGGTCACCTCGGTCGGCACTTTGAGACTGGCGTAGCGTCGCCTGAACTCCGAACTAGTCAGTACATCCATGTGCAGGATTGTACAAGCTCGTACAGCCCGGTGGCGGCCTGATGTCCGGCCATGGTCCGGCGCCCAAGGCCCAGCGTCGTAACAAGGCCGACGTGCCCCTTCGCGGCGAGTGGCAGGCTTCGCCCGGCATTGGCTGGCAGCACGGCGACCTACCGCCGTTGCCCGCCCACATGCTGACCGCGTCCCGCATTGCCTGGAAAACCTGGTTCCACGCCTGGTTCGCCTCGCACTGGACGCCTGACGACGTGCCCGCCCTGCGCCAGATCGTCCGCCTCTACGATCAGGTCGAGCGCGGCGAGTATCACCGGGCGTCCGAGCTCCGGCTCCAGATGGACACTTACGGGATCACCCCCAAGGGCCAGCAAGACCGGCGCTGGGCGCCGCCCAAGGCCGATGAACAGGCTCCTGCCGCGGTTGCCTCGGGTAGCCAGTACGCCGGACTCCGGGTGGTCGGGCAATGACCCTCGCTCTCGCTCCTCGGCCGACCGTTCGCCACCGCACGCGGGGCTGGCGCGGGCCGACCGAAGCGCGACCGTTCCCGAGCCTCGGCTGGGCGATCCTCGATTGGACTTACGCGTATCTGCCCAGTCCAGCGGATGAGAAGAAGCCGCTCATCTACACCGACGAGCAGGCCCGCCGGATCGTGCGCTGGTACGAGGTCGACCCGGTCACCTGCGAGTTCCCTTGGCTGAGGCTCGTCCTCGAAGAGGCGAAAGGCTACGGCAAGAGCCCGTTCGCCGGATCGCTCGACATCATCGACTTCGTGGGTCCGGCCTGCTTTGACGGCTGGGATGCCGATGGCGAGCCAGTCGGGGTGCCGTGGGGCACCGGGGAACGGCCGACGCCCTGGATCCAGGTCGCTGCGGTCAGCGAGGACCAGACCGAGAACACGTACGGAGCGATGTATTCGCTGCTCGCGGCCAACGATGGCCGGGCGGCGGATGAGCTGCGGATCGATCTCGGTCGGACGCGCCTGTACTTGCGCGATCGCCCTGGCCGCCTAGAACCTGTGACTGCCTCGGCGGGTTCGCGCGAAGGCCAGCGCTTGACCAAGGTCACCGCCGACGAGACGTGGCTGTGGAACCCGCGCAACGGCGGTACGAAGCTCATTCGCACCCTCCGTCGCAACGTCGCCAAGATGGGTGGCCGGAGCGTCGAGACGACGAACGCGCCGATCCTGGGCGAGCGCTCGGTGGCTGAGCACTCCGACCCCGACCGCCCCGATCCGGGCGTCCTCCACTACGCCCGTCGGCCGCCGGTCGAACCCGATCCGAACTGGCCCGACGAACGGCTTCTTGTGACCCTGCGGACCATCTACGACGACGCGCCGTGGAGCGACCCGCCGCGACTCCTGCGCGAGATGCGCGATCCGGCGACGCCCTGGGAGGACGCGCTCCAGTTCTGGTTCAACATCCGCACCTCGGGTGCCGGGCGGGCGGTCGACCCACGGCTGTGGGATGCCCGCCGATCGGTCGTCGAGGTGCCGGCTAAGACCCGGATCGGTGTCGGCTTCGACGGCTCGATCAGCCAGGACGCGACGGTCATCCGAGCCTGCACCACGGAGGGCCACAGCTTCAAGATCGCCGAATGGGAGCGTCCGGTCGGGCCTGAACTCGCCCGCTGGCTGGCCGAGCACCGGGGCGAAACCGACTGGTCGGTCACGCGCTCCGAAGTCCATCAGGCGGTGGCCGAGACGTTCGCCACCTACGACGTTGGCCTGATGCTGTGCGATACACCCCGCTGGTACACCGAGATCGAGAGCTGGGCGACGCTCTACGGCTCCGAAGTCGTGCTCGCCTTCGACACGAACAAGGCATTCCGCTTCGCGCCGGCGGTCGATCGCTGGTTGACCGGGCTGCGCGAGGGCACCCACACCCACGACGGCGACCCGCTCGTCGATCGGCATGTGAAGGCGGCCCACCTGCGCAAGGTCCGCCTCGCCGACCAGGACGAGGACGGCCGAACCCGCTACGTGCTGGTCAAGGGCGACGACCACGGCCGGATCGACGGCGCGGTGGCTGATGTCCTCGCCTACCAGGCCGCGATGACGCTCCCTGAGCCCATTGAGACGATGGGCCCACCGATGTTTGCATTCCGATGAGCGTGACCCCGCTGACCGCCTCGACGCTGCCGGAGCGTCTGACCGTCTGGCTGTTGATCCACGACGACCGCGAGTACGACATGGGTGATACCTATGTCGTGGGCGTCTATTTGACCAAGGCACTGGCCGAGGACAAGATCGTGAGTCGAACGCCATCCGGCGCCAAGTCGCGGGCATGGAGAGCACACGACGACTTGTGCTGCGGTGTCACCGAATGGGCTGTGGAGTCGTGAGCGATCGCACCCGGCCCGCACTGGTCGCTTCGACACTGCCGCAGCAGAGCCGCATCAGTGCCGCGCTCCGCGCGGCGCTCCGCATCCTGGCCGGCCTCGATGCGTTCGAGCGCGTCTTCTACGGCGGGATCGTGCTCCTCGGAGCCGGTCTCGCGCTGATCTGGCCGCCGCTCGGGCTCATCGTGCCCGGCGCCGCGCTGACTCTCGTGGCATTCATCCTGCAACTGGTGAGGCAAGCCTGATGGGCGCTCTGGCACAACTGACTCGTCCCCGCGGAGAGATTGTCCGCTCGACCCCACCGGGCAACACGATCAGCCTCGACGACTGGGCGGCGCTCCTAGAATCCAACGGCCTGCTCTTCACCCAGACCCTCCAGGGCAAGATCGAGCAGATCGAGAACAGCTTCCCGGGCTTCATCAGCGCGGCCTACAAGAGCAATACCGCGGTGTACGCGCTCGAGATGGAGAAGCCGCGCGTTTTCCCTTGGCATCGGTCTCGGGCGGATCGAGCAGGGTGATGTCGACGAACTGGCCGGCGCGGTACGACCAGCCGGCCGGCTTGGCGAACCGGAACGCCATGGTCCGTTCGGCGACCGTCTCGCGGCTCACCAGCGCTGCCTCAAAGACCGGCCAGGTCGCGATCGTGTTCATGGTTCGGTCCTTGCGGCCCCGTTGGTCATCGTCCGTCTCGGGAACGGTCATCAGGTGGTGCTGTGAGGGTGATCGACAGGCTGCGCAGGCCGTTGCTCGGATACACATCCCGCGGTTGGGCCCCCATCGAGGTGAGCTCGATCCGACTAGTGGATCTCAGCAGTTCCTCGAGCGCAACGCGGGTGTTGAGCATCGCCAGCGGCTCGCCGAGGCACCGATGGATGCCCGCCCCGAACAAGAGGTTGTCGTCGGCCTCGCGGTCCAAGCGGACATCGTCCGGATCCGGGACGACCTTGGGATCGCGGTTGGCGGCGATCCACATCAGCGAGATCCGCTGGCCCGAGCGGATCGTCTTGCCGGCGACCTCCACCTCGCGGGTCGCCGTTCGGTTGTTCGACACCAGCGGGCCGTCGGCTCGAAGGATCTCTCGGATCGCCCGGTCGATGAGCGCCGGTTCGCGGCGCAGACGCTCCTGCAGGGCGAGGTCGGAGGCGAGATGGAGGGCTGCGATCCCGACGGCCGAGGCCACCGTTCCGTGGCCGGCTGTCCAGGTCCGCAGCACGCTGACGATGTCCTCATTGCTCAGCGGCTCGCCTCCCACGACGGTCGCGAGCAACTCGCCCATGAGGTCATCGGCCGGGCCGGCACCGGCGCGGCGCGCGTCGAGGATCTCGGTGACGTAGGCGGAGAACTCGCGGGCGAGGACGGCCCCCGCCTCGCGATCCTGCCGGAATGCCGCTTCCTGGTTGCCGTGCGTCCAGCCACGTACACGGTTCCAGTCGGCGACCGGCCAGCCCACGAACGCACACAACGCCTGGTGCGGGAAGGGTCCGGCGAACTCGCTGATGAACTCTGCCTCGCCGCGCGCCAGGATCGGCCCCAGCAGGGCCGACGCGATCTGCCGGCTGCGCGGTTCGAAGGCGGCCATGCGCTTGGCGGTGAAATACGGATCTAACACCTGGCGATGGGCGGTGTGCTCGGGCGGGTCCATGCCGTTGGGGATGGCGCGGCGCTTCGTGGCACTGCTGAACGCCACCGTATCGCGCACTGCCGCGACCACGTCACGGTGGGCGAACAGGGACCAGCCGAGGAAGTCGCTGTGGGCCACGGGACACCGGGCCCGCATCTCGTCGTAGGCCCGCCGCTGGTCGCCTACGACGGAGGGATCGCGAGGATCCCAGTCGGGTACGGTCCGCTCGGTCATGATCGTTCCTGCACCATTGTCCGGCTGCGGAGCTCGTCCGCGATCACCACGGCCTGGTTGTACTCCCTATCCCGCGCCCCGAAGACGAGGGTGACCGGGCCGCGACGCGCCCGCTCGGCGAGGGCGGCGAGTGCCTGTGCCCGAGCTGGCTCGGCGAGCTCCGCCTGGTAGCGCGCCTGGAACTCCGGCCAGCGCGCCGGGTCGTGGCCGAACCACTTGCGCAGCTGCGTGCTCGGACCGAGCTCGCGCGCCCAGGCGTCGAGTCGGAGCTGCTCCTTCGTCCGGCCACGCGGCCAGAGACGATCCACCAGGACACGGTGGCCGTCGTCCGGGGTCGGATCGTCGTAGGCGCGTTGCAGTCGCACCTTGCTGGGCGAGGCGGTCATGAGACTGCTGCAGGCTCGGTATGGCGGTGGGAGACGTACGAGCCGACCGGTCGCCGAAAGCCGACCGCCAGCCGGTTCCAGCCGTTGATCGCTACGATGGCCAGGGTCAGCGCAATCTGCTCGGCCGGGTCGAACTCGCCGGCCATCGCCTCGTAGACGTCGTCTGGTGCACCGGTCTCGGGCAGCAGGGTGAGTGCCTCGGTCCAGGCCAGGGCGGCCCGCTCCCGGGGCGTGAAGAACGGCGCTTCGCGCCACACGGGGACGAGGTGGAGCCGCTGCTCGTCCTCGCCGATGGCCACGGCGTCCTTGGTGTGCATATCAAGGCAGTACGCGCAACCGTTGATCTGCGAGGCGCGCTGCTTCACGAGCTCAAGTAGGAGAGGCTCGAGCGTGCTCGACTCGACGACCTTCTCGAGTCCGCTCATGGCCTCGATGGCCTCGGGCAGCTCCGTCCTGTAGTCCAGTCGTGCAGTCATCGATCGGGCGCCTGCGGCCGGCGCCGTGGGGCGCCCGATGCGGACCCGCCAGACCTCTGGGCCCTCCTCGATGGACTCCCAGGTGAACACTCCCGGCCGCTCCGCTGCGAGCTGGTAGTAGAGGGGCTTGGGATCGTGGTCGTTCACGAGCTCGAAGCCCGCCCCTGCATCGAGTGCCTCGAACGTCTCGAAGATCACGGCGTGGCGGCGGACCGGCGGCTCAGCGCGAACGTCGAGGATGCGGTCGTCAGTCATGAGATAGCTCCTTCGCGTTGTCGAGCCGCCTGCGTCAAGCCGGCTCGGCGGCCCGTACCTGGTTGCGCTACGTGGTCGGCTGCATGTGTACCGTGAGCAGGACCTGGCTCGGCACGTTGGCGTGAAGGTCATGGGCCACCCCGGGGGACAGCACGAGCAGGGTCCCGGCGCCCAGCTCCTGGTCGCCCTCCGACGTCTTCACCTGAACGTGACCGGCCAGCACGTGGATCGTGACCAGCCCGTCCGCGACATGGTTCACGAGTTGGCTGTGCGCCTCGAAGTCGAACAGGACGAGCGCCACGGAACCGTGGTGGGCGATCGTCATCTGCCGATGACCATCCGTGGCCGGATGTGGCTCCGCTCGCAGCTGTGCTGCGATCTCGGCGAGGTCGTAGACGTGCTCCATGCCGGCGAACCGCTCGACGGGTGCGCGGCGCAGGCGCGTCTGTTCCTGTTCCATTTCGGGGTGCCTCCTCATGCCTGTCGAGGTCCCCACCCTTTGGGCGCCTCGACGTTGCCCGCGTCATATGAGCTCGATCATCAGCTCCGGCGTGAAGTCGCGGCACCGCGTGTCGCCTGTCGTGTCCTCTCCTTCGCCGAGCCCGCATTCCGGGGCCGTGAGCGGCCGCCGCGCCACGAGCACGGTCGTCTGTGGGATCTCGGCGGTCAAGACGACGCGCCCCCCTTCGCCGCCGAGGTTTCCGAGCGCCCGATCCGGATCCGCCAGAGCTCCCGACCCTTCTCGAGGTAGTCCCACGTGAACGTCCGGGCACGTTCGGCTGCGGACTGGTAGTAGAGCGCTCTGGGGTCGTGGTCGTTCACCAGATCGAAGCCGGCCCGGGGCGCCAGCGCTTCGAACGTCTCCAAGATCTGCCCGTGGCAACCCCCCGCTGGAACCGATGCGGACATCGAGCGCCTGCTCATGCGGCATCGGTCGTTCCCTTCCGTCTTGGGTCGGGGTTGTCCGAGCCCGACCAGCGCACATGACCCTTCGTCGGGACCTAGCCCAGGATCTCGTGCATGCCGCCCAGCAGCGCTCCGAGCGACACGCTCGGGTCCGCGATGAGCGCGGGGAGCAGCAGGTCGTTTTCCTTCGAGAGATGCGACTCGAAGAGCGCCTGGATCGCACTGGCGCTCCCGACCGCCTCGATCGCCTCGGCCGAGTCCCGGAGGCCGGCCACGTGGGCGATGAGGTTCTTGTGCTCCGTGAGCATCGCCTGCACGAGCATCGCCGTCAGGCCGCGGTCGCCGGCTGGATAGATCGACCGCTCCTCGGCCGCCGCGTGCGGCAGCAGCTCGGTGTCGAGGAACGTGAGCACAGCCCGCTGGGCCGGCTCATGGGGCCGGCCGGCCTGGACAGCATGCCGGAGCGCGGCGACACGCTCGCGGAGCGCGTCCCGGAGCTCCGCGTGATGCTCGCGGATGGCGCCCGCGGACTCGGCGTCGGTGAGCGTTGGCACCGGACTTCTCCTTCGAGTGGCGTGACACTTGATTTACACATATATCATAGTGCAAAATGCAATGCGATGGGATCGCCGCAGCAGCGCCACCGCGTCCTGGCCGGGATGAGCCGAGTTCGGCTCCTCACGGTGCTCGGTCGGTC
Source organism: Chloroflexota bacterium (assembly GCA_003152165.1). Taxonomy (GTDB): domain Bacteria; phylum Chloroflexota; class Limnocylindria; order Limnocylindrales; family CSP1-4; genus Palsa-1033. The sequence continues at coordinate 41,188 of PLZO01000107.1, forward strand.
GGCGCGCCCGATGGGCGTCCGCGAGCTGGCAGAAGCCGTGGATCTCCACCCGAACACGGTCCGGCAGCATCTCGACCAGCTCGTGGAAGCGGGGCTGACGGTGCGCGACACTGCGCCGCCGATCGGCAGGGGACGGCCGGCCCTCCGCTACGCGGCGGAGCCCGGATCGGACGAGCAGGACCCGGCGCCGTACCGGGTGCTGGCGGGCGTCCTGGCCGAGCAGCTCGGCCGGTTGCCCGACAGCGTTGGCGTGGCGCGGGAGGCGGGTGAGCGCTGGGGCCGGGCGCTGGCACACGAGGCCACGGATCCGGCGCCCACGATCAACGCGATCGGGCGGCTCGTCGAGCTGCTCGATGCGGCCGGATTCGCTCCGGAGGCACCGGTGGCCGACGGCAGGCCCATCCGGCTGCACCACTGCCCGTTCGGAACGCTGGCGCGCGACCACGGCGAGGTGGTCTGCGGGGTCCACCTGGGGTTGATGCGGGGCGCCCTCCGGGAGCTCGGCGCCCCGTTCGACGCCCTGCGCCTGGAACCGTTCGTCGAGCCCTCCCTGTGCCTGGCACACCTGGGAGGACGCTCCGGTGGCTGATGGCGAGCGCGCGTTGCCGCGATCGATCTCCCTTGCGCCCGACCTGGAGACGCTCGCCGGCAAGACTTCGCCTGGTCATCGACCCGGAGCTCGGCGTGAACATCGTGG
>PLZO01000083.1 GCA_003152165.1 Chloroflexota bacterium
ACCGGCCACGAGCAGCGCATTCCTGGTCGGCACTCTGACCGGTTCAACCATCACTAGCGGCATCGCCTACTACCAGTACCGGGCCGTTTCCGGGGTCTGGGAGTCGTTCCTGGTCAAGTACGCGGGCGACAGCACGACCGCACCGAGCTCGTCGTCAGGCACCCACGGCGTGCTGGCTCTGACCTTTCACGGGCGGCCAGCCCCGCCCTCGCCACGCCACCGCAGCATGACGGTTACTGGCTCCCCGGCGGAGCTCATCGGCCGTCATGAGCGCGGCTGCCCGGCCGCGGGGTCAGTAGGGTAGATGGCGCCAATGACCAGTCCACCCAGGAGGCCGTGGTCAGCCCCGTCTCGGCCGCCGAAGAGGCTCGTGTCGACGATCGCCCACCGGACGCTGTGACTGTCAACTCGAACGTGGTGCGCGACGAGGTCTTCGGCTCGAATCAGGCTAGCCTGGCGTCATGAGCCCGACGGCACCGCTGACCGGAAGACACACGGTCCCGTTGAATCACCAGGGGCGGGAGCGGCCCTACCTGCTTCACGACCCAACGAATGGCCGTCAGGAGCTCGTCCCGCTCGTCCTGGAGCTTCACGGTCGGGGCATCAACCCGAGCATGTTCGGCCGCTGGACCGGGTTCGCCTCTCTTGCCGACGAGGCGGGCTTTGTCCTTGCGCTGCCCAGCGCACTCGGCGACATCTGGAACGACGGCCGCTATCGCGGCCCTGAGTGGGCCCGGATCGAGGGCGTGGATGACGTCGGGTACCTGCGCGCACTGATCGACGATGCGTGTGCCCGACTGCCGATCGACCGACGGCGAATCTACGTTGTCGGGATGTTGAACGGTGCGACGATGGCTACCCGCTTCGCCTGCGAGCATGCCGAGCGAATCGCGGCCGTTGCCCAGATCGCCGGGACCGCGGCGGTCGAGGTTGCGGCTGGCTGCCACCCGATTGTCCCTGTGCCGATCCTCCAGATCCACGGCACGGGCGACTGGACTGCGCCGTATGCGGGAGGATGCGCCACCGGACTTCGCGTGCGCCTGTTTCTCCGCCATCGGGCTGATCCGTGTGTCGGGGTGGACGACTGGGCCCGCCTCTGGGTGGACGCCAACGGCGCAGATCGCGGTCCGGAGGTCACGACCATCCCGCCCGATACGACCGTCCGGCGCTGGTTCGGCACGTCACCAGCATCCGACATCGTCTTTTACCGGGTCGCTGCCGGCGGGCATACCTGGCCCGGCAACCGGCTCTGGGTACCGCCGCTCTTCGGTCGGACGAGCCGGGCCTTCGACGCGACGGCGGTCACCTGGGACTTCTTCGCGGCGCACGCCCGGGAGGTGTGAGGACCTCGTCGGCGGTACGTTCGGGTGATACCGAAATCCCCGACCGATCAACAGCCTGCTCGGTGATGCTGCCGAAATCGCCCTCACGTCGCCTGTACCTCGTCCTCCAGCCCACGTCCGAGGAGGTCTTCGAGCCGGACGCCGTAGCGGACACGCCGCTCGTTTGCTTCATTGCCTACGGCGTGCACCACCGGGTGTTTGGGTGGGTCCGGCTTCGAGCGGACCGGCTGACGGATCTGCTCAATGCGCACGAGGAGCTTCATCTCGCCGAGGTCGAGATCGAGAGTCTCGAGGATGGGATCACCCAGTCGGTCGACGAGATCATCATCCACCGTCGCGAGCTGATCGCCGTGCATGCCACCGGACCGCGAGGCGATCAGGCGCGCCACCAGAGGACCCGAACTCATCCGATCGCCATCCAGTCAGGCAACTACCTGATCGGGGGCCACCTCCACGCTGATCCAGGCGCCGATCCGATCGCCAGCGTGGGCGGTCGTCCCGCGATAGTGCCGCTCACCGACGCGTGGATCGAGTACTGGTCGGGCGGGGAGCGCAAGTATCAGTCGACGGGGACGATCGTGGTCAATCGCGATGCGGCCGATTGGATGCGGCTCGTGACCGACGACGACCTCATCGAAGGATGGCTTCGTCCAACCTCGGCGAGCGTTCGGCACGGATAGAGAGCCAGCAAGCCCGACTCGTCCGGCGACTACGTCCGGGTCGCCCTGATCGACGACGCTCGGGTCAGACGTGCCGATGGAGGTCCGTCTCGGGGGACGTGGCTGGGGCGTCGTCGTCCCGTGGCGGCTGCCCCCATCCCATCTGGGCTACGTCGCGCTGTGGGAGAGAGAGGTGGACTACCTCATGCTCGACGTTGGCTATGGCTGATGCGGGAACGTAGATGTGGCCCGTCAGCCCGGTCGTCGACGTGACGATGTAGTTCTGACCCACTTCCCGGACTGCACCCACGCGTCGTCCGTCATTCCCGACCACCGCCCAGCCGGGTTTGAGGTCTGCCATTCGCATTCGGTCCGGGGGCCTCCTCGCTCAGCTTTCGCCTACCTTAGCCCGGGTCAGGGCTGGCTGGCCGGGGCCTCGGCAACAGAGCTCGTCGTTCGGCTCCCCGACGGTCAGCCCGGCAGCGCCACCGCCTCGAGCGGGCAGTCCCAGTGCGCCTCCAATAGCTCGAAGCGGCGGCGCTCTGCGGCCCGGTAGGTCGCTTGGTCAGGGAACAGCCGACCCGCAATCTCCGCCTCGGCGTGCGGCTCCATCGCCGCCCAGTCGAGGTAGGTGATCGTCACCAGCACATCCCAGTCCGCGCGACCGTCGCCGTGGAAGCGCGGGACCTCGAGGGTGACGTCGAGGAACCGGCCGGCGGCGAGCTGCTCGCGCAGGATCGGCCAGTGGTTGTGCATGAAGAGCTCGACGAACTCAGCGTGGGCGCCCCAGCGGGTCTTGTAGAAGTAGGCGACGCGGACGGGCGCCGGCGTATCGGCCATCGGGAAGCACCTCGTGGGAGTGGGGGATCAAGCACCGGGGATTCTGCGCCAATGGGCGACGGCGTACGCTGTCCCGACCGGAGGCCACTCGTCGACCTGCTCAAGTCGGACGACTCGCGCCAATCCGAACCTGAACGGGATCCCCTGCTGCTGGCCAGGCTAGACCCAGCAGCTCGGGCACGCTAACGAACCGGAAGCCAAGGTCGCGATAGCGGGCGATCACCGTCGGCAGGATGAGTGGTGTGAGGGCCGGGCCACCGTGGGCGAGAAGGACGGAGCCCGCCTGGCCGCGAAGAGCTCTGGCGATGAGCTGCTCGGGCGTGGCCTGTCGCGATGTGTCCGCATCGGAGGTGTCCCACAGGAGCACCGTCGGGAAGCCGAGGTTCGCTGCAAGGGCCACCAACGCCGGGTCAAAGGCGCCGTACGGCGGACGGAACACCGGGAGCATCGCCCGGCCGGTCGTCGTCTCGATCAGAGCCCGGGCTTCGACGAGCTCGGCCGCCCGAGCCTCGGGGCCGAGGGTCGTCATGACCGGGTGGGACCGGCTGTGATTGCCGATCGGATACCCGGCGTCGGCGATCGCCCGCCACAGACCACGATCGAGCTCGGCGGCCTCGGCGTAGGGGAAGAATGTCGCCGCGACACCGAGGCGCTCGAAGATGTCGAAGATGGCCCGCGTCCGGCCTGGCGACCAGCCGTCATCAATCGTGAGGGCGATGACTCGCTGATCGCGCGGACCGTGAAAGACAGGCGCTGCTGCGGCGGCACGTGCGACCGATGCGGCGACGCTCAAGAGGACGCCCTGCCCGGCAACGGCAAGAAAGGCCCGGCGGGTCAGCTGGTGGATCGACACAGCACTCCTGACGTGAGGGGCGGGGCGCCCCGACCACTGGTAACTCCTGGGGCGAGATGACAGTAGAGTCCGGGACGGTCGGCGACAAGTTGGTTCTCCACCAACCATGGGATTCCGGCCTCGCGGCGAGCTACCGCTTGGGCAGGCTGCGCAACATCGAGGATGGCAGGGAGCCCGGGCTGGCGCACCGTAGAATGGCCCCCACTCGCCGGGTGAAAGGCGACGGCGCCCCTGGAGGAGAGAATGGCTGAGCCCAGCGGTCGAGCGATCGTGGAGCGCTATGCACGCGCCCTGCAGGACAAGGATTTCGACGCCTTGGCGCTGCTTCTTGCCGACGACTACGTCGATGAGCTTCCCCAGTCTGGCGAACGAGTCCGGGGCAGGGCGAACGCGCTCGCATACCTGCGCAGCTACCCGGGCGGGGTGGGAACGATCGAACCGACGAGCGCACGGCTCGTCGGGGCGGAGGACCGCTGGGTGCTCACGCCGATGTTCGCGCCCCTGCGCATCGAGGGGTCCGGCGACGTCTACACCTACGTCGGCGCGGTCAGGTATGCGACTGGCGAGACGTGGCAGATGATCCAGATCGTCGAACTTCGCCAGGGCAAGATCGCCACGACCACGTCTTGGTTCGCCGCACCGTTCGAGGCCCCTGAATGGCGGGCGCCCTACGTGGAACGCTTCCCCGCAATGGGGGCGTAGAAGAAGGCCCGGTTGGCGGGGCCGCGCTCGACGGTCCGAGCCATCATTCTTCGTGGCGCCCCCAATCGCGTGGCACGCAGTATCCGATCGCGGCGCAGGCTCGTCATGACCGTCTGTTATCTGCCTGAGCAAGTCAGTAGTCTTTGGGCGGGAAGGCGCCGAGCCGATGCTTTGCCCCACTGGGGGCTTGACGTCATCAAGCTGTGAGCCTAAAGGCGACCAATGGCCTCTCGGACCGGCAGTCGTCCTCCGGCGTGACATCCAGGCGGAGTGAGGAGAGTGGCATGACCAATCGGTCCGGCTCCAACATCGGCGTTCGCACAGTGTTTCTGATCATCGCGATCATCTGCTTCATCGTCGCCGCCCTCGGCATCGACGTGGGCAAGGTCTCCATCCTGGCCGTTGGCCTGGCGTTCTTCGCAGGCGCATTTCTGGTCGAAGAACTCCATATTTAAGGCTCTTGGATAGCCTTCGGGAACGATCGCGGCTCCGTGCCCCGTCAACGATCCCGATTGGGCTGCCCAGTCGAGCCGGACCGACCGTGGTCGAAATCGGTCCGGGAACTCGATCCCGGGCGGTCGTAGGCTGAGCTTGAGCGACCCGATCGGGGGTGGCATTGAGGAGACAGACATGACCTACATCTGTGAATCCTGCCGAGATGTCCTACAGCCCGACGATCATGTGATCGCCTCGGCCGAGTTGGTCGACGTCACGTCGCAGGACGACGCCACTCCTCAGGTCGTCGAAGGCTCCCGTTTGCTGTGGCATTCGGCCCACTGGCGCGACGAGCCCGGGCATCGGAAGGTCGACGAGGGCTTCCTGCACGACCTAGTCTGACCCGGCCGGCAAACGAGGACTTTCGCCGCCCGCCGGAGAGGTGCCGAGAGTGCGGTACTGCATGTGAGTCTCCAGTCCCTTGTGTTCGACGTTCGGGTGCGTCTGCCGATGGCCGCCACCGCAAGCTCCATGCCGATCCCTGCGAGGCCTGGGGCGACCAGGCCCGCCTGGCCGGAGACACCTGGGAAGCGCCGATCAATGCTCAGATGGCCGGACTCGAGCTCAACGCTCAGACGATTGCCGAAGTGGTGGCAGCGCTTGGTTCGGCGGATCGGCCGGTGAAGCTCGATCAGGCCCGGCTGGATCGGGCGAAGCGCGAGCTCGCTCTCGAGCATGCCGCCGAAGCGATGACCGATGCCGAATACCTCGAATGGCTCGCAGGCCTGCGGGCCGAGGTCGCCACACTTGACTGGGAGGATCGGCCGGGGATCGCGCCCGAGCGGATCGTCGATTGGCTCGGAGCGCTCAGCTCAACTTGGCGGCAGGCGGACCTTCGCGACGAACAGGCTGAAGTCCTCCACGCGATCTACGACCGGATCACCGTCTCGGGACCGACGATCGTGAGCGCCCGGCTCACGCCCGCGGCAAACAGCCACGGACTGGCACTCATCCTCCCTGAGGTTGTTAGAGCGCGCCCGACAGGATTCGAACCTGCGACCTTCGGCTCCGGAGGCCGACGCTCTATCCACTGAGCTACAGGCGCGCGGCGCAGCGGCCGTTTCACGCTCAGATTGAGCGCAAACTCCATCCGCTGGACGATCTTGCCGCTGGGCCCTATGCTGGTTCAGCGTATAACACGTGATCCGGATCAACGAGGACTCGCCAAGCCGTGGCCCGTCAGCAGCCGCCATCTTACCCGTCAACCTCCGCGTCGGCGATGACCGACCACGAGGCCGTCGACGGGTCGCGCCTCACCGTGGCTGACCTGCTCCCCTCATACGCCCGCCATCTGCGCGCGGAAGGCAAGACGACGGGCACTGTTGACCACACGTACCTGCCCGCCCTGGCCCGGTTCGAGGCGTTCCTGGCCGACCACGGCATGCCCCGGGCGGTCCAGGCGATCCGGCGCGAGCACGTCGAGGCCTACATCGTCGCCCTCCAGGCGCTCGGTCGGAAGCCGGCCACGGTGAACCTCGCCTACCGCAGCCTCCAACCGTTCTGGCGCTGGTGTGTCGAAGAAGACGAGCTGCGCGAATCGCCGATGGCCCGGATGAAGCCGCCACTCGTCCCCGAGGACCCGCCGCCGGTCGTCACCGACGACGAGCTCGCCCGCCTCCTCGCCGCCTGCCGCGGCAACGATTTCGAGGAGCGCCGGGACTTCGCCCTGGTCAGCCTGCTCGCCGACACCGGGATGCGCCGCGGCGAGTGCGCCGGCCTCCGAGTCGAGGATCTCGATCTCGATCGCAATGCCGTTGTGATCCAGGGAGCGACGAGCAAGAGCCGTCGCCAGCGAACGACCCGCTTCGGCGCAGGGACGGCGCGGGCGCTCGATCGCTACCTCCGGGTCCGGCGGACGCACGCGACGACCGGCGAGACGACACTGTGGATCGGCAAGCGTGGGCCGATGACCGGGAGCGGACTGCTCCAGGTGATCGAGCGCCGTGGCCGAGACGCCGGGATCGAGCACCTCCATCCGCACTTGTTCAGGCACAGCTACGCCCACGCCTGGCTCGCCAATGGCGGCCAGGAAGGCGACCTGATGGAATTGGCCGGCTGGCGCGATCGCGGTATGCTTCGCAGGTACGGCCAGTCCGCGGCTGCCGAGCGTGCCCGGGCGAATTACCGCAGCCCGATCGATCGTCTCCGCGACCGCGGCCGACCGGCCCGGTAGGACGACTGGTTTGAGAACTGAGGCTGCGTAGGTGCCACACGGGCGAAATCGCGGCGCTGATACGCACGGACCACCACGAGATTCAGCCGATCGCGTGATACGAGCGCTGCCGTGTGGAGGGCGAGGATGCCGGCGACGTGTCGCCACCCTCGTCTTCGATCCGGACGCGCCCAGCCAAGGCGTGGTACTCCGAGTCGCGGCGATGCGCGACCGGGCGTACGGCCGCGTGGAGACGCCGTTTCACTATTCCCCGCCTCAAGATAGGAGTTTCAGGGGCTACGACCTACAGGTCGACATCTTCCCGTTGCAGCAGTTGGACGTTCGCTGCATATGCCGTCACCTGAACAGCCTCGACATGGAGTTTCTACGATCGGTTGCCAAGGTACTCGTGGTTGGAGCTGGACAAGGGCAAGCGGAGGACCCACAATCTGGGTAGTTCGGCCGGACGGGCCGAAGTCCGGTCGCAGGGCCGGACGCGAATGAGCCGAGGTTGCGCCCAAGTGCGCGACCAGTAGACCGGCCAGTAGCCGCAGCCTAAGCGCGCGCTACGAGCCGGTTTCGCGATTCTTCCACCAAGTGCACAAGGTGCTCTCCCGGGCCGCGGCGTACGGCGGTCGGGATGAGGGAGCACGTGGGAGACAGGAGCGGCGACGTCCAGGAGGCACGGATCCTCCACAACCGTCGCATCGCGCGCCTTGGCGGATTGTCGTTCGCAGCCGCTAACGACGGGCGCCAGGCCACCGCAGGAGCGCGCGCCGCGTTTCGCTCGAGCTTCGAGGCGCGCGTTCGTCTCCAGTTCCCCGATCTCACAGATCCGGTTGAGATCGAGCGCCGCGCCGAAGCGCTTAGGCGTCTCCACTACGCCAAACTGGCCTACCAGTCCGCCGTGGCGCGCTCGCGGAAGGCCCACCGGAAGGCCGCCGTCGATCCCACGGAGGAGGGGGCGGCATGAGCAGCCTTCGGCTGGCCTACGCCGACCCACCGTACCTCGGTCAGGCTAAGCGCCACTACGCCCACGACCCGTCGGGGATCGAGGCCACCGAGGTCGACTTCCAGGAGTTGGTGGCCCAACTCAGGACCTACGACGGGTGGGCGATGTCGGCGTCATCCCCCTCCCTGGGCTACCTCCTGAGCCTGGCCCCCGAGGCGCGGGTGGCCGCGTGGGTCAAGCCGTTCTGCTCGTGGAAGCCGACCCACCGGGTCCAGTACTCGTGGGAGCCCGTCCTGTTCGTACCGGCTCGACCCAAGGGCACGAAGGGTCGGGCGAGTGTCCGGGACTTCGTCAGCGCCAACATCACCACGCGGCGCGGCACCCACGGAGCCAAGCCCGACGCGTTCTGCGACTGGATTCTCGATCTGATCGGCGCCGAACCGGCTGACGATCTCGATGACCTGTTCCCAGGCTCTGGGGCGGTGGGGCTGGCCTGGGATCGGCTCGTGGCTGGTGGCTCCGCCGTGCTCGCTGGAGAGTTGATCGAGTCGGACGGCATCGGTGGCTCACCGATCGAGCTTGAATCGACCCAGACCATCGGCTACTCGTCGCCGTGGAACAGCCTCGGATGACCCCTTACGCGAGGTCAGTCCCTCAGACGCGGCCGTTCCTGCTACCCCACCACCAAGCCTTGCTCGACGCCTCGGGGATCTCGCGCGACGTTGCTGCCGCTCGTGGCTACCGCAGCGTCACGACGGGGGCCGAGCTGCGAGGCCTCGGCTTCAAGCCGTCCCAGCTCAGGGTCCCGGCTCTCCTGATCCCGCAGTGGGGCGTCGACGGGCGGATCGTCAACTACCAGATCCGCCCGGATGAGCCGCGGCTCGTCCGACGGGGTCGACCGATCAAGTACGAGTCGCCTGGCGGTTCCCGCCTGCGCCTTGACGTCCCGCCGGGCAGCCGCGACTCCCTGCCCGATCCGACGATCGAGCTGGCCATCACCGAGGCGCCACGCAAGGCGGACGCGGCCGTGTCGCGCGGCCTTGTCTGCATCGCGCTCCTCGGCGTCTGGGGGTGGCGCGGTTCGAACCACCGCGGCGGGACGACGGTCCTCGCTGACTGGGATTCGATCGCGCTGAACCGGCGCCCGATCCTCATCATCTTCGACTCCGACGTCACGACGAATCAGAAGGTCCGGGCAGCGCTCCTTAGGCTCCGGGAGTTCCTCGTCAGTCGAGGCGCGCAGGTCCGGATCGCGCGGCTCCCAGCGGGCGTCGACGGCGCGAAGGTCGGGCTCGATGACTATCTTGCGTCGGGCCATTCGATCGACGATCTCCGCGCCCTGGCCTCAGAGGGTCACCTGGAAGCCGTCGGACCGAGGGAGACACCCCTCGACGACGAGACGGAGGAGGACGGGCTCGTCCTCACCCGGGCGTCGAACCTGGTCGTGACCCGAGTCGCCTGGACCTGGGCTGAACGTCTGCCGCAAGGAGAGCTGGCCCTCCTCGTGGGCGAGCCAGGACTCGGCAAGACCACCCTCGCGCTCAACCTCGCCGCACGACTCACTCGCGGGACGCTCGAGGGGGACCTAAACGTACCGTGCGAAGTGATCTACGCGACTGCCGAGGACAGCCCGGCCCGGACCCTGACCCCGCGTCTCATGGCAGCAGGCGCAGACCTCGAACGGATCCACTTCATCGCGATCCGCCGATCCGGCGTCGAGGAGGCCCTGGCCCTGCCAGCCGACGTGGCGTCGCTGCGTCAGGCGATCGACCAGACTGAGGCACGATTCGTCGTCATCGATCCGATCATGGCCCACCTCGGTGCGGGCATCGACTCGAACCGCGACCACTCGATCCGCCGCGCCCTGGCCCCGCTCGCTCGTCTTGCGCATGAGTCTGACGTGGCGATCCTGGGCATTGCTCACCTGAACAAGGGCTTCGGCAGCAACCTCTTCGAGCGTGTTGGAGGCTCGATCGGCCTGTCGGCGGCCGCCCGCTCGATCCTCCTGCTCGCACCTGATCCGGACGCGGTCGACGAGCCGATCCGGCTCCTCGTCCACGGCAAGTCGAACCTCGGGCCGACGGCCGATACCCTCCGAATCCGGGTTGATGGGCGGACGGTTAGTGGGCCGACCGGATTGATCGCGACGGCGGCGATCACGTGGCTCGAAGTCGTCCCGGGCGTGCGGGCTTCCGACGTCCTGTCGCGGTTCAGCGAGGACCGTGTGACTCCATCCGCGATGCACGAGGCCGTGGAGTTCCTCGAGGTACTGCTCGGCGAGGGTCCGATCAGCGCGACGGCCGGTGAGCGGCAGGCAACGGAGCGGGGCATCGCCAAGAAGACGTTGGCGCGTGCACGCAAGCAGCTCGGGGTAAAAGCCACGAAGACCGGGATGGACGGCGGCTGGGAGTGGTCCCTGCCCCCGAAGGGGGTCATCCAGCCCGAAGACGGCCATATCCCCGACGTTGGCCCTCTTCCGAAAGTCTGGCCGTCTTCGGGCGATCCGATCGTATCCACCGCCAGCGGGCCCAGCTCTGGGAACGACGCCTATCAGCCTTCTGCCCCGGTCTCGGGGGTCGCGCTCGCGGGCTCTCGCCCGAGCCCAGTAGCGATCTCAGACCCTCGAGTCGCACATCTGGCCCAAGCACTGCCCGTTGCGCTGCGGGCTGGGCCGTTGACCATCTCCGAGTGCCGCGGTGTGATCGGGGCTGCGCCCGACGAGATCGGGGCCGCTCTGATCGCGGCTCGCAGCGCGGGCTTCGTTATCCGGTACGGGGTGGACGGCAGACTTCACTTGGTCGAGGGAGTCTGATGAGCAGGGGCTGGACGGGCACCGCGGCTGAGTTGCTCTGGCACCTGGCAGAGCTGGGCGCAGATGTACGGCTCGACGGAGGCAGGCTTAGCTGGGTCCCGCCGGACGCCCTCACTCCCATGGAGGCAGCGTGGCTCGAGCGACACCCTCGTGAAGGCGTCCGAGCGTTGCTCGGCCCGGATCCGTCCGATGTCGGGGCGTTCGGGAGGTGGCTTCGTCAACGGTGGGGCGTCGATTGCGTTCTGGTGGGTGACGCCGGACCCGCCGTGACGAGTTGGATGCCGCGACCACAACGGCCTAGCCGGCTGACCAGTACAAGGAAGGACTAAACAGTCATGAAGCGGTTCGACTCGATGCTCCAGTTCCCGACCACGCGGGCTCGGCTCTACCCTCACGGGCCGACCGGCGACGGCTCGTACGATGAGCCGGTCGTGGACCTCGCCGTTGACCACCTCGCCGTGGATGTCTCGGTCATCGATCTCGGCTTGGTCACGATCGCTGCATCAACCAGAAACAAGCTCGTGGATTCCTACGGCGTCGAATTTGATCTGACGCCCGCCGATGCACTGGGCCTTGGCCGACATCTGATCGAGGCGGCTGCGGCAGCGGGCTCACGGAGCGCTCCTGCCGTACCTACAGCCCGACCGATGAAGGAGGTCTAGGTGTCTCGGATGGACTTCGAGGTGGGCAGGTTCCTCTGCGCGGTCTCGAGTCATGGCTACTTCACCGTCGCGACCGCGGCCGGACAAGAACTGTTTGAGGCGAACGTCCGGGAGCTCGGCCACGGAATCCACTACCTCTATGACGACCTGACTCAGTACTCCCAAGAGGAGATCGACCACTCAAGTCATCTGGACTGGACCCCGGGCGAGCGCATCCCGTACGTGAGCTTCATCGTCATGGGTGGAGGGGACGACATCAGCCCACCTCTCGGCGACGACCGCATCCAGGACGCACTCCTGGAATGGGTGGAACGCCATCAGCTCGGACTCGAGAGACGTGCCGAGGACCTCCGGCCGAACAGCCAGAGCGGGCTGGAGATCCCTGCTGCACGCGAGCCGTTGTGGCCAGATCTGCCTCCCCACCCATCCTTGCGGATCCGGCCGATCGGCGAACCCGGCCCCGACCTGATCTTGAGGGCCAGCGGATGATCGCGATGTACGCCCTCCGGCTTGCCGCGAAAGTCGTCACCTGGTGTCAACCCCACCTGGTCACTGCCGCTCTGCTCCCCCGTGATGCGGCACCGGCGCAGCGATCGGGCACGTAACACAAGTGGGCTGGGAAGATCGGGTTGGCCATGGCTCGTACTACACGCGGAGCATCCGGCGCGAAGGTAGGGTGGTCCGTGAGTACGTCGGATCGGGCCGCAAGGGGGAGATCGCCGCGGCCGAGGACGCGGCACGACGAGCTGGTCGGGTCGTTGACAGGGAGACTGATCTGGCTGAGCAGGCCACGCGGAACGCCGCCGATGCCGTTCTCGCGGCCCTAGACGCCACGGTCGACGGCCTCGTCCGCGCGGCGCTGAATGAGGCTGGCTACCACCGGCACGACCGAG
>PLZO01000103.1 GCA_003152165.1 Chloroflexota bacterium
CTTGCCGGCGCCATTCGGTCCCAGGAAGCCGAAGACCTCGCCTGGCTCTACACGCATCGTCAGGCCGGCCAGGGCGGTGGTCCGGCCGAACCGCTTCGAGAGCTCGTGCGTCTCGATCGCCGGAGTCGAACTCGGGGGGCCGGCGATCACGCTTCTCATGTCGGGCATCGTCGCACGGATGGCCGGTCATCGGGGTTCGTGACGATGATGGCCAGGGGCCTGAACGGGCCACCTGTGACGGGGCAGCGCCCCGCCTGGCATCAGGCTTATTCGGCCGCGTCAAGCTCCAGGCGGTAATAGCGACCCGCCGCCCGCACGTGGGGGCGGCCCAGGTGGTAGATGAGGTTGCCCGGGAACGGGTGCTGCGAGGTCGCCAGGATTGCCCGGTCGCGCTCCGGCCCGCCCGGCAGCGGCTGGGCCTCGAAGCGGAGCGGCGCCTGTCCCGGCCAGCACAGGAGGAGCCGGCCACCGGCCGCATCCAGGTTTTGGGTCCACTGCGCGGGTCCGTTGGGATGGCCCAGGTACCACTGGCCGTCGGCCACGAGCAGCCCCAGCAGGGTCTGGTGCGGCACGCCCGTACGGCGGCCGGCAATCGTGACCTGCACGACGTTGCCCAGTCCGTATCCCAGCCACCACTGCCGCAGCAGCGGATCCAGCCAGCCCAGGAGGCGGTACAGGGCACGGAAGCCGCACCCCCAGGCGCGCGATGGCTGGACTGGATCGGCAGTCGACATGTCGTGGGTACGTATCCCGGGGGCCAGCGGATGGCTGGGGCTCATCGTGCTTCATCGGCGCGCATCCGATTGAGCGAAAGCCGCCCAGCCTCACGCCCGGTAGCGGAAGCAGCCGGGCAGGTGGTCGTCGACGAGCCCGACGCTCTGCATGAACGCGTAGATGATCGTCGAACCGACGAATTTGAAGCCGCGCGCCTGGAGCTCCGCCGAGAGCGCGCTCGAGGCTGCCGTACGGGATGGAATGTCGGCCACGGTGGCCGTCGCCGGCAGCGGTCGGGCAGGCTCGCGGACGATCGTGCGCAGATATGCGTCGAACCCGCCGAACTCCCGGCAGATAGCCACGTACGCGAGCGCATTGCGGATCGCAGCTTCGACCTTGGCCCGGTTCCGGACGATCCCGGCATCGTTCATCAGGCGAGCCCCATCCTGATCGTCGAACGCCGCCACGGTCGCCGGATCGAAGCCGCGGAAGGCCGTTCGAAATGACTCTCGCTTGCGCAGGATCGTCGACCACGACAGGCCGGCCTGAAACGACTCGAGGACGAGCCGTTCGAAGAGCTCAACATCGTCCGTCGTCGGCCGGCCCCATTCATCGTCGTGGTAGCTGGTCATCAGGGGATCGGGCCGCGGACCGCTCGCGCCCGCCCAGGCGCAGCGACCCAGGACCGGGTCGAGCGGCTCGGTCGTGTCCATCCAGTCCTCCGGTCCCACGACAACCCCGTCGCTGACCATGCGTTCGTGTAGCGTACCGACCATGATCCGGTTCCGTTCCAGAGCCCGCTGAGGTGGAGACGGTGATCCACGTCGCCGAGATCGCTGGCGGGCTGTACCTGATTGCGTTCGTCGCGTGGGACGTCTTCAACACGGTGGCCCTGCCCCGGCCGACCCCGTCGGTCTACCGCCTCGCCCGGAACCTCACCCGATTTGCCTGGCGGGCATGGTGCCGGCAGGGCCGCCGGATGGCGCTGGGCGACCGGCGGGAGCGCTGGCTGGGGGCCTTCGCCCCGCTGCTCGTCCTGGTCCTCCTCGTTGCCTGGGTGCTCCTGCTGATTACCGGCTTCGGCCTGATTGATCTCGCCTTCGGCGCCGATTTCAACCCACCGATCCAGAGCATCGGGACCGCCCTCTACATGGCCGGCACGGGCCTGTTGACGATAGGCTTCGGCGATATCGTGCCGACCGTCGCTCTGACCCGGGCGATCGCTATCGTGTCGGCCGGCCTGGGCCTGGGTACGGTGGCCCTCGTGATCACCTACCTCTTCTCGCTCTACGGCTCGTTCCAGCGGCGCGAGGTGCTGGTGACCACGCTGGATGCCCGGGCCGGCGCGCCACCGTCCGGGGTGGCCCTGCTCGAGACCTACCAGCGAACGGGAATGCTGGACGAGCTGCCGGCGCTGTTCGGAGAATGGGAGCGCTGGGCGGCGGAGGTGCTCGACAGCCACCTTGCCTATCCGATCCTCGGCTACTTTCGCTCGAGCCACGACCACGAGTCGTGGGTTGCCTCGCTCGGGGCGATGCTCGATGCTGCCGTCCTGGTCCTGACCACGGTCGAGGGTCAGCCCCGGGGCCGGGCGGAGATGCTCCTGGCGATCGGCGTCCACCTTGTCGAGGATGTCTCGAGCTTCTTCGGCTTCGCCAACGACGGCCGGGTTAGAGTGGAGCGGGCTGAGTACGAGGTCGCTCGCGGACGCCTGGAAGCGGCCGGCTTCCGGCTCGAGGGACCCGAGGTTGGCTGGATCCTCTTCGCCCAACTCCGGGCCCGCTACGCCTCCCGCCTTAACGAGCTGGCCGGATACTGGATGACGCCGCCGGCCCTGTGGATCGGAGACCGCAGCCACGAGGCACATCACTCAGCGTTGTGACTGCGCTGGCCGCGAGCTGCCGTCGGACGTGACGCCCTCAGCCTCCGAGGAGCGCGGGCAGCTCGATCGTCCTGGCCGCTGCGATGGGCGTCGCTGGGTGGCAGGTAAAGTAGAGGACCTGGTGGCGGGTGGCGAGGTCCTCGATCGACCGGGCGGCCCGTTTGGCCCGGACCGGGTCGAAGTTGACCAGGATGTCGTCCATGACCACCGGCAGCGACTCTGCCTGCCGGGCGAAATGCTCGACCAGCCCGAAGCGCAGCGCGAGGTACAGCTGCTGTGCCGTGCCCGTCGACAGTGCACCAAGTGGGACGATAACGCCGTCGCCCCGCTCGAGCTCCTGGACCGGCTTGCCCAGCGGGGCGAGGATCCGGATGTAGCGCCCGCCGGTCCAGCTCGTGAGCAACTCTTCTGCCACCTTGAGCACCTCGGGCCGGTGATCTCGCTCGTAGCGGGCACGTGTCCGACGGAGGAGGGCGAGGGCGATCGTGGTGACCGACCAGGACTCTGCCAGCACCTCGAGCCCGGCAATTCCGTCGGCCCGCTGCTGGCGCAGGTCGGCGGCTTCGACTGAGCGTTCGATCCGAGAGATCGTCTCGCGCTCGGCGCCCAGTTCCTCGAGGGCGGCGGCGCGGCGCGTGTCGAGGGCCCGACCGCGCTCGAGCTCAGCCTCGAGCTGGGCCTCAATCCGGGCGAGGTCGCCGAAGCCGGCCAAGTCGGCCTCGAACGTGGCGATGGCCTCGCCCGGTCCGGAGAGGGCCACCAGGGTGTCGTGGGCAGCGCGGATTTCGCGCTGGACCTCAGCCCGCCTGCGTCCCTCGGTAAGCGCAGCACGCAGCGCGACCCCATCGGAAGCATGGCCGGCCGTGAGGACGGCCGCCTGCTCTTGCGCCGCGACCTCGTGGACGAGGCTGACGGCGGCGACGGCGGCGTCGATACGATCGAGATCCGCAACCGCTCGGCCGCGGTCCACCGCCGTGGCAACTGTTACCTCGAGGTCGCGTCGGACCAGTTCGAGGCCCACCAGCGGGTCGTCCGCCGGACGGGATAGTCCCGCCAGGAACGAACGGGCAGCGGCTTCATGGGTCGCCAGTCTGGCCGCCATGTCGTCGCGCCGACCCTCGGTCGCCCGCAGAGTGGCAAGGCTGGCTCGTGCGACGATCGCGCCCTCGAGGAGCCGCGCCGCCATCTCTCGATCCAATTCCGGCGGAAGGCCGTGGTCCGCGAGCCATCCTTGCCACGAGGCCTGCACGAGATCCAGAGCGTTGCCGGCAGCCGCCAGTCGGTCGGCTGCCATTCGCGCCCGCTCTTCGAGGAGTCGGACCCGCCCGCGACGCTCCTCACGCCGGGTGGCCAGAGGATCTGCCGTTGAACCGGTCGCAAGCTGGCGACGCGAGGGCCCCCAGATCGTCTCGAGGACTGCGCTGACCGTTCCAACCAGCAGGCCGAGGACGAGGGCCTGGGCGATTCCCAGCCCGAACAACAACGCGCCAATGCCGGCCGCGACTCCGAGCACGAGCCCAACGATGAGCCAAGTGGCGAGGGGCGCGGCGCCGGTGGGCGACCGTGGCGCCGCGGCTCCGCCAGGGGCGTCGGCCACAGCAACGTTCCGCCTCGCCGGTTCGACGGCTGCCAACTCCGCCCGGCCGTCGGCGAGGCTCAGGTCGGCGGTTGCGGCCTCGGCCCGGGCCGTCGCCAGGTCCCGCTCCGCGGTCTCGAACGACACCCGGAATGGCCGGGCGATCGCGCCCTGGGCTGCGAGCGAGTCATCCACGGTCAGAAGGCGGGCCTCGTCCCAGTCCGGGCCCAGCCGCCGGAGCGCCTCGCCCAAGGCCGTCGCCCGTTCCGTCCGGTCGTGTTCGAGCTCGGCCAGGCGGATCCGTTCGTCACGTGCCTCGGGCAGGACCGCGAGAAGGGCTTCGGCCTCCGGCCGGGCGGCCAGGAGTGCCTCGTCAACCGCGGCCGCGTCGCGCGCCGTGATCGCGCGCTCGCGATCGGTGGCAAGCTCGGCGGTACGCTTGGCCGCGGCGCCCAGATCGCGCTCGGCGCGGGCGAGCCGCTCGAGCAGGTCAGCTGGGACACGGATCGCGTCGGCCTGCCCCAGCTCGGCCGCCTGCGCTCGGGCCGCACCAAGTACCAGCCACGACGGCCAGCCGTCTCGCAGGCGCTCGAGCCGGCGGCATTCGACTGCGATCAGCGCGGCCTCACCGGACAGCCCGGCCAGCTCGCCCTCGAGCGCTGCCCGTCGCCCACCCGCTTCGCGGAAGATCAAAGGCGGGTCGAGCGTGGCGATCTTACCCTCGAGCAGCTCGATCTCGGCCAGGAGCACGTTGATCCGCGGGATCCGACCTTTCTTGACAAAGAGGTCCGCGCGCATCGTCTCCAGGTTGTTCTCGATGTCGACGACGGACGTGGACCCAGTGCCCATCCCCGCCCCGTAGATCCGGGCAGCGATGGCCGCTCCGTTCAGGTTGCTGAACTCGGCCAGCTCGGCCAGACCGAAAGCGAAGACGTTGTTGTAGACCGTCCGCTCGACTCCCCTCAGGATCGTCGGCAGGAATTCGGCTCCGAGATCTTCACGATCCTCGTCGAGAACGCGCAGTTGGCCACCACCACCCGTCGTGCCGTAGCGTTCGATACGGATCCGTCGGCCGTCGGCGCTCGTGACGGTCAGCCAGCCCCCACGGCGGCCGCCGGACAGGGCCGGGTGGCGGTTCGTCTCGAAACCGAAAAGGATCGATCGGATGAAGGCCAGCAGGGTCGACTTGCCGGCCTCGTTCTCGCCGCGGATCAGGGTGAGACCCGGCGCCGGGGCCAGGCGCCGATCGCGAATCAGGCCAAACCCGTCGACGGCGATCTCGTCGATCCGCATCGGCCGGCCTCAGCCCGCGTCGTCGAGCTGGTCGATCACCCGAGCCTCAGCCGAATCGAGGAGGGCGAGCAGATCCGTCGTGGCGGGTCGCGCGCCGGCCAGTACCCGCCGGACGCGAGGCTGCTCGTATAGGTCCGCGAGCAGGTCGTGCAGGTCGGCCTCCTGTCCATCGCGCACGGCCGCCCGGCTCCGGCCGAACTCGCGCAGTGCCTCGCCGAGGAGATCGCCGGCCTCGCGTCGCGCACCGAGATCGATCGAGGGCCGGGTCTCGTTGCGGATCGAATCCAGCCAGGCAAACGGGTCGCCCACGCCGAATCGTTCGCGGACCAGCTGGTGCAGGTCGGTCAGGAAGCCCGCCCGCTCGAGCGAGGCGTGCATTGGGCCGCGCCCAGTCAACGTGACCAGGGCCACGATCGAGCGCCCGGCGGCATCGGCGGCTGCCTCGACCGCCCCGCCGACGGCCTGGATCAGGCCGTCATCGGTGGTGATCCCGTCGATCGCGATGGTCAGCCGCTGCCAGCGCACAACGTCCATTGGCCGGAATTCCGGCCGGATGCGGCCTCGTTCATCGACATCGACCAGGTAACAGCCGCGTGGGTCCGCCTCGCCCGGGTCCCGCCCCTGGGGATTGCCGCAGTAGACGACCGTTGGATCGGCCGCACGCAGGATACCGTGGCGGTGGATGTGACCGAGCGCCCAGTAGTCCATGCCGCTGGCGGCCAGGTCGGACAGGGAGCACGGCGCGTAGTTCTGGTGCCCCGCCTGCCCCCCCACATTGGCGTGGAGGAGCCCAATCGCAAATGTCTCGTCGCCGGTTCGGCGAAAATCCGCGGCGAGATTGCGGGTGACATCCCGGACTGCATAGCTGATCCCGTGGATCCGGGCCAGTTCCGTCCCGTCGCGCAGGATCGGCCGGCTCGTCACCTCATCGGCGCCGAAGCGGTGGCCAAGCTCCGGCCAGGCGACCGCCGGCTCCCAGCCCGACAGGGGATCATGGTTCCCGGTCACCACGAACGAGGGGATCCGCTCGCGGGCTAGCCGCTCCAGGCCGTCGCGGAAGGCGATCTGAGCGCGCAGGGTCCGGTTCGCGCCTTCGAAGACGTCACCGGCGACGACCACCGCGTTGACGTGTTGATCGAGCGCCAGACCTACGATCCGGTCCCAGCTCCGCAGCGTCGCGTCGCGGAGTGCGTTCGCCACTCGCTCGGGAGCTGCCTGGCCGATGCCGAGGAATGGACTGTCGAGATGCAGGTCGCCCGTGTGGACGAACCGGAGCCCCACCCGTTCAGCGAACCTCGAGGATCCGGAACCCGATCCGTCCCGAGGGAATCACCACCTCGACGGCCTCGCCGGCACTGCGTCCAATGAGGGCCGCGCCGATCGGCGACACGTTCGAAATCCGGTCCGTCTTCGGGCTGGCCTCGGCGGCGCCGACGATCTTGAAGGTCGTAGTCTCGAGCGCGCCGGCGGCATCGATTCGCTCGACGACGACGGTCGAGCCAATCGCCACCACGGTCCCGCCACCGCCTTCGACCACGACTGCGTTGCGCAGCTGGTCCTCCAGCTGGCGAACCCGGCCTTCGGCGAAGGACTGCTCACGACGGGCCTCGTGATAGTCCGAGTTCTCCTTCAGGTCCCCGAGCTCCCTCGCGGCCGCGATCCGGGCGACGATGGCCGGTCGCTGGACCGTCGTCAGGTCCGCGAGCTCAGCCTGCAGCGCCAGCAGGCCCTCAGGCGACAGATGGACGGCGGGCCCGGCCGGCTTGCCGGCAGCTTTCAGGGCCGCCGCGGCTGCGCGACTGCCGGTTGCGGCGCGGGGGGTAGTGCTGCGCGGTCGCGCCGGGCTCGAGCGGAGGACGCCCGTCCGTCGAGTCGGATCGGCACTGGCCCGCTTGCCGCCGGATCCATTGCCGCGGGCAGCGGCCCCGGCGGCAGCAACCCGCTCGGCTGCGGTGGCCGGCACATCGGGTTCGTCGGCCAGGAGCGAGCCCCGGATCCCATGCTGTTTTCGTTCGTTCGTCGCTGTCTGGAGGTTGCCAAAGGGCAGGACAACGCTGGCGTCACGTAGACCTGCCTTGGCCGCCGCAGAAATGCCCTGGGCGAACGCCGACAGCAGGGCATCCTCGTATTCCTCGGGCGCTGATGTGGGCGCCCACCACACCCGCAGCTCGGGCAGGACCGTCAGGGTCTTGAGCCAGTGGCCTCCGGCATGGGGCCGTCGATCGCCTAGCGCCGTCTTGATGAAGGCACCCACCCGGCCGCCGATCGAGAGGTTGGTCATCCCGATGTAGAGGACCGTCTCATCGGGTAGCCAGAACTCGCCCAGCCGGACCGCCAGTTCGCGTGGCGTGGGTCGGGCGCCTTCGAGGCTCAGCCCGGGGACGTGCTCGATCCAGCGGCCGACGATCGTGTGGTCCACCGGCGCCGACTTGAGCGGCGTGGCCATTTCGACGATGTAGACACCCGGACCTCCAACCCGGACCGGGTTGCCCCAGCGGACAGGTCCGTCGGCCAGGAGGCCAACGGACCGGAGGAGCTCGGCCGCTCCGAGCGAGTGCGGTTCGGTCATTCAGGATCCCAGTGCGGGTCTCCAATTGTAACCGGCCGTCCGGCGGCGGCGGCTTAGCTGGCGCGCTGCCGCCCGGGCTCTGTCGCGCCGGTGTCGTTGCATTTCTGTGAGGCGCGGACAAGCCGCGTGCACTTAACTTGATGCGCCCGAATGACCGCGGAGCGGTTTCCGATGGGCGTGGCCGTGCTCGGGCGTGGCCGCGCCGGCCCCCAAGCCGCTGCCGCGTCCCGGTCCGGCCCGGCCACCCGGGCCAAAGCCGCGCAGCGGCCGAACCTCGACCGAGCGATCGGGGACGAACTCCTCGACGACCCGGTACGGGATCTGGTGCTTCAGCAGCCGCTGGACGCCCTTGAGCAGCTCGACCTCATCCATGCACACCAGCGAAATCGCGATTCCGGAGAAGCCGGCCCGGCCCGTCCGGCCGATCCGGTGGATGTAGTCCTGCGGCTCGAAGGGCAACTCGAAGTTGACGACGTAGGGCAATTCTTCGATGTCGAGGCCGCGCGATGCAACGTCGGTGGCGACCAGGCAGGTGACCTCGCCGGTCTTGAAGTCCTCGAGTGCGCGCGTCCGCTCGGGCTGGCTGCGATCACTATGGATCGCCACAGCGTTCACGCCGCGCCGGTCGAGATACGAAGCCAGGCGGCTGGCGGCCAGCTTCGTCCGGGTAAAGACGAGGACCTGCTCCATGTGATCGCGCCGGATCAGGTGGATGAGCAGGTCTTCCTTGCGCTCGCGATCGACCGGGTACAGGACCTGCTCGACGTTCTCGGCGGCGGTGTTCCGGCGCGCCACCTCTACGATCGCCGGGTTGGTCAGGAACTCGTTCGCCAGCCGGCGGATCTCGTCGGAGAACGTGGCTGAAAACAGGAGCGTCTGGCTGCGACTCGGCAGCATCGCCACGATCTTGCGAATGTCGGGGATGAAGCCCATGTCGAGCATTCGGTCGCCTTCGTCCAGGACGAGCACCTCGACCTGGCTCAGGTTGACGGTCCGTTGACCCATGTGGTCCATCAGCCGGCCGGGGGTCGCGACCAGGATTTCCACGCCGCCGCGGAGCTCCTTGATCTGGGGATCGATGGGGACGCCGCCATAGACCACAGCCGACCGGAGCGGGACGTATTTGCCGTACGTGGCCACGCTCTCGGCGATCTGCATCGCCAGCTCGCGGGTCGGGGTCAGCACCAGCGCCCGCACCGGATGCCGGGCAGGCGAGAAACTCGTGTTCGCCTGGACCTTGAGCCGTTGGAGGATCGGCAGGGTAAACGCGGCGGTCTTGCCGGTGCCCGTCTGCGCGGCCGCGAGCACGTCGCGACCCGCGAGTACCAGCGGGATGGCCTCGGCCTGGACGGGCGTCGGCTCGGTGTAACCCTCCTCGGCCACAGCCCGGAGGATGTCGGCCGCAAGGCCGAGGGTATCGAACGACAAGCGGTTGGTGGCTCCTGTGCGCCCATCGAGAACGGCGCCGGGCAGGCAGCCGGACGGGCGGGTCCTGCCCGAGTCTACGGGATTCGCCCGGATCACGGACGCAGCTCGGGCCCGAGCGGACTACGATTGATCGATGAAGCGTCCCGATCGACTCCACTACACCGGCGACGACGCCGCCGATCGCCTCCTCGCCGCGGACCCGCTGGCGCTCCTCATCGGCTTCACGCTCGACCAGCAGGTAACCGTCCAGAAGGCGTTCAGCGGCCCGCTCGAGCTGTCGAAGCGGACCGGCCGCTCGCTCGACGCGCAGGCGATCGCCGCAATGGATCCGGCCGAGCTCGCCGCGATCTTCCAGGAGCGGCCGGCGCTCCACCGCTTCCCGGGCGCGATGGCCGGCCGGGTCCAGGCGCTGTGCAGCGTGATCGCCATCGATTACGACAACGACCCCGCCTCGGTCTGGACGGGTGCCAAGGATGCCCGCGACCTGCACAAGCGCTTGCTGGGCCTGCCCGGGATCGGTGAGATGAAGGCGCGCACGATCAGCGCGGTCCTGGCCAGGCGCTTCGGCCTCGACCTGCCCGGCCTGGCCGACGCCCTTCCGAAGCATCCAACCCTCGGCGACGTCGACTCGGCCGAGGCGCTCGCCGCGTACCAGGCCGGCAAACGCGCCTACAAAGCGTCGGTTCGTGCTGCGCCAAAAGTCTGATCCTGGGTTCAGGCGGGAAACGGGTAGTCATCGAGCCTTCACAAACCACGAGTAAACTCAGGGCATGTGGTTCACCGGTTCGAGCAAGTTGTCGCTGCCTGATCCCGCTAATGCCCTGCCCGGCCGGGCCGAGGCGGTTGAGGTCCCCGAGCGCCACTTCGTCAACGGCGCGAGGCTGATCCCACCGTATCCCGCCGGAAGTCAGGTCGCGCACGTCGCGCTGGGCTGCTTCTGGGGTGCCGAGAAGCTCTTCTGGGAGAAGCCCGGCGTGATCGTCACTGCCGTCGGCTACGCCGGCGGCCCCACCCCGAATCCCACGTACCGCGAGGTCTGCTCGGGCAAGACCGGCCATGCCGAGGTCGTTCGGATCGTGTTCGATCCGAAGCTGGTCTCATACGAATCGATCCTGGCCACCTTCTGGGAGAATCACAACCCGACCCAGGGGATGCGTCAGGGCAACGACACCGGGACACAGTACCGCTCGGCGATCTACACCGCGGACAACGCCCAGGGGCGGATCGCCGAGGCCTCTCGCGATGCCTATCAGCCCCGGCTGGCCACGGCCGGCTACGGGGCGATCACCACCAGCATCGTCCCGCTCGCCGAGTTCTACTTCGCCGAGGAGTACCATCAGCAGTACCTGGCGAAAAATCCCCGCGGCTATTGCCCTGACCACTCGACCGGCGTCGCATGCCCGGTCGGGCTTGGTGTGACCTCCGCGAGCGACTCAGACTCGGCGATCAAGATCGTCTGATTCGAGGCGGCTCGGTCGGCCGGTCCGGGGCATCAGTTGCACCGACAGCACCTGTTCACGGTTCGGAAACCTGGGGTAGCCTAGGACGTGCGAGAGACAGCCGTCCCCCATCGAAACAAGACGGGCGGCAGGGCCGATGGGAGGCGAGGGATGCCGACGCCCAGGGAACTGACGGGCCGAGAGGCCCTGCGTGCCCTGCTGCCGCCCCAGCTCGAGTACGTTCGGCCGGGTGGAGGCACGCTCCGAACTGCTGACGAGGTCATCGACCAGTACGAGCGCGAATGGGCCGTCATGAGCAGCTCGCGCGTCGAGGTTCGGGAGCTCTTCGAGTCCGACGACGGGATCGTCGCCGAGGTCACGATCGGTGCGACGATCAACGGCCGTTCGCGGTCCGTAGAGGCCGCCCCGGCCCATCGGTGGGTCGCCGGGAGACTCATCCGCAACCGGCTCTACGCGGACCCATTGCCGGCAGAGGTCTGGGCGGTCCAACCCCCGGCAGGAACCAGTCGCTGACTGAGGCTGGCCGACTAATGGATCGCGCGATCCGGGCAGCTCTGGACCAGGGGCAGGTGATCGACATCACCACGACCGGGGCGAAGACCGGACGGCTCCGCCGCATCGTGATCGTCTTGCACAACTTCGACGGACATCTCTATATCAGCGGTGTCCCGAATCCCGCCCGGAAGCGCGGGTGGCTCGCCAACGTCGAGGCCAACCCGGCGCTGACCGTCCATCTCAAGGGTGCCGAACAGGCCGATCTGCCGGCGACCGGGCGGGTCATCACCGATCCCGCCGAGCGCCGGCCGATCTTCGAAAAGGTCGCCCGGGCCTGGAATCGCACCGATATCAGAGCGATGCTCGAGCACAGCCCACTGATCGAGCTCATGATCGAAGGCTACCCGGCCTGACCGTCGCGGCGGCGGTCTAGACGCGACCCCGGACGAGCGTCACAAAGAGGTGCTCGAGCGTCGCGCCGGGGTCATCCGTCAGCCCGGTGTGGACCGCCGAGGGCTGGACCACGGTGCTGCTCGGCGAGACAAGCCAGTGAAAGCGTTCGGGCCGGCTGAGGGCGGCGATCGGGCCGCTGCCAGGGTCGCCCGCGCAGATCCGTGGAATCGTCTCGAGCTGGTCCCGAACGATTAACGGATCGCAGCCCGGGGCCAGCACCCGGAGGACGTTGGCGTCGAGCTCAACCTTCGCCCCGAGATAGCGCCGAGCGCGCGATTGGAGGACGATGCCGGCATTGAACGCCTCGCCTCGATCCTCGCGCGGGATGACCCGCAGGATCGCATACTCGAACGGGCTACGGCTGGCGGGCACGGTCGGCGTCTTCGACAAACGGGCGCGGTGACTCGAGCCGGGTGAGCAGGTAGTCGACGTATGCGCGGCGGTGGCGCTGAGGGTCATCCGTCGCCTCTCCTGGGGTTACCTTTGCGCTGCCCCGGCCACCGGCAGGTGGCAGGGCGGCGCCTCCGGCGAGCCAGGCATCGGGCACAGCTGCGGCGATCTGCTCGAGAAGCTCTCGGCTGACTCGCGGCGCTAGGCGGGCGTCGGCCGCCGCGATCGATGAGGCAAACGGGAGCAGGACGTGGTCTACGATCTTCGGGAACTGGCGTCGAGCGTGCGCTGCCGGATCGTGCCAGGTGAAGTGGATGTACAAGGCAGCACCGTGGTCGATCAGCCACAGGCGCCCGTGCCAGACGAGCAGGTTGACATTCCTGGCCGTTCGATCGACGTTCGTGATCAGGCCGTCGAACCAGACGATGTCGGCGGCGAGAGCGGGATCGAGTTGGGTCATCGACCGGAACGACAGGGCGCCGGGCAGAAAGTCGAGTCCCAGGTTGAGACCGGGACTGCGCTCGAGCAGCTCCTGAATTTCGGTATTCGGCTCGGCCGGCGCGAGCGCTGGGTCCAACTCGACCAGGACGATCTCGGGGACGGGCAGGCCGAGCGCCCGCCCGAGCTCACCAGCGATCAGCTCGGCGACGAGGACCCGCGGCCCCTGGCCTGCGCCGTGGAACTTCACCACGTACAACCCATCATCATCGGTCTCGACCAGACCGGGCAATGAACCACCCTCGCGCAACGCGGTGACATAGCGGGTAGCGGTGACCGTCCTGATCGGCACGGCCAAGTCAGGGCCGGGAGCGATGTTGAGACTGCTGGCGGTCATCGCCGCTGAGGGTAGCGGAGTCAGCGTGGGTCCGGATCGTGATCGGGTAGAGTCTTGAACGTGCGCCTTGCTCGGATCGCGGTCGTCGGGGTCATCGTCGCCGCCTTGTCCGGCTGCATTGCCACCTCGACCGCAGGGTCCCGTGGACCCTCAGCCACCGATCCGGTGATCAACAGTGTGCTGCTGACGGGGCTCAGCGCTGGCCAGATCTGCTCGCTGCTCCACGCCACAGAGGCGACAGCCCTGCTCGGGTATGCCCTCAAAGAGGCCCCCACCGGTATGTCCGCGGGCGGCGAGGCTGCCGACTGCATCTACCAGGACGCCACGGTCGTCGCGGCTGGGACCTACATCAAAGTCGAGATCAATCGAATCGGCTTCGCCGGCCAGGCGATCCTGGTCAACCTGCATCGCAGCGCCCATACCCTCGAGGTCGGGGGCTTCGAGGCGATCGGGGCGGAGGCCGAGGAGTATCCGGTGATCGACGAGGCGGTGCTGTGCGTGCGGCTAGCCAAGGAAGCCCAGGATCCGGCCCTCTGGATCGAGGCACCGACTTCTGCGATCGCCGAAGGGGCAGCCGGGCTGATCCTGCTCCGGCTGGCCGCCTTACGCTAGGCCGCTTCCGCACGCCTAGGGCCGGGGGCCGCCACTGCTGCCGGTCTCGCGCAGGAACCGCTCGATCTCGGAGATGAGCTCGTCACCTGCCGGCAGGCGCTCCTCATCGACCATCGCCTCGAGTCGTTCGACGTAGGCGCGCGTGGTCTCGTCGCCCTTGGCCAGCGAATCGAGATGGGTCCCCAGCTGGCGGGCTTCATCCTCGAGCGTCCCGGCCGGAATGCTCACGCCGACGTGCTGCTCGAGCGCGCGAAGGAGAGCCACTGCCGCGACCGGGTAGGGCCCTGAGACGTAATGGGGGACCTGGGCGAAGTAGCCGACGGCGGTCGTGCCGGAGCGAGCCATCATCATCTCGAGGACTGATAGAGCAGCCGCCGGCACACGGAGCAGGCCCTCGGGACCGGGCCGGACGTTCCCGCGCAGGAGGCCGGCCTCGGACTCCGTGCCCATGATCGGCACCGCCCGGGTGTGGGGTACGGCTGCCGGGATCGCCCCGAGGCTGATCCATTGGGCAACGCCCAGTCGACTGGCAATGTCGAGCACCGCGTCACAGAACTCGCGCCAGCGGAAGTCCGGCTCGACCCCGGTGAGCACAAGCAGATCGCGCTCTCCAATCCGCGAGCGCCGGATTGTCAGCTCGCGCCAGGTGAGCGACGCCATCCGCCCGTCGCGGATCTCAAGCGTCGGCCGCCGGGCGCGGTAGTCGAACAGGAGGTCGCCTTCGAAGGTAGCCACGAGGTCGCCACCCACGCCCACCTGCGCGGCCGCGGTCGTCGCGGCGGCTCCGGCATCGACCCAGCCGTCGAACGCCGCGATCATCGTCGGTGCGACCAGGTCCTTCGGTTCGGTCAGTCGATAGAGAGCCACCAATACAGGATAGGACAAGCCAAACCGCACCACGCTTGGAGGGCCCGGTTGGAGCGTCGGCTAC
The DNA here is from genome assembly GCA_003152165.1 of Chloroflexota bacterium. Classification (GTDB taxonomy): domain Bacteria; phylum Chloroflexota; class Limnocylindria; order Limnocylindrales; family CSP1-4; genus Palsa-1033. The sequence goes on from PLZO01000103.1 coordinate 14,639, forward strand.
GATGGTTCGATGTCGAACATGCCAGCCTCGGTGCTCGACTTTCTCGCAACCGGTCCGCTCGCCCATGTCGTGACAATCGATCCGACGGGTGATCCCCAGGTTTCGGCCGCATGGATCGGCGTGGTCGATGGCGAGGTCGTCATCGGGACGATGAGCGACCAGGCAAAGCTGCGCAACCTGCGGGCGAATCCGCGGATCGCAATGTCGTTCGCGGCGCCTGGCCGGACCGAGCATGGCCTCGACAACTACCTGGTCCTGCGCGGCCGAGCGCGGGTGACCGAGGGCGGCGCACCGGAACTCCTTCAGCAGCTCGCGTACACCTACATCGGCCCGGGCGTCCGGTTCCCGCCGATGCTCGACCCACCACCCGGCTTTGTCATCCGGATGACGGTCGACAAGATCGCCGGCATCGGCGACTGGGAATAGCAGACGAGCCGAGGGGGCCACCGGCTTGAGCGACCGTCGGCCCCCTGTGGCGTCCGAGGTCTTGACGGTTCGGGCTAGCTGCAGCCCGAGGTGGACCCGCAGTTGAGGCACTTGTAGCAGCTGCCGTTGCGGACCATGATCGAGCCACATTCAGCACAGGAGGGTGCGTCCTCCTGGACCCTGAAGGCGACCCGGGTCGTGCCCAGCGACGCGCCAGTTGCCGGGGCATTGGTCGGGGCATGGCCGTTGCCGTTGCCGTTGGCAGTGCGGGCGACCGACTCGACAACCGGCAGGTTGATCGAGATCGGGGCCGACTCGACCGCAACGGCAGTGGGCCGGTCCTCGACTCGGTCGTCGTCCGCTTCAGCCGCAGCCGGGGCATCCGACTCCGGTGCGACTGCCAGCGACACGGCACCGAACGAGATCGGGGCCGAGTCGACGACCGTGCCCCGATCGATCAGGCCGATCTGGGCCCTCTCGTCGGTCGGCAGGAAGCGGCTGCCCATCCAGCGGAAGACGTAGTCGACGATCGACTTCGCGATCGGGATCTCCTGGTTGCCGGTGAAGCCGCTCGGCTCGAACCGGACGTGGGCGAACTTGTTGACCAGGTCACGCAGCGGTACGCCGTACTGGAGAGCCAGGCTGACCGAGGTGGCCAGCGAGTCCATCAGGCCTGAGACCGTCGAACCTTCCTTGGCCATCTTCAGGAAGATCTCGCCGGGTTGGCCGTCGGGGTACAACCCGACCGTGATATAGCCCTCGTGTCCGGCGACATCGAACTTGTGGGTCACCGCGGCGCGCTCGACCGGCAGCCGCCGGCGATGCGGCTTCTTCGCCTCCGCCTGGGCCACCGCGAGCTGGACCCGGAGCTCGGCGACGACGCCCGTGTCGACCTCGTCGCCGGCGTCCTTCTTCTTGCCGGTGCTCAGTGGTTGGCTTCGCTTGCTGCCGTCGCGGTAGATCGCGATCGCCTTCAGGCCGAGCTTCCAGCCCTGGAGGTAGACCTCCTCGATCTGCTCGGTGGTGGCCGCCTCGGGCATGTTGACAGTCTTGCTGATCGCACCCGACAGGAACGGCTGGACTGCAGCCATCATCCGGACGTGGCCCATATAGTCGATCGAGCGCTCGCCGTTGACCGGTTTGAACGCGCAGTCGAAGACCGATAGGTGCTCCGCCTTGAGGTACGGCGTGCCCTCGATCGTCTCGCGCTCATTGATGTGCGCGAGGATCTCCTCGACCTGCTCGGGCGCATAGCCGAGCTTCTTCAGGGCGGCCGGCACCGTCTGGTTGACGATCTTAAGGAAGCCCTCGCCCACGAGCTTCTTGTATTTGATCAAGGCGATGTCCGGCTCGATCCCGGTCGTATCGCAATCCATCATGAAGGCGATCGTGCCGGTCGGCGCGAGGACGGTGACCTGGGCGTTGCGGTAGCCGTATTCCTGACCAAGCTTGAGGGCGTCATCGAAGACGACCCGGGCGGCCTGGATCATATCCGTCGGCACGGCCTGGTCGGCCGGGATCCGGTAGGCGGCGTCGCGATGCTTGCCGATCACGCGCAGGAATGGGCCCTCGTTGATCGCGTAGTCCTGGAACGGGCCACCGTGATCGCGGGCGATCAGGGCGCTCTGGCGATACGCCTCGCCGTGCATGATCGCCGTGAGGGCGGCCGCATAGTTCCGGCCCTCGTCGCTGTCGTAGGCGAGCCCCCGGCTCATCAGCAGCGCGCCGAGGTTGGCGTAGCCCAGCCCGAGAGGCCGGAAGCGGTGCGAGTTTTCCTCGATCCGCGGCGTCGGGTAGCTGGCGTTGTCGACCAGGATCTCCTGGGCCGTGATCGTCAGCCGTGCGGCGTAGCGGTATGACTCCACGTCGAACTCACCGTCCTCACGGACGAACTGCATCAGGTTGAGGCTGGCCAGGTTGCAGGCGGTGTCGTTCAGGAACATGTACTCGCTGCACGGATTGGACGCGTAGATCCGGTCCGAGCTGGCCGATGTGTGCCAGGCGTTGATGGTGGTGTCGTACTGGATCCCGGGGTCGCCACACAGGTGGGCGGCATCGGCCATCCGCTTGAAGATGTCGCGGGCCTTGTAGGTGCCCATCGGGGCGCCATCTACCACCGCGTGGGTCGTCCACTCGCCATCGGCCTCGATCGCGTTCATGAACTCGTCGGTCACCCGGACCGAGTGATTGGCGTTCTGGAACGAGACCGAGCCGTAGGCCTCGCCGGTGAACGACGGGTCGTAGCCCTGCTCGATCAGGGCCCAGGCCTTCTTCTCCTCGAGCATCTTCGAGTCGATGAAGTCAAGGATGTCCGGATGGCCCGCGTCGAGGATCACCATCTTCGCGGCTCGGCGNNGCGCGGCGGGTCTTGCCGCCCGACTTGACCACGCCGGCGAACGCGTCGTAGCCGCGCATGAAGCTGACCGGTCCGGAGGCCGTGCCGCCGCCCGACATCCGCTCACGGGACGAGCGGATCGGGCTCAGGTTGGAGCCCGCGCCGGAGCCGAACTTGAACAGCATGGCCTCGGTCTTGGCCAGGTCCATGATGCTGCTCATCGAGTCCTGGACCGAGTTGATGAAGCAGGCCGAGCACTGCGGCCGGGCCTCGATCCCCACGTTGAACCAGACCGGCGAGTTGAAGCTCATCTTCTGGTGGACGAGCAGGTATGCCAGTTCTGCCTTGAAGGTGGCCAGGTCCTCGTCCAACGCGAAGTAGTGCTGCGTCTCGGCCCAGGCTGCGATCGTGTTGACCACCCGGTCGATCAGCTGGCGGACGCTGGTCTCGCGCTCGGGCGTGCCGACGTGCCCGCGGAAGTACTTGCTGACGACGACGTTCGTGGCGAGCTGGCTCCAGAAGCTGGGGACTTCGACGTCCTTCTGCTCGAAGACCAGCTTGCCCGACTCATTGCCGATCGCAGCGGTTCGAGTCTCCCAGCTGATCTCGTCGTAGGGATGAACGCCCGGAGTGGTCCAGCGCCGCTCGAAGGTCAGGCCCTTGGCCGGGCGACCATCGGGGCGACGACCATCGAAGCTGGCACCGTACGGTCCGGCATGGCGCGGCTGGGCCTTCAGAAGGACCTTGCCGGCGTTCCTGGCGGCCGCCTTGCCCGCGGCTTTTTCGCCGCGACCAGCGCGCTTCTCCGAGCGGGCGCCATCTGGGCCACCCTCATCCACGACCGAAACCAACTCTGGGAAGACTCGGGCCACTGGTTGCTCCTCTCTGCCAATCCGCTCATCGTCTGATCGATGGGTCGGCTGGTGTGCTGGGGGTCCGTACGGTCCTGGTCTGGCGGTGGGGTGCGGACCGCTAGATCCGGATCCAGGTCATGCGACGGGTAGGCCGCTGGCCGGGATCCGGGCTGGACTGTGAAACGGCTCCGGGGCTGGGGGTCCGACGCGGAGCAAGATCCACCGCGACGCCGCGGCTGTTGCAGATGCCGAAGCCAGGTTTTGGGCGATACCGGTCCTCGGTCCGGTAGCTGCGACGACGATCCGATCAAGCCGCCCGATCCGGCCCGGTGATCATCTTCCGCGGAGGTCCGAACCTGACGGCCGGCGGCCTCCCGAGCGATCCTCCGGGGCGTCGCGAGTGACTGGTCAACGTTACGCCTCGACGAAGGCGCCGTCAACCCCAAAACACAAGATCTAGTGGTCCCTTCACTGGCCGCACCGCTACATCGTGTGGCTGTGGACAATCCTGACGCTTAACGTGGAAAGCTCGGCCGGCGCTGTGGAGAGGTGCCCGACCGCCGTGGACAGGCTGTGGAACGGTTCATCATCAGTACACGGCCGACGGCCGCGCACTGGTCAAGCGCCGTGGCATTGCCGCGCACGCCATCTTCTCGGGCATTGTTACATTTAGCACAACCGTGCGGTATCTCGGATCACGCTTCCCTCGAGGTGCTTCATGCCGCGGGGCCAGCAGCCCGAGCGTGTACAACGGGTCCGGGCGCAGCGTCCGTGGGCATGGCAGAGGTCGACGGACCTCGACCGCTAGCGGCCGAAGCGGCGGGCCCGGAGCTGGTAGGTGCGCAGTGCACGCAGGAAGTCGATCTCGCGGAAAGCCGGCCAGTAAGCCTCGCAGAACTGGAGCTCCGAGTAGACCGACTGCCAGGGCAGGAAGCCGGACAGGCGAACCTCGCCCGATGTCCGGATGATCAGGTCCGGCTCGGACGAGCCGCGGGTGTAGAGGTGGTCGGCGACCGCTTCGGCGGTCAATTCGTCGGCCAGCCGGTCGGCCGGGACACCCGCCTCGGCGGCGGCCCGGACGGTTGAGCGGAACGCCTCAAGGAGCTCGTCCCGACCGGAATACGCGAGGGCCACGGTGACGTCCATCGTGCCGTCCTCGCGCGACAGGTCGGCCGACGACTCGACGACGGAGCGCAGCCCCTCGGGCAGTAGGTCGCGCCGACCGATCACCCGAAGGTGGATCGGCAGGCGGGTCTTCCGGCGACCGTCGGCCATCGCCTTGATCGCCTCCTCAGCCACGTCCGTGATCGTGTCGACCTCATCGGCGGAACGACCAAGGTTCTCGAGCGATAGGGCCCACAACGTGACCTCGTGGATTCCCATATCGGCGCACCAGTCGATCAGCTCGAGCGCTTTCTCGGCTCCGGCTCGATGTCCGGCCCCGGGGTCTGCGAACCCCTCGGCCGTTGCCCAGCGGCGGTTCCCGTCCATGATCACCGCGATGTGCTCCGGCCGCCGTTCGGACAGCACCCGCGCCCGGAGGCGCTGGAGATAAAAGGCATAGACCGGCGCCAGGGCGAGGTCGCGGGTCCGACGATAGGCCGGGCCGAGCCGTTCGCGGAGGGTCCGCGAGCGGCGCCCCGGTGCGGCCACCGGAGTTGGCCTGGCCGGGATCCCTGGCGTCACCCCGGCGTCCCGGCGGTCAGTTCAGGCCACTGTAGGCGTGCAGCCCGGAGAACCACAGGCTGCCGGAGTAGGTGACGAGGACCATTCCGAAGCCCACCACCAGCAGGAGGGCCGCAGGACGGCCGGCCCAGGACCGCTGGTTCCGGGCGTGGAGGTAGACCGCGTACGTCAGCCAGGTGACCAGTGCCGACGTCTCCTTGGGATCCCAGCCCCAGTAGCGGGACCAGGCGATCGATGCCCAGAAGCTGCCCAGGATGATCATCGTGGCGAAGATCGGGAAGCCCACGATCACCGATCGGTAGGCGACCTCGTCGAGGACCCGATGCGAGGGCAGCCAGGCGAAGCGGTCCCGGTTGCCCTGGGCCAGGTAGCCCACTCCGGCCGCAAAGCTCATCGCGAAGATGCCGTAGGCAATCGTGGCCATCCCGACGTGGATTGTCAGGAGGGGTGCGTTGTCGAGTGCTGGGACCAGCGGGATGATCTCGTTCGGCAGCGTGGTGCTGTACAGGAAGAGGGCCAGGGCGACGCCGGTCGGAATGAAGCCAATCGCCTGGATCGGGTAACGCCGGCCAAGGACGAGGTAGCCCACCAGGATCGTAAAGGTGAAGGCGACCGTAAACTCTTCCATGTTGCCCCATGGCCCGCGACCAACCACGATCGCCCGCATCAGCATCGACAGGCCGAGCAGGGTCGCCGTGATCAGCGTCAGGCCGGAGGCGAACGGTGCGGCGGCGGATCGAGGCTCGATTCCCGCCGCAACGGCCGCATCGCGACTGTCGACGAACGAACCGCTGACCACACCGGCGAATGCGGGTTGGCGGGCTGGGCTGAACGCTGCCGCGATGCGCCGACCGTGGGCCAGCAGGACCGCGTGGATCACGTGGGCGCCGAAGGCCAGGACCAGCAGGATCCCGGATGCGGTGTAGAAGATCAGTGAGCCACTCGCCATGGTCCTACTCCTGTCTGGGAATGGTGGACAAAACGATCTGGTCGCCGGCCGGGCTCAGGCGGCGGCGGCCCCACCGGGCGGCGGACCGACCGGTTGAAGCGTGCGCAGCGCGACCCGCCCGTCAACCTTGAGCACCAGCCCGCAATTGGTGCAGGTCGTCACGTCGGCAAAGCGGGCGATCCCGCACATCGGGCAGGTGACGGACAGCAGATCGCCGGCGTCGTTCTGGCTCGTGCCCGGCGGATAGATCAGGCCCGTCCGCAGGTCGTACGGCTCACCGGCGGGAAACAGCGGCAGGCCATCCGAGGCGATCGCCGCCAGGCGGGGGCCATCGACAAAGCGGATCCTTGTCCGCGGCCGACGCATGAAGTAGTAGAACCACACCAGAGCAAGCACGGAGACCAGGGGTCCGATCACCCCGATCAGCAGGAGGACCGGCAGCAGGCCGATCACCGAACCCCAGTCGGGGCTGACCACCTTGCCGATCAGGCCGAGGACCTGCGTCCACAGATGACTGATCTGATCCGGGAGGTTCACGGGCGCATTCTAGCCCGTCGGCGGGGATTGCCCGTCTTCGTCGTGGCGCCCCTGCCGGAGCGCCAGCCGGGCCGCTCGTCGTCGTCCTCGGATGGCGTATCCGTTCGCGTTGCCTGAGGTCCCGCACGTGCGCCAGGGACGGGCGCCGGCGGTCGACGGGCGCCCACCGACGGGGCACTCAGGCGGGCCCGCTCGAGGCGGCCGATCAGCCAGTCGGCGTTCGCCACGCGCGCCCCACGACGACGGATCCGGCCCGCCAGTTCGCGGTCGTCGGTTACCACCAGCAGGACATCGGCCAGCCGGGCCGCCGATTCCAGCGTGCCGCCCGAGCCGATCGCGTCGGCCACCAGCCGGTCCAGGACGGAGTCGGCCGAATAATGCCCGCTGTGGCGCACGGTCAGTCCATTGGCGATTCGAACGCCCGCCAGGCCGTGCTCCAGGGCGCCGTCCAGGACGAGCTCGATCCGGGTCGCCGCTGGGATCACGGCCCGGAGCCGCCCGATCAGGGCCGCCGGCGGACGAGGTGTGGCCGCCTGGATGGCTGTGCCGTGCGCCCCGCCGGACGCACGAAGCGCCACTGCGTCGCGGCTCATTCGAAAGAGCAAATTCGTGCCGTCGATCAGCAGACGCTCCACGCCGACGAGTGGGTCGCGAGTCGAGTGATCGCCGCGGCGGTTCATATGGTCCATCGTGCCACGCCCGGCCCTGCTCGTCGCCTGTAGGCTTCGGGGGTGCTCCTCCTGGTTGACCTCGACGGTGTCGTGTATCGCGGCACCAAGCCGATTCCGGGCATCGCGGACCTCCTGGCGCGGCGAGTGGCGGCCGGCGACGAGGTCGTCTACGTCACCAACAACTCGATGTGGTATCGGGCGGACTACGTCGAGCGACTGGCCGCGATGGGTGCGCCCGTCTCCGTGGACCGGGTTGTCAGCTCGCCGCGGGCCACTGCGCTGTACCTGCGCGAGGTGGATCCGGGGATCGAGCGTGTGCTGGCTCTTGGCGGCCCGGGCCTTGGGCGGGAGCTGGCCGATGCAGGGTTCACGGTGGTCATGGCCGGCGACGCTGCCGAGCGGGTCGCCAACGAGGCCATCGACCGGTTCGAGGCCGGCGGCCGGCCGGGCGCCGTGGTCGTGGGCCTGGATCCGGGGCTGAGCTGGGAGCGGCTGGGCGTGGCCTGCACGGCGATCCGGGCGGGCGCCCTGTTCATTGCCACCAACCGCGACGCGACATATCCGACAGAGCACGGCCTGATGCCCGGCGCCGGTGCCGTGGTCGCCGCGGTCGAGGCGGCCACTGGGGTCAGCCCGGTTTCGATCGGCAAGCCCGCGCCGCTCCTGCTCCAGCAAGCGGCCCGGGTCGTAGGCGCCGACCCACGGGCCGCGGTGATGATCGGCGACGGGATCAGAACCGATCTGCTCGCGGCGAGGGCCGTGGGAGCGCGTTCGGTCCTGATGCTTACCGGCGTCTCGACGCGGGCCGAGGCGGAGGCCCTCCGAGGTCCCGAACGACCAGACGCGATCGCTGCCGACGCGTTCGAGCTGGAGGCCGCCCTGCGACGACTCCGGGGCGGCTAGCGCCGATGGCGCTCTGGTTCAACGCGACCCGCCGAGCTCGGGCACGACGGCAGCCCAGCGCTCGAATGATTCGCGCAGGAGATTGATCACCTCAGGCTCTGCGAACGCCGCATCGAGGGCGTGGCGGTCGATGGCCCACAGCTCGGGCAGGGTCAGCCCGTTTTCCTCGACCGCCCGGACGTATTCCTCGGACAGGAGGACGTCCGAGACCGTGCTGTCGTCGGTTGATAGGCTCACCGGCACGCCAGCCCGATGGAGCCTGGCCAGTGGGTGGTCCACCACTGAGGCCACGATTCCGGCCTGAACATTGCTCGTCAGGCAGAGGTCGAGGGTCACGCCTCGGAGCGTGATCTCGGCCATAAGCCTGGGGTCATCGGCCGCACCTGGACCATGGGCGATCCGCTCAGGATCGAGGGCGAGGGCCCGGCGGACCTGGGCCGCTCCACCCCACTCGCCGGCGTGCAGCGTGATCCGCAACCCGCCGGCCCGGGCCGCGGCAAAGGCACGCCTGAAGGCCAGCGGGTCGGGCACGGCGGCCTCCGGGCCGGCCAGATCCCAACCGGTCAGGCCCTGGTCGCGGAAACGGGCTGCCGTCTCGGCCAGCTCAAGGGCCTCGGCAGGAGCGTGGCTGCGGAGCGCCGTGCAGGTGAGCCGGACGATGCTGCCGGTGCGGACGGCTGCCTCGCGTGCGCCGCGGCAAACCGCCGCGATCCCGGCGTCGACCGACAGGCCGCGTCGGACGTGGAGGGCTGGTCCCCAGCGGATCTCGAGGTACCGAACGTTGTCGGCCGCCTTCGACTCGACCAGCTCGGCGGTCACCTGCTCCAGCGACTCGGCGTCCTGCAGGAGCGCGATCGGCAGGTCGAAGCGGGTCAGGAGCTCCGCCTGGGACGCCATCCGGGCCGGTCCAACGAGTGCCCGGAACATGCCCTCGTAGGTAGCCGGCGCGTCGACTCGCCGGCTGCGGGCGAGCATCAGGGCCGTCTCCACCCGGAGCGAGCCATCGAGGTGGAGATGGAGCTCCGCCTTGGGCATCGCCGCGGTCAGGCGCCGGAGCGAGGCGTGGCCGGGCTGCTCCAGCTCAGTCGTTGGGATCACGCGGCGATGCTACGCTCAGGCCATGTCCACTGTTCTGGTCACCGGCGCAAGCGGTTCGTCGGCAGTCATGTGGTTCCCGAGTTGATCAGCGGAGGCCACCAGGTGCTCGCCCTGGTCCGTTCGGGTGCGGCCGGCCGCCAGGTCCTCGCGCGTCTCCCCGTGGCCGCGCGCGATCGCGTTGACCTGCGCACCGGCGATGTCAACGATCCCGCCGCCCTGGGCCCCGCGCTCGCCGGCGCCGACGGCATCGTCCATCTCGTTGCCTTGGCTCGCGATCGGAGCGCCGGTCGGGAGCTCAACCGGGTCAACGTCCAAGGCACTCGCAACGTGATCAATGCGGCCGAGGCTGCCGGAATCCGCCGGCTCGTCCACTTGGGCGCGCTCGGCGTCGTCGACGATCCCCGGCTCCACCATGCGAGCTCGAAGGCGCGCGCCGAGCAACTCGTCCGGGCGAGCGCCCTCGACTGGACGATCCTCAAGCCGTCATTGATGTGGGGCGAACGCGACGGCTTCTTCAACATCGTTGCCGGCCTGGTCCGGATCTCATCCGGCGTGGTGCCCGTCCCGGGCGACGGCCGGACTCGTTTCCAGCCCCTCGCAGTCAGCGATGGGGCGGTCGCGATCCGGCTGTCGATCGAGCGACCGGCCACGATCGGGGCGAGCTACGATCTCGGCGGCCCGCGCTACTGGACCTACCGTGAGATCACCCAGGAGGTGCTTCGCGGGATGGGCCGCCGGCGCCTGGTGGTGCCCGTGCCGCTGCCGTTGATCCTGCTGGTTGCCGGCACAGCCGAGAAGCTTCGGATCCCGTTTCCGGTCGCCACCGACCAGCTCCGCCAGCTCAAGCTCGACAACGTCGGTCCGCTCGGTGCCTACGAGGCAGCCTTCGGGATCGCGCCCAGCGAGATGGCCGGCAACCTGGGCTACCTCGCGCGGAAGCGGCGCGATCAGGAACCCGGTCGCTCGTGAGCTCCTCCTCATCCAACCCGGGCGAGATCGCCCTGGCCAACGTCCCGACCGACGCGGACGAGCCGACCAAGCCACGGTCGCCCATCATCCGGCTAGCCATGGCGATTGGCTGGGTCGGCGCAGCGATCATCCTCAGCCTTGGTTCGGCGGGGATCGTGGGCGGGATGAGCCGCTCGCCCGGCGACGGCAGTCGGCCGGAGCTCACCTGGGCCGCCGACCAGGCGGTCCTGCCTGGACTTGCCGCTGCCTCGACCGACTTGACCCGGTTGTCGGGTGAGTTGGACCAGCTCGGGCAGCTCGGCCGTGACGCCATCGCGGCGCTGATCAACCGCGACAGCGCGGGGCTCGATGCGACCATTTCGAGCGGCACCAGCGTCGTCGCCACGATTTCGTCCGATACGGCCGCGATCCGGCTCAAGCTGGGGGCGTTGTCCGGGATCGCAACCGGCGATGAGACGGCGATTGGTGCGGACCTGCGTCAGCGCTACGACGCGATCATCGTTGCCCTGGCCACAACGGCCGACCTTCGGACGTCGTGGGTCGAGCTGACCAGCGGCAGCGCCATCGCCAGCGCCTTGACCAAGGACCTAGCCGACCACGACCTCTACGCCGGCCAGGCGGTCAGGCTGGGAAGCAGCGCCGACTACGCTAGGGCACTCGCCGTACTGGCCACGGCCCAGGCGGCGCTCGCCTCGGCGGCCAAGCGACGGGATGCCCTGGCCAACACGGTCGACGTAACAATCCTGACCGAATGGATCGACCGTAACGGGGCGTTCGACACGGCGACAGCCGTCCTGTACAAGCTGCTCGAGGCATCCCCGCACAGGGTCACCCCGGCGATCCGGAGGGCCTTTGCCAACCTCTCCCTCGCCAAGCAGAACCTGCCCCCTGACACCCGCGCCCTGGTGGTGATCCTGGATGACCTTGCCCGCGGCGGGCTGAACCAGGCGGTGATCGCGATCGAGGACTCAAAGGGCATCCTGGCCAATGCCGTCGCACTGATCGGCGGGACAAGCCTACCGCCCGGACCGTGACCGGACGCTACACTGCCCGACGTCACCCCGCTGTCCGACTCGAAGGTCGGGCCTTTGTGCCCTGAGGTTCGCGCACACATGCAGCTTCGGATCATCACGGATCAGCCCTGGCAGGTTGCAGCTGACGTGCTGGCCCTGCCGATCGTCGGCGAGCCGGCGTTCAACGGTGCCCTGGCTGAGCTCGACCGCCGGAGCGGCGGTGAGCTGGCGGCCATGGCGGCATTTGGCGAGCTGACCGGGAAGCGCTACCACGCGGCCCTGGCCGCGTCGGGGGATCTGCCCGCCGGTCGGCTGCTGGCGGTCGGCGCGGGCCCAGGCGACACGATCAACCGCGAGACGATCCATCGGCTGGGAGCCACGATCGAACGGCGGCTCGGTGGCCGGGCCGTCCACTCACTGGCGATCTGGCTGGGCGATCTCGGGACCTACGTCGACGGCGGCGACGCGATCGCCGCCGAGCTGCTCGTGCGCGGCGTCGTCGAGGGTAGCTACGAGCCCAAGGCGATCTACCTGGCCACCGTGGAGTCGGCGCCACCCATACTCGACGAGCTGATCCTGGTTGCGCCCGGGGCGGACACGGCGGCGCTGACCCGGGCGGCCAACCGAGGCCGGATCATGGGCGAGGGTGCCAACGTCGCCCGGACCCTGGCCAACCGGGCGAGCAACGACGTCAGCCCGATCGTCCTGGCCGACGCGGCCCGTGAGATCGCTGCCCGCAATGGACTGTCAATCGACGTGATTGAGCCAGAGCAGGCGGCCGAACTGGGAATGGGCATGTTCCTGGCGGTCGGCCGGGGCAGCGACAACCCGCCCCGGATGATCGTCCTGCGCTCGGGCGAGGCCGGCCAGCTGGACGCCCTCGGCCGCCATCTCGCGATCGTCGGCAAGGGCGTCTGCTTCGACTCCGGCGGCATCTCGATCAAGCCGGCGGACCGGATGGAAGAGATGAAGATGGACAAGACCGGCGCGGCCACGGTGATCGCGGCGATCGAGACTGTCGCCCGTCTCGCCCCTGGGACGCCGCTCCTGGCGATTGCGCCAGCCGTGGAGAACATGCCCGGCCCGCACTCGACCCGACCGGGCGACATCGTTCGGGCCCTGAACGGCAAGCAGGTCGATATCACCAACACGGACGCCGAGGGTCGTTTGATCCTGGGCGACGCCCTGACCTACGCCGAGCAGCTTGGGGCGACCCATCTGGTCGACGTTGCCACCTTGACCGGCGCCGTTTCGCGAGCCCTCGGCCACCTGGTGACAGGTGCCTTCGGGACACCCCAGGCCTGGTATGACGCGGTCATCGCGGCCGGCGACCAGGCCGGTGAGCGCTACTGGCAGGTCCCCCTGATCGACGATTACGTTGTCGAGATGGACAGCTGGTATGGCGATCTGCAGAATTCCAGCTCGGCTGAGGGCTCGCTGGTCAAGAGCGGCCTGTTCCTGCGCGAATTCCGGACGAAACCGTGGGTCCATCTCGACATCGGCGGCACCGGCTACTTCCGCAAGGCATCGCCGTTCGCCGCCCGCGGCGCCAACGGGGTGACCCATGCGACGCTTGTTGAACTGGCTCTCGCCGGCGCCCGGTGAGGTCCTGGCCCGTGCGGTCCTGACGGGCTTGCTGAGCGGGTCAAGATGACGCCGCTGGTCGTTGCCCTCGCCTGCCTCGGATTGGCCTGGGGCCTGCTGGCGGACCGCATGGCCGCCCGCTGGCCGACCCATGACGACGGCTCAATCCGGGCGGTCGACTGGCGGACCGCGGCCGTGCCGCTCGTAGGTGCCGTCGCGCTCGGCCTCCTCGGCCGGCGCTTCCCGGACGCGGGCAGCACGCTCGTATACGGTGTCGTCTTCCTGGGCCTGATCCTGCTCCTGGCGACCGACCTCGATCAGCGGACGCTGCCCGATGAGATCACCTGGCCACTGATCGGGCTGGGCACCATCTATGGCCTGACCGGCCAGAATCCGCTGATCGGTCATGCCGTCCCTGGCGCGATGCTGCCGGCCGTCGTCGGCGCCATCGTGATTCCAGCTGTGTTCTTCATCCTGTCCATCCCGTTTGGAGCGGGTGCCTTCGGGCTCGGCGACGTCAAGCTCCTATTCGGGGTGGGCCTGCTGGCCGGTCTCGAGCGGACGGCCTTTGGGGTAATCGTGGGCGTCCTCGTCTCGGGCGTGGTGATCGTGGCCCTGCTCATGACCCGCCGGATCGGCTTGAAGAGCTTCATCCCGTATGGGCCCTTCCTGATCATCGGCGCGTTCTGGGCCGTGCTCCTGCAGTCCTAGGCTCGCGGGCCATTGGGGCCTCGCCGTCGGTGCCGGACGGCGCCAGGATGACCGTCACGGCGTGGTGCGAACCGGTCGGGGGTCCATCCGTCAGGGTGGCCAAGCGACGTGAATCTGGGTACGGTGGTCGACCGGGGTATCATTCCCCGATGCCGGAGTCGTCCCGGACGGGTTCCGTTCGGACGGCGTTCAACCGGCGACGAGGTCCGCCACCCGCGTCGGGACGCGCCAACGGAGATCGCTCGCTCGCTCAATGACGACCGCTCGACTGGTTCGCCCGCTTCTCATCGCCGCGTTCGTGGCCACGCTGTTGGGCGGGTCTTTCGCGCCGGGCCTCGCTCGTGGCGACGACCTATCGCAGGCCCAGGCGCAGCAGAAGGCGATCGCCGCCCAGCTTGCCGCCCAGAAGGCCCACATGGCCGAGCTGGCCGCGCTGCAGGCCGATCTGGCAGCCACGTTGGCCAACACCAAGACGAAGCTGGTCGGGATCAATTCCGACCTCGTCGACGTCAAGGCAAACATCGCGGCGACCCAGGTCAAGGTCAACGCGGTCGAGGCGGAGTACAACCAGCAGGTCCAGGACCTGGCTAACCTCGACCTTGCCCTGATCGGGCTCGATCGCGAGGAGCAGCAGAAGGCAGCGGACCTGGCCCAGGCAAAGGCTCTCCTGGGTGACCACGTCCGGGCCGCCTATGAACGCGACCGGACATCGATCCTCGAGACGCTCCTGTCCGCAGCCTCGTTCACGGATGCCCTCGGCGACATCGGTAACCTGATCGATATCGGCAACCAGGACCACTTGCTCGCCAACCAGATCGCATCCGACCAGGCGACCCTCTTCGCGCTCAATCAGACGACCACGGCCACCCGCCAACAGACTCAGCAGCTGGCCCTGGAGACGGCTGCCCAGAAGACCCAGCTTGACGCCAGCCTGGCTTCGCTCAGCGCGGCCAAAGCGCAGCTGGCGCTGCTCCAGGCGGCCACGTCCAAGGCCCTGACCCTCCAGCAGACGACGTACAGGAAGCTGTCCGGCAACGCTGCCGCCCTGCGCCGTGCGATCAGTGCCGAGTCGGCCGCGGAAGCTGTGATCTCGAAGAAGATCCAGGACATCCTGAACCAGGGCGGGCAGGGTGGCGGCATCCCGTCCGAGTACAACGGGTCCCTGAACTGGCCGATCTCCGGCTCAGTGACCCAGGAGTTTGGATGCACGGGCATTGTCTGGGAGCCGCCGCTGGGCTCGTGTGCCCACTATCACAATGGAATCGACATCGCCGACCCGATGTACACCCCGATCCACGCTGCCGGCGACGGCCGGGTCGTGTTCGCCGGCCCGCTCTCCGACGGGGCCTGGGTCGTGATCATTGCCCATTCGACGAGCCTGCTGACCTGGTACGCCCACGTTGATGACGCCCGCGACCCCATCCCGGTTCGGGTCGGGCAGTGGGTGACCCAGGGCCAGGTGATCGCCTACGTCGGGATGACCGGCCACACGACCGGGCCGCATCTCCACTGGATGACCCAGCTCAACGGCACGTTCGTCAATCCGCGCCTGTTCCTGTGATCGGGCCGGTGGCCCGCAGCACTTGACGATCCTGTATCGAAACGCTGACTTCGTCATAACCGGCGGCCTTGACCAAGGCGATCGCCAGGGGACTAGAATCAGGGCGAGGCCGCGCCCGCGACCGGGATCCGACGGAGGACGCCGTGAAGCCGACGATGGCGGTCATCCTGGCAGGAGGCGAAGGCGAGCGCCTGTCGATCCTGTCCTCGGTCAGGGCCAAGCCGGCAGTGCCCTTCGGGGGCAAGTACCGGATCATCGATTTCACGCTGAGCAACTGTGTGAACTCGGGGATCTACGATGTCGTGGTCCTGACCCAGTACAACCCGCGCTCGCTCAATGACCACATCGGCCTCGGCCGGCCCTGGGACCTTGACCGGAACACCGGCGGCGTGCGGATGCTCCAGCCCTACATCGCCCGGGGCCGAGTGGCCGAGTGGTACCGGGGTACGGCCGATGCCGTGCTCCAGAACTGGAACGTCATCGAGCACGATCCGTGCGACGCCGTCCTGGTCCTGGCCGGCGACCACATCTACAAGATGGACTACACCCCGTTCCTGGCCGCCCACCGGCGGCGCCGGGCCGACGTCACCATCGCCGTCCGCCGGGTGCCCCTCGCCGA